>DASZMV010000017.1:0-67529 GCA_035551675.1 Caulobacteraceae bacterium | reverse complement strand
CTGAACGCCACATGAGCGGCCCGACCCGCGAATTCAAGAACCGGAGCGGTTAGGCGGTCCAAGCTAGGGGCTTGGCCTTCAGCCCGGCGCGGCCGGGCCCTGGGGCTCCCCGGCGTCAGGGTCGGGCCTTGGGCGGCGGGCGGCCATCATCTGTTCCCAGCGGGCCTCGGCGCGGCGGCGCGCCTGCAGGATCAGCCGGGCCAGCATGCCGCAGATCAGCGCCGCCAACAGCCGCTCCAGGAAATTCGAGGTGGCCAGCGACCAGCCTCCCGCCCCGGCCTCGGCCAGGGCCAGCATCAGGGTCGCCCAGATCACATAGCCGAGCGCCGCCACGGGGATCGCCAGCCATCGCTTGGTCCCCACCGCGAGCGCGAACATGAGAAACCACAGCAGGGGATCGAGCAGCAGGCCGGCGATGCGGCCGAACTCCTTGCTCAACTCCAAAAGCATACGCGCCTCGATCTCCTTCCCGCGCTCGTCCTGTTGCCCGGCGATCAAGTCTGGCGGCGGCGGCGGGTTCCCTTCGGCCGAGCTTAGGCGGCTTCGCGATTTTGGGCACCTGCCAATTGAACGCGACAACCGCCGCGTCGTTAGTCCCTTGGTGTTAGGTTATGGTCCATCCATGAACTTCCCGGCAAAAGCCGCCCTGATCCTTTTCCCTGCCGCGATCTATATCGGCCTGGCGGTTTGGGCCTTTGGCGGTCCGCACGCCTTCTTCGCTCATCCCCCGCTGACGGCGCTCGTCGTCATCACCCTGATCGCGGTCGTGGGCGGGATGTTCACCCAAGGCAATCTGAGTTCCGGCGAGCGAGAGGATCGCGGCAATCGTTGGGTCTTTATCCTGTTCACACTGCTCGGCGTGTTCGGCGGCTTCGTTCCCGCACTCACCGACCGCTACGACTTCTGGAGCGTCGACGGCGACGCGACACGCTGGACCGGCGTGGTGATCTTTGCAATCGGCAACGCCCTGCGTCTGTGGCCCGTGTTCGTGCTCGGCCGGCGCTTCAGCGGACTGGTCGCGATTCAGAAGAACCACACGCTGGTCACCGCCGGCGTGTATCGCTTCGTGCGCAACCCGAGCTACCTCGGCCTCATCCTCACCGCGCTCGGTTGGAGCCTCGGCTTCCGCTCCATCGTCGGCATAATCCTGGCGCTCGTGACCCTTGTTCCCGTGGTCGCGCGCATCAATTCCGAAGAGGCGCTGCTGTCCCAAGCCTTCGGCGACGAATACGAGGCCTACCGGAAACGCACCTGGCGGCTAATTCCCTTCCTCTACTGACCGCCTCTCCATCAAATGGGCGACCGAATCGCGCCGAAAGTTCGGGATTGGCGTTTCGTTCGGGAGACGGATAGTCTCAGCGCCTTGTCCACGGTCTCGGGGGAGGCGCCGTTGATCCAGTTTGCGATCGCCGCATGAGCACCGCGTCCGCCGCCATCGGCGCGCCGCGTAAGGCTGTCTTCGGAACCGGCATTGTCGGTCTGCTCGCGCTGGCCCTGTTCATCAACTACATCGACCGCGGCAATCTTTCGACCGCAGCGCCCTTGATCAAGGACGAGCTGAAGGTCTCGGCGACGCAGATGGGACTTCTGCTGTCAATCTTCTTCTGGGGCTACACGCCCGGCATGATCTTCGCCGGCTGGCTGCAGGAGCGGATCAATGCCTATCGAACACTCGCGCTCGGCCTCGCGCTGTGGTCGCTGGCGACGATCCTGTCCGGCGTGGCGACGGGCTTTGTCATGCTCATCGTCTTGCGCCTGCTGTTGGGCCTCGGCGAAAGCGTGTTCTTTCCCTGCAGCTCGAAGCTCCTGGGCCAGCATCTCCCGCAGAATCGCATGGGCGCCGCGAATGCGCTCATCTGCGTGGGGCTCGCGATCGGGCCGGCCTTCGGCACTTACGCCGGCGGCAACATCATGGCCGCAGTCGGCTGGCGCTGGCTGTTCCTGCTTTTCGGCATCGGCTCGGCGCTGTGGCTGGTTCCCTGGCTGATGGCCACGCGTAACCTGTCGAGCGAATCGAACGCGCCTGCCGCCGACGACGGCGCGGCGCCCTCTTTCCTTGCCATCCTGTCACGGCGCGAGCTGTGGGGCGTCAGCATCGGTCACTTCTGTCTCAACTACGGCTTCTATTTCATCCTCACCTGGCTGCCGACCTATTTGATCAAGGCGCGGCACCTCAGTGTGCAAGACATGGCGGCGCTCGGCGGACTGATCTATCTCGCTCAAGGTCTCTCGACGATGGCGGCCGGCTACGGGTCCGATTGGTGGATGAGACGCGGCGCGACCTCGAATCTCGTGCGCAAGACTGTCAGCATCGGCAGTTCGCTGCTCATGGCCGCAGGGTTCGGCCTGGCGGTGACCGACAACACGACCTTGACCATCACCGGCCTGTTCCTGGCCGCCACCGGCGTGGGCGCGAACGCACCGACGCTCTACGCGATCGGTCAGACGCTCGCGGGCCCGCGCGCCAGCGGCAAGTGGATGAGCGTGCAGAACGCGCTCGGCAACTGCGCGGGCGTGGTCGCGCCCCTGGTCACCGGTTGGCTGCTCGATCTCACGGGCGGCTTCACCTCGACCTTCGGCTTGGCCTGCGGCGCGGCGGTCGTCGGTGCGTTCAGCTTCGGCGTGGTCGTGCGCAAGATT
This sequence comes from Caulobacteraceae bacterium, assembly GCA_035551675.1. Classification (GTDB taxonomy): domain Bacteria; phylum Pseudomonadota; class Alphaproteobacteria; order Caulobacterales; family Caulobacteraceae; genus JAFECT01. The sequence goes on along the minus strand of DASZMV010000017.1, from coordinate 64,889 downwards.
CAGACCCTGAGCTGGGCCGATCAGAAGGCGTAGTTGAGCGCCGCGACCGGAGTCACGCCCGCGCCGGCGTTGCGGCCGCCAATCGGCATGCGGGCGCCGACGATGAGGCCGACGTTTGCGTTCCAGTTGTACTCGACCGCCGGCGCGGCGAAGCGCACGTCGCCCCAGCCGGAATTCGCGTAATAGGCCGCGCCGCCGGCGACGCCATCGACGCGCGTCCCCGCAAAGCGGTTATCGGCGAAGTCCACCGCCCAGACCCAGTGGCGGCTCACGTTGTATTCGAAGGCGACGATGCTGAGCAGGCTGTCGCCGGGCTTGCCGTCGCCGCGAAAATCCGCCGGCGTGCCGAACACGCTCACCCCCTCGACCGGCGCCCGCGCCGAGGTCGACCAGGTGAAGTCCAGCCGCGCGCGCAGGATGCGCCCCCTCGGCGTCCAAAAATAGGTCTGGTTGTACCAGGACACCTGCGTCGTATAGGCGCCGCCGCCGAAGCCGTCGGCCGGGCGATCGAGTCGGTCGTAGCGTCCGGTCGGAACGGTCTCCGCCACCGCGATGGAGGACGTCGGAACCCAGCTCCCTTCATGGAACTGATGCAGCTTGTATTCACCCATCAGGGTGACATCGCCGAAGCCGACCTCGGCGCTGCTCTGACCGCGCCCGACGCGGTCGTAGGAGAAGCGCGGGATCACCGCCGCGGTGAAGCGGTCGGTCACGCCGTAGGTCAGGAAGGTTTGGGTGCCGTAGTCGTCGCTATGCGCCATTCCCCGCCAGCGGCCGTTCAGATCGTAGCGTCCGGTCGTTGCCCCGTCGAACACATAGGTCTCACCCGCGAAATGCCCCTGCGGCAGGGTCGCGGCGGTGTTGGCGAGCAGCGGCCCAGTCCACCAAGCGTCGCCCAGCGGCTGTCGCTCCGGCGCATCGTCGGCGCGCGCGGCAAGCGGAAACGTCAGAACCGCGGCGAGCGCGGCGGGCCCAATCGCCTTGAAACCCATGTTCCCTCGACCGCGAATGCTCGGCCCGCCTCTATGGCAGGTCGTGATTGCTAACTCGTTTAGCGGTAATGTCCCCGGGTCATGCTGCGAACGCCGCAGTTCCGGATTCGAACGCGGCGTCGAAGGGGCCATCGCAAAGCTGCCAGCGACCGAGATTCTTAAGAGGGTCTTAATCTGCGGGGTCACACCCTGCGTCCCGGTCTGAAGAATGACGTCTGAAGACCGGGATCTGAATGACTGGGGGCCGTCATGGCCAGCATCGCAAAGGCGCCGGGCTGGAACCGGCCCGAGACCTTCCTGTTTCCGCCCTGGCGCGGATCGGGCGTGACCTGCGACGCCTTCGGCATCCAGCGCGACAAGTACGAGGTTTCGGGCGGCGGCCGGATCGATGAGGACGGCTCTGCGGTCATCGACTATGTGGTCGCGTTCGCCAGCGGCCTGACCAACACCCACGCCTGGAAGATCAAGCCCGACACCGGCGATCAGATCTTCGCCCGCGACCTGATGAGCGGCGAGGACGCGCGCGGCCGCATCACGCCGATCGGTTTCTATTGGATCACCCGCGCGCCGATCCGAACCGCTTTCGGGACGCGCCTCTGCAAGGTCGAGGTCTCCTACGAGATCCTCAGCGCAAGCGAGGCCATCAGCACAGTCACCGCGGCGCTGCTTGGCGTTACAGTCGCCACCGCCAGCGCGCATCTACGCTACCTCGACGCCGGCCAGCAGGACCAGCGCAAGACCGGCTGATCGTCAAGGCGGCGGAGATTTAGCGCGTCAGGCCGTCGTAGAGTTTGACCGCGCCCGGCCGTCCCGCCTCGACCCAGCGCTTCACGCCGCCGCTGCGCACAAATTGCAGCGCGCGCCCCAGCTCGCCCGCGCCCCACTCACGCGTGAAATAGGTGCGCCCTTTGCCGAGATCGTCCTGACCGGCAGTCTGCACAGCCTGTCCGGCCGCAAGGGCGCCGACGACGCGCGCGTACATCGCTATGCCGTGCTCGACCGTCTTCCACACCAGATCGGCGGCGCGATCGTTCGCGTCGATGGGGGTCTGTTCGGTGAGGATGAGACGGCCGCTGTCGATGCCGGGGTCGAGTTCGTGGATCGTGGCGCCGACAAACTGCGGCTCGGCGTTGGAAAGGCACCAGAGGGTGCAGTTCGGACCGCCCCGATAGAAGGGCGAAATTCCGGTGTGCAGATTCAGCAGGCCGCGCGGCGGACGGGTGTCGAACACCGGCGCCTTGATCATGCGCGTGCCCGACACACAGATCAGGTCCGGCGCCAGGGCGCGCAGGACGTCGACGGTCGCGGCGCTGTTGATGTCGGTGACCGGCGTGGCCCGAGCCGGCCATGGCTGCACCGGATCGAAACGTCGCACGGCTTCGCGGGCGATCTTGGCGGTCGCCGCGCCGTGGAGAAGTCGCCCCGCCGCCTTGTCGGCGAAACGGGCAGGATTGGTGCGCAGCAGCCGCCACCCGTGGGTGGGTGCGATCGCCTGCACCACGACGCCGGCGAGCTCGACGTTCGGGATCGACGCCAGTCGCGCGGCGAGCGCGCGTTGACCCGGGGCATCGCTGGTGAGCAGGACGACCTTCACCGCGCATCCGTCCCGCGCAAACGGCGGCGCAGCTGTTCGACCGCGCCGGTCGTCTCCGGCAGCAGCATGGACGGCGGCAAACTACTCACGTCGATCCGGGGCAGGGCGAAGGCGTTCTCGCCCGCGCGCAGCTCGCGCTGGTCCACCGCAAAAGCCGCCGTATAGCCGCACGCCGCAGCGAGCGCGGTTGTCGCAGGATTATAGCCGCCGTTCGGATAGGACAGGTAACGCACGCGCCGCCCGCTCATCGCCTCGATTGTTGTCCGCGACGTCTCGAGTTCGCGCCTCGCCTCCGCCTCGCCAAGCACCGTCAGGTCCGGATGCGACAGGGTGTGCGAGCCCCATTCCACCAGCTTGGGCGACACGCGCTTGAGGTCGTCGGCATTGAGCATCGCTGGAGCGCCTTCGTCCCCCCCTGCCTCGGCTTCGTCCAGCCAGGCGTAGCGATCATCGGCGGAGAGGGGCGTCAGTTGCTCGAACAGGCGCCGGGATTCGGCGGTCGGATCGCTCGGCGCCGTTTGTTGCGCCAATCGCAACACGCGCAGGTGCCAGACCGGCTTGCCGGTGCGCACGCAATCGGCCACCAGGAAATGGGTCACCGGCAAGGCCAGGGCCTCGATCACCGGCCAGGCGTGTTCGAAGAAGTCGCGATAGCCGTCGTCGAAGGTGATGGCGCAGCACCCTTTGACGCTTCGCCCGGTCTTCACCCGCTCGACCATTTCGCTCAGTGGGACAACGTCGTAGCGCGCCTTCAGGATTTCGGCGTGGCGACGGAAGGTTCTGGGCGACAGGGGCGGATAGGCCGCGTCGGGCGTGTCGGAGACGCGGTGATAGAGCAGCACGATCCCCGCCTCGCGTCCGCGCTGCAGGGCGAGCAGGCCCGGCGAGGCCAGGACGCCGATTCCGCCGATCAGGGTTCGCTTCATCCCGCCCCCGGCCGCCTCAGACCGCGTCGGGCACGCCGCCCATTTGAGTCAGGACTTTAAGGATCAAATAGATCAGGCCCAGAGCGGCGAGCACGCCCACGACCAGGAACAGGATCAGGGTCGGCGAGGCGATCGGGATAAAGGTCTCATGCTCGCGCGGCGTGCGGTTGCGGACGCGCGTCTTGACCTTGACCTTTGTTTTTTCGGGCGGCATGGGCGACGACCCTAGGCGGTCGGGCGCGGGGCTGTAAAGCGCCGTCGAGCGCAGAATCTAGTCGTTGGCGATGAGGTCCGGCGCGACCTTCTGTTCGGCCGCGTGGTTGCGCGCGGTCACGTCGTCGGCCGCCTTGCCCCAGAACTCGCCGCTGGCGGTTATTACGTCGATGCTGAGGCCGTGATCGCCCTTGCGCACGAACAGCCCGATCGGCCCCAGGTGCGCCTCATCGCCAAGCCCGGCGACCGGCGTGTCCTGGCCGGTCTTGCTGTCGACCATCTCCCAGGGTCCGGAGAGGACGCTGATGGCGCCGCGATCACTGGCATACTGGCACAGCGATACGCGGGGATTGGGGTGGGCATCCTGTTTCAGCACCGCAGCGGCGCCCAGATATTTCTTGGCGACGGTTTCGGTGAGCACGCCGCAAGCGTTCGGCGCCGCCGTGGCCTCGGCTTTCGACCTAATGCCCGGTTGCGAGGGCGCAGCCTTGCCGCAGCCCGCCAGCGAAAGCATCGCGGCGCCCGACACGAGCCACAGGCCCGATGCAAACCGAAGAGTCGTCACAGTCATCGCCGTTGTTCCTTCGCGCTGTGACGTCCGCGACGATCGCGCGGCGCCTCCGGATTGGACGCGGTTACTGACGCCTAGGTAATGGGCGCCCGGCTACTGGCGCTTGTAAGTGTGTTCGAAAGCGCCCGGCTGATGCGCATACTCCGCCAGCGCGCCGTTGACGGCGTCGGCGCCGGTGAACACGCACTCGCTGGTGGCGGAACCCTTCACCGTCGCTTCCCATTTCCGCGCAAGATCGCCGGTCTTGGCGCAGTCGGGGAAGGCGACGCGGATGACGCCCTTGTCGATGGCGATGAGACCGTAGGTCCAGTTCTCGCAAGTCTTGGTATCGTCGAGGCACTCGTGGGCGCCGGCGGCGAACAGATAGGCGTTCGGTCCCGCTGAGGCGGGCGCGCGGGCGACGAACAGCGGCATGGAGCCTTCCTTCGCCTTGTCCGGCGTCTCGGACCCGTCGCTGATCACGTACCAGCCGTGTCCTTTAGAAACGACGCGGGTCTTGTCGGGCCCATCGCTCTGGTAGACGCCGTCGCGGAGGACGGCTTGGCCCCGGCTCTCGTCCAACAGCAGCTTCTGCGACGTCCAGCAGGCGCCGAGCACCAGGCACGCCGCCAGAATCAGCCCCTTCTTCGCGATCCGCTCCATCGCCATTCCCCCTGACGCCGTTCACCATAGCATAGCCGGGTCGCGCTCCGGGGGCCCAGTTTGCATGCCCGCCCGAATGTCGGATCGTCGATGGGGACGGGTTTGGGGGCTAGGCGCCGTCCAACTGGTCGCTGGCGCGCTTGATCACCCCGTAGTCGGCCGATTTCCTGCCGTGCCCCGCCGTCAGGACGCCATCAGCGGCAAGGCCCGCGCGTAACAGCTCACGGACCGCGGCGGCGCGGCTCGGCATGCGCTTTTTGAAGCGCCAATCGTCCAGGGCCGACAGCTCCTCGGCCGTCAGCATGATCTGCAGGCGTTCGGGTCGGGACAGATCCGACATGACTAGAGCCCTCCTCGATCTCGCAAAGCATTTAGGTCGTCATCGAAGACCGTCAAGACCGTATAATGCGCGACCTACTCATTCGTTGCACGAAGGGGCTTCACTGCGAAGTGGGCCAAGAATAGAACTTAAGTAAACAAATAAACCGACGCCGATATGTGGCTTACCCGACGGAATGGACCTCCTGTTTCAAGCAACATTGGAAAACCGGCCCCATTTTGGGTCGATGATCGTTTTCATGTCCGCATAAAAAGCCTATAAAGGCGATGAGGCGCGTGAAACGCGCGGGGCGTCGCCGGGAAGGTCCATGGCCACCTACACGATCTATTTCCTGGATGACCGTCAGGTTATCGTCTCGTTCGACCTGGCCGAGTGCGAGGACGATCGTGCAGCGTGGGAGCACGCGCCACGGCTTTTGCGGGTCAGGACCGGCTCGCGCAATGTCGAAATCCACCAGGATGGTCGCCGCGTACCGCGGCCGGCCGACCTCGCCTGGCCGTTCAGTGATGAGACCGGGCTCTCCGACGCCTGCGCCGGCTAATCGCGCGCTCAGCGCCCCCAGGCGCGGTCCCAACGTCCCAGATATTCCACCTGCCCCGGAGTCCGATCCGACGCCGCGCCGCCGATGCGCATCAGTCGCTGGGCCTCGCGCCAGATCTCGACCGCGCCGCTCTCGGGCGCGCGCCTGAGCGCGCGGCAACCGGCGGCCAGAGCTTCCGCGTCGGTCGGGCATTGTTGGATCTCGATCGGCTCGCGCGCACGCGCGCCGTCCGCCGCGACCAGGTAGAAACTGTAGGTGTTCACTTAGCCCCCGTCGCCGGCCGCGAGGCCGGATAGAACGGCGCCATGGTGCAACTCGCAGGCCTCCTTGCGAAGACGACCGATGGTCGCGCCCGGGCCGGGCCGGCTTTAGTCTTTTGCTAACCACCCCGCGCGCGGCGCCGCGCCCGACAGGCGCGGATTCGTTCCTCGTCCGGCAACCACCGCGACGTTCGGCAGCGCCGCGGTTAACCCCCCGCACACAGGTCGGGGACTAGTGTTTTACGGCAAAGCTCAGTTCGCGTGGGGGAGTCCGCTCTTGATGCGTCAGCATTTCCTGATCCGGCTTGCGGCCATGTTCGCCGCGACGGCGGCGCTGGTCGCCATAAGCCTGGTGTTCTTCGCCAAGTCCGCGGTGATCGTGTCGTTCTGGCCGGCCAACGCCTTGATGCTGGCCTTCCTGCTGCGCGCCTTCCACACGCGGCAGGAGCGCGCGCTGGCGACCGCGGCAGGCTTCGTCGCCCTAGCCGGAACGAGCTTGATGCTGCGCGGCTCACCGTTGGCTGCGATCGGATTCAGCGTCGCCAACACCGTCGAGGTGGTGGCCGCGGCCTGGCTGCTGCGCGGACTGAAGTTGCCGATCAACGACGGCAAGTCCCTCTTCGAACTGGTCGTGTCCTGCGTGCTCGCGGCGCCTTTGATCTCTTCGATCTTCGCCGGCCTTACCACCGCGATTATGGCCCGCCCGAGCGGTTTCACCGCCGGCGCCCTGCAATGGTTCGTCAGCGACGCGGTGGGCATGGCGGTGTTCGCACCGGTCTTCCTCAGCATCAGCCTCGACAAGCCCTTCGCGGCCCTGCGTTCGCGCGCTCTGGCGCCGGCCATCGGCGCTCAACTGCTGGTGCTCACAGCTTCGCTCGCCCTGTTCTTCGTCGCGCATCATCCGCTGATCTTCGCCCTGTCGCCGATGGTGATCCTGGCGGTATGGACCGGTCGCGCGCCCGGCGGCGCCCTTGCGGTGGCGCAGATCGCGGTGATCGGCAGTTTCTCGACCGCCTTGGGCTACGGCCCGATCGTGCACGCGGAGCCCGATATCAGCATGCGCGTCCTGGGCCTGCAGCTGTTTCTCGCGGCGCAGATCCTGACCGTGCATCCGCTGGCCATGGCGCTGGCGAAGCTCGACGGCTACGCGAAGACCGCCCACAGCCTGCGCCGAGAAGCCGAGCGGCGCAGCGACGTGCGCGCCAAGCTGCTCGCCCACGTCAGCCACGAAATTCGCTCACCGCTGTCGGGCGTGATGGGCCTTGCCGAACTGATGAAGAACGGCGCCATGGGCGACCTGACCGACGCGCAGAAAGAAGGCATGAGTCAGATCACCGACTGCGCCGCCGACATGCAAGCGCTGGCTTCGGACCTGCTCGACGCCGCCGCCGTGCAATCGGGCCGCATGAACGTGTCCCTTGCCGATGTCGAAATCACCGACGCCATGTACCAGGCGATCGCCGGCGCCCGTTTCCGCACGCGCGAATACGCGCCGCGCATCGAACTGACCGGCGACTGGTCCGGTCGACTGCTGGTCAGCGCCGATCCGCAGCGTCTGAAACAGGTGCTGATCAATCTGATGGTCAACGCCGCCAAGTACGGCGGTCGTCCGCCGCGCATCGAGATCGGCGCTCGCGTCATCGGCGACCGTGTGCGCATCGAAGTCTGCGACAACGGCCCGGGCGTGCCCCAGGTTCTGCGCGAGGCGCTGTTCCGTCCGTTCGAGCGACTGGGCGCGGAGAAGACCGACGTGGAAGGCTCAGGCCTCGGCCTCGCCGTCGCGCGCGAGCTGATGCAGCTGCAGAACGGGACGATCGGCGTCGACGACGGCCCGATGGGCGGCGCGCGCTTCTATATCGAACTCAACCGTGCATCCCTGGCCGCGGTCGCGGCCTGATCGGCGATAGCTAGCCCTCGATCCCGAGCGCGGCGCGCCGCGCCTCGGCCTTGCGCGAGGACTCCGCGATGCGCCGTCGCCTGTGCGGCCGCTCCGCCAGGTGGTCGCCCAGACGGTCCCAATTCGCCGCAACCACCTCGAGCGCCTCGCGCGCGACAGGATCCATCGCCTTCTGGGCGAGGCTGCGCGCCGCTTCGGCGCGACTGCGGCAGACCTCGGCCTCCGATTTCGGATCGGCTTGTGTAAGCTCCCACACCGGCGAGGCGGACGCCGGCGGGCCAAAGCCCGCGACGGGGTCGGGCTTGGCGGGAACTTTGCTGGCGACCGATTTGCTTGGAGGCCGGACGTGGGGTTGCGCGTCTTCCACGCGGATCGTCCCTGACACGACGAGATATCCTGACACTGCGAGACATGGGGTTGCCCCCGCGCGACAACCGGCGCTCGCCATCCAGAGTTCCCGGGCGTATTGGAGCGGTCCAGTCCCCAAGCGTGCTCAACGTCTCAGCCCGAAGGACCTCCTATGACCCGCTATAACCGCATCACCGAAACCGTCGGGCGCACCCCCGTGGTCAAGATCAACCGCCTGGGCCCTAAAAATGTGAATCTCTGGGTCAAGGTCGAGGCGTTCAACCCGCTGGGTTCGGTGAAGGACCGACTGGCGCTCGGCATCATCGAGGCGGCCGAGAAGTCCGGCGAGCTGAAACCCGGCCAGACCGTCATCGAAGCCACCAGCGGCAATACCGGCATCGGCTTGGCCATGGTCTGCGCCGAGCGCGGCTATCCGTTCGTCTCGGTCATGGCCGAGAGCTTCTCGGTGGAGCGGCGCCGGTTGATGCGGTTCCTCGGCGCCAAGGTGGTGCTGACGCCCGCGCCGCTGCGGGCGCTGGGAATGGTCGACAAGGTTCGCGAGCTGGTCGAGAAGCACGGCTGGTTCTGGGCGCGCCAGTTCGAGAACCCCGCCAACCCCGACTTCCACGAGCGTACGACCGGTCGCGAGATCGTCGATGACTTTAAGGACATCAAGCTCGACTACTGGGTCACTGGCTACGGCACCGGAGGCACCTTGACCGGGGTCACCCGCGTGCTCGATCGCGAGAGCCCCGCCACCAAGGTCGTCGTGTGCGAGCCGGAGACCGCCGCGCTTCTGTCCTCCGGCGAACCTCAGCAGCGAAACGCGGACGGCACGCCATCCAAGACGCACCCGGCGTGGCAGCCGCACCCGATCCAGGGCTGGACGCCGGACTTCATTCCCGAGGTCACCCAGGAGTCGCTCGATCGCAAGGCGATTGACCAGGTGGTGAAGATCTCGGGTCCGGAAGCGATGACCTGCGCGCGCGACCTCGCAACACATGAAGGCATCTTCGTCGGCATCAGCTCCGGCGCGACCTTCGCCGCCGGCCTGCGCGTCGCTGCGGAAGCGCCCGACGGCGCGAACATCCTGATCATGCTGCCCGATACCGGCGAGCGTTACCTGTCGACACCCCTGTTCGAACACGTGCCGGCCGAGATGACCGATGAGGAAAAGGCGATCTTCGAATCGACGCCGCTCGGCATACCGGCGACCGCGTGAAGCGGAAATAAGTGACGGACGCGGCGTTCGCGTCCGTCACTCGCCTTCAGCTGCGCCGCAGGAATTCGTTCTGCGAGATGACTTCGCCGAGCAGGCCCAGAATTCGCGCGCAGATCACGACAAAGGCGTCGCCCGAATCCGAGGGCGGGGCCAGCAGATGCAGAAGTTCGGCGATGTGCTTGCGCGCGCTCCATAAAACCAGGGTCAGAACCAGACCCACCGCGCCAAACGCGCCCATCGCTTCGCCGATCGCGGTCCAGTCGCCGTGGTGGGCGGCGCGCCAGCCGAGCATGGCCATGGCGCCGATTGCGAGCAGCGCCGCGAGCGCGATCACCGCGCGATAAAGATAGCGCACGTCCTTTGCCAGCAGCGCCGAACTCTTGTCGAGCCGGCGGGTGAGCGCGATCAGCGCACGCGTGCGCCCGGCGAAGTCCTGCAGCCCGCGCCGGCATGCGTCGGGATCGAGGGTCATGAACTCCGCCGCCGAGGTGCGCCGTTCGGCGCCCAGGTCGAGCTTGAACAGCAGCTCGCGCTCGTAGTCGGCCTCGTGAATGGCGAGGAAGTTCAGCCGCACGATGAGATAGGCCGCGATCGGCGCGAGCGTGGTCGCCAGCGCGAGTCCCGCCGCCGCCTTTTCGTCATCGGCATCGAGCGGCAAGGCGCACGCGAGCGCGGCGACCGCCGTCGGCGCGAGGACGAGCGCCACCGCCAGGCGGTAGGCGCGCAAGAGTTTGAGGAGGGGATTGATCAGCTTGCGGTTCGCGTCGGCGCAGAGCGCCTCGGCTTGGGCGTCGGCGGCGGCGGGATCGTAGCCCTCCGCGGCGCGGGCAAGGAGATCGCGGTCGGCGGGACCGCCCGGAGGCGCGGGTGACGCGGCCTGGGGCGCGAGAAGGACTTTGAGAAGGCTGGCGGTCGGCGCTCCGTAGGGTTTGGTCGGAATGGAATGCGAGGACATGGTCGCCCCCTGAAAGCGTTTATTATGTATTAGGCATATAAGTTGCTCTGGGGCGTAAGTCAATGTCAGGCCAGATATCAGCCCGGTGCAGGCAATAAAAAAGGCGCGTCGCCGCGCCTCGCCTGGGGATTGTCCCCGGTGATGGGCCGCCTCAGGCGGACAGTCGCCTCGGCGATCCGGATTTGCGGGGCATCCAGCCGCGCGCGATCAACTGCACCTGATCCCAGAAGCCCGGGTCATCGGCGTAGAAACCCGGACCCGTCCGCAGCCGCATCTCCTGTTTGAGCGAATGGCCCTCCTCCGCGTGCGCGCCGACCAGCATCCGGGCGCCGGCCTCGTACATCGACGGACAGAACATGGAGAAGACCGGGTTGTCCGCACGCCAGTGGCACTGAACCGTATCGGCGGCTTCGGCCACAACCGGGTGATCGTCGACGAACCGCTCGCGCGACTGCCAGGGTGCGCCCACGGTGCGAAGCGCCAGTCGGAACGGATCGTTGTGTTCGAGCACCGCGCTGAACACCCCGACAAACTCTTCGACCTCGGCGCATTCCTGCACCGCCAGCGCCAGCACCAGGCTCGAGCCCAGGCCCGCGCGGCGAAAGCGCGGATGCACCACCACCGAGCAGATCTCGCTCAACCCCTCGACCTCCTCGCTGGCTCTCGCCAGGGCGACGCCGAGAAGACAGGCGGGATCGAGCCTGGGCGCGCTCAACATCACCGCCATGCGACCGTCGCGGGCGAAGGAGACAAAGTCGTAGGTGCGCAGGGGATCGATCTCGTCGTCCCCGAAGTCGCGGGCGAATTCGCCCGCCTGTTCAGCGAATAATTCCAGACTTCGACCGAGGTCACCCGCGGTCGCGCGACCGATCCAGACCGTTCGCGGGTCGGGGTGGTCGTTCGATACGATTGTCAGCATGCAACGAGCTCCTTTGTGTACGGAGCGCGCGGGCGACGCGGTTGGGGAAGGTCACCCGCGCGCGCACAGGCTGAATAGCGTGGCTGTAAGAATAATTCAAGACATGCGGAAATTCGCTTGCGTTCTACCGTATATGTGGCATTTATGCCGCTTATAACGCTTCGTGTGCTTTTATGAACGCCTAGCAGATAAGGTCGTTGGGGGGCAACTAATTGCTCTCACGGCCGCCGGGTCTCCGGCGGTCCCCCCAGAGGACGAGGAGTAGAGGACGAGGATCATGGCCGACAAACGCGGCGCCCCGGTTCCAGGGGGGCACAGGGGCGAAAACAGCGGCGACGATGCGGCGCCGGACGCAGTCGGCGCTCCCTTCCGGGTCCTCTATCGCAAGCACGTCGACGAGCTGCACAACGCGGTGCGCCACTACGATCTGGAAGACCGCGATAACTTCGTCCACGCGCTCTGGCTGGTGATGCAGAGCGGCCTTTCCCAGAAGGACTTCGCCGAGCACCGCGGCTTTCGCGCCTCGACGGTGAACCGCTGGGTAACCGGCGCCAAGGCCCCGCCGCCCAAGCGCCGCCCCGCCATCGTGCGCGACGCGCTGGCCATGCTCGAGACCGCCATTCGCGAGGGCCGTCCGGTGATCATGGGCAGTTACGGCGAGGACGACGCCGAGCTCGGGGAACAGGCCGCCGAACCCACTCCGGTCGCGCCCGCGCGCCCCGCGGTTCGCGCACGCCCAAAGCCCTGATACGTCTTCTCGGTTTTGACGGCGTCGATCCTATACCCTAGCGTGCAGACCGGGCTGTGCGTGAGGGCGCAATATGCGCGTGTGGATGTCTGTTGTCGTGGCGATGGCCGCGTCGGTCGCGGCGGCCGCCGCCGAACCTGAACAAAAGCCATTGGCGCCCTACGCCTGTCTCGACGATCGCACGCCCGCGCCCGCCGCGCAGGAGATTATCGCCGCGTGCACCGTCGCGTTGAACAATCGCCCGAGCGCGATCCTGCGTCTGAATCTCCTGGTGCGACGCGCCGAGGGTTACGACATGGCCGGCGATGGCCCCCGGGCCGTCGCCGATTTCGACGCGGCCAAGACCGACAGCCGGTTCTTCGGTTTCTTGGGCGAACGCGGCTCGGACTTGGTCGGGCGGCGAGACTACGGGCGCGCCATCGCCGACCTCAAGGAATCCACGCGGCTGCGGCCCGACTACGAGATCGGCTGGGTGAACCTCGCCGTCGCCTATTTGAATTCGGGCGATACGTCGCGCGGCGAGGAAACGTTGAAGCACGCGATTTCGATCACCGACCGCGACCCGGTCACGCACAACGCCCTGGGCCATCTCTACCTCCAACGCGGCGACAAGGTTCAGGCGCTGGCCGAGTTTAACGCCGCCATCGCCGCCGCGCGGCGCGCTGGTCCCGACGACAGCTACAGCCACGCCACCGGCCAGGCTTACGCCGGCCGCGCGATTCTCGAGTTCGAGAAGGGCGACACCGCCGCAGCGCTGGTCGACCTCGACGCCGACGTGAATCTCAGCCCAAAGTTTGCCGGCGCGTACAACGATGGATGCTATCAACGCGCCGTCGCCAATGTCGATCTGAAGCGCGCGGAAGCGCTGTGCGACCGCGCCGTCGAACTCTCCAAGCACGATTGGGAAGAACTGGATTCACGCGCCCTGCTGAATGCGCGCGAAGGCCGCTGGAACGATGTGCAGGCGGACGCGGACGCTGCGTTGAAAGTCAATCCTCGCCTCGCCTCCGCTCTGTATTTGCGCGGGCTCGCCAAACTGCATTTGGGCGACCCCCAGGGCGGGCATGCCGACATCTCCGCTGCGCAACGACGCGACCCTGCCATTGTCCGCAGGTTTGACGCTTGGGACCTGAAGGCGCCCTAACGCCGGCCGAACGGCACGATCTTGTTGTCGATGTCGTGGCCGATGTCGGCGCGGCCGAGATAGTCGATGCCGCTGACCGCGCACCAGTGACGCGCAATCGCCTCGTCGCTCATGGCGAAGTCCGGGTCGTTCGGCGGCGTGTCGTTGATGCGGCCCAGGCGCAGCCCAGCGAGCTTGCGGATCGAGGATTGCGAAGTGACGTGGAACAGCGAGCGGTCGACGCGGTACTGATGTTCGCTGGTGTCTTCGACCATCAGCACGTGGCCGCTGAGATCCGGCTCCAGCGGCGTGCCGACGAGATGACTGAGGACGCAGAGATTGAACGCCGCCGCGGGCCGCGCGTCCTTTGCGAGCGAGGGTTCGAGCGTGTCCTCGGCGCCGTCCACCAGCCAGCGCAATGCGCGCGCCGCCGCCGCCTCGCCGCCCGGGCGGTCGAGATCGCGCGGCACCGGTCCGTGCGCGAGGCGTTCGAAACCCGCGCGGTACAGGCCCGCCAATAGGAAGCCGATGTCGCTGTAGCCGAGATAGGCCTTGTCGCGCGCGGCCGGTTTGACGCCTTCCAGGATCGCCGCCGCCGAGCGGTTGGAGCCGTAGCCGCCGCGCGCACACCACAGGGCGTCGAACCCCGGATCGTTGGCGACCTCCAGGAAGGCCGCGGCGCGGGCCGCGTCGTGGCCCGCGAAATGGCCGCTCGAAAGGAAACACTGCGGGTGGAACCAGACTTCCGGCGCGCGTCCCGGAAACATCGCCTCGGCCAGGGCCTGGGTGCGATCCGCAAGGGAGGGCTCGACCCGCCCCGCCGGCGCCACGACTCCGATCCGCATCCGTCCTGTCTCCACGCTTAGCGGCCTTCATAGAGCGCGCTGGGCGGGAGCGCCATTCGTCGCGCTTGCCTTACGACGGACGGGCCTATAGCGACCCGCTATGGACACGGGCGTACCCTATTTCTTCGCGGGCGTCGGCGGCTCGGGCATGCTGCCCCTGGCCCTGATCCTGCGCGCCAGGGGCGTGGAGGTGTCCGGTTCCGACCGGGCGCTCGACCAGGGGCGCACCAACGACAAGTTCGAGTTTCTGCGCGCGCGGGGAGTATCGCTGTTCCCCCAGGACGGGTCGGGCCTAACCCGCGCCGAACAGGTGCTGGTGATCTCCACAGCGGTCGAGGACACCGTGCCCGACGTGGTGGCGGCGCGCCGGCTCGGCGCGCGCGTGATGACCCGCGCGGAGCTGTTGGCGCAACTGTTCAACGCCGCGCCGGTCTCCATCGGCGTCGGCGGCACCAGCGGCAAGTCGACCACCACCGGCATGATCGGACGCATCCTGTCGCGCGCGGGGCGCGATCCCACAGTGATGAACGGTGCGGTGATGAAGGACTTCACCACGCCCGACGTTCCGTTCGCCAGCGCGCTGGTGGGCGAGGGCGACACGTTCGTGGCCGAGGTGGACGAAAGTGACGGCTCCATCGCGCGCTATCGCCCGACCATCGCGGTGCTGAACAACGTCTCGCTCGATCACAAGTCGCTGGAGGAGCTGCGGGCCTTATTTGGCGACTTCGTGCGCAAATCCCGACGCGCGATTTTGAACCTCGACGACGACGAGACCGTGATCATCGCGCATGCGCGCATCCGCGAGGCCAATGAATCGTCGGTCATCGGCTACAGTCTGGTCAACGCCGAGGCGGATCTGTCCGCCGCGCACATCGCCCCCGCCCCGGACGGCATCGCGTTCGAGGCGCACGAGCGCGCGACCGGCGCCCGCGCGCGCATCAGACTTCACACGCCGGGTCGCCATAACGTCGCCAATGCGCTGGCCGCGCTCGGCGCCGCGATCGCCGCGGGCCTGACGCTCGACGAAGCGGCCCGGGCGCTGGACGGGTTCAGCGGCGTGCGCCGCCGGCTCGAGGTGGTCGGGACCGCCGGCGGCGTGACCGTCATCGACGATTTCGCGCACAACCCCGACAAGATCCACGCGACTTTGGAGACCCTGCACGCCTTTCCCGGGCGCCTGCTGCTGATGTTCCAGCCTCACGGCTATGGACCGCTACGCACCATGAAGGACGCCTTCGTCGACGGTTTCGCGCGCGATTTGGGCGAGGGCGACGTCCTGCTGATGCCGCAGCCGGTCTATTACGGCGGCACCACCGATCGTTCGGTCACCAGCGACGACATCGCCGCCGCCTTGTGTGGACGCGGGCGCGAGGCGCGTGCGTTCGTGGATCGTCCCGCTGCCGGCGACGCCTTGATCGATCTCGCGCGGCCCGGCGATCGCATCGTGATCATGGGCGCGCGCGACGACACCCTGACCCAGTTCGCGCAAGACCTCTTGGCCCGGTTGACCCCGTGAGTTTCGATCCGCCGCGATCCGCACCCCCGCGCGTCGGTCCCGGGGTCGAGGTCGGGATCGACGAGGCGGTGATCCGCACCCAGGTCCACGCCTTCTACGCCAGGGTGCGCGGCGACCCGATGCTTGCGCCGGTGTTCGAGGCCAAGATTATCGAATGGGCGCCCCACCTCGAACGGATGTGCGATTTCTGGTCGTCGGTTATGCTGATGACGGGACGCTACCACGGCCGTCCGATGCCGATGCACGCGGCGATCCCGGGCATCGCGCCCGAACACTTCCAACGCTGGCTCGATCTCTTCCACGAGACCGCGGACGAAGTCTGTTCGCCGGAGGCGGCGCGGCTGTTCGTCGCCAAGGCGGAGCTGATCGGCGAGAGCCGGCAGCTCGGCATCGCCATCAGCCGCGGCGAGCTTCCCTCTCGCGACTAGGCGGAACTCAGGCCCTCGCGCCCCCGCCGCCCAGCGGCACTTCGCGATGTTCGCCGACGTTCGGCGTCTCGCCGGTGACATTGGCCCTGGCGACCTCCAGGGTATATTTCGCGCGACCCGCCTCGGCGAGCCACACCGCGGCGCTGCGGCACTCCAGCTTCAGCATAGTCAGATAGGGGTCGTCCTTCCCGTCTGGAAACCAGGCCGCCACCATGGGATTCCAATACCGGTCGACCACCTCGCGACTGCCGTCCTGCACCAGCCGCCCGCCGATGCAGGCCTGGAATTCCTGATCCTTCGACTGGACGATGAACATCGCCTCGGTGCGCGCGTCCTGCGACGTGCGCGCGATGTCGGTGTCCTTGCGAGTGAAGAACCACAAGACCGCATCCTCGCGCTGGAGGAAGGCGGTCATCGGCTGGAAGTGCTCGTGGGAGCCCACCACGCCCAGCATGCCGTAGCGGGCGTCCTTGATCTCGCGCCAGAGCCGGTCGCGGACCTCGTCGTCGTTCAAGGAATGTTGGGTCATCGGGCCTCTCCGTCGTTCGCGGTCCCAACCTGAGCGGGCGGCGATGGTTCCCCCTTGAGGGGAAGCGCCGGCTCGCCGGGTCGCCAAGCCTCGATCAATACGCCAGAGGCCCTTGGCTGGTTAATGAGGTGACGCAGTTCGTCGGAGCCTAGCAGCCGCCCTTATGGCGCGTGGTTTAGCCAGCCGTGCGGCGGGCCTCCGTTGTTTCACTCGAAAACCAAGGTTACTCTTGGTCCTTCAGTGCAGCCGGGGCTTGCAGGTATGAACGAGACAGAAGTTCGCGGCGAACTCGGCGCCGGGTTGGCGGCCGCGCCGACCGTGGGCGAGAAGCGGATCGTGGCCATCACCACGGTGGCGGTCTCGTTCCTGTGCCTGCTGCTGATCGCGCCCTTCGCCGAAGTCGACCTGCCGCCGCTGACCACCTTCGCGACCGCGTGCGGCGCGGCGCTGTGCATGACTGACCTGATCACGGCGCTCCTGCTGTTCGGTCAGTTCTTCCGCATGCGCACCGCGGGTCTGCTGGTGCTGGCCTCCGGCTATCTGTTCTGCAGCCTGATGGCGCTCACCCTCACGCTCGGCTTCCCCAGTGTCAGTCCGTCGGGCGCGCCGTCGACCCAGGCCACGGCCTGGCTCTACGTGTTCTGGCGAGGGCTCTTCCCGCTGTTCGTCGTCGCCTACGCCGTCTTCTCCGGCCCGCGCATGACCGCCCATCCGGGACGGCTGTGGCGCAAACGCGCCGCCGCCATCGCCATTCTCGCCGTCTGCGTGCTGACTGCGGTGGCGGTGTTCTCCGCGAGCCGCGCGGGGAGCCTGCTGCCGCCGATTACGGTGGCCAACGGCCGGCGCGCCTATTCCACCGCAGTACTGCTCGGCCTGTTCACCATCGACCTCATTGCGCTCGCCTCCATGTGGCGGCGGCGAATGGCGTCGGTGCTCGACTTCTGGGTCATCGTCGTGCTCTGCGCCTGGTTCTTGGACATCGGGCTCAGCGACGCGCTGGGCGGTCACCGCTACGACCTCGGCTGGTACGCGGGCCGCATCTACGGCCTGCTGGCCTCGAGCTTCGTGCTGGGCGCCCTGCTGTCCGAACAGAACAAGCTCTATGGCCGGCTCGCCGACGCCCTGCAGGTGTCGGAACACGCCAACGACGAGCTGATCCGCTCGCGCGAGGAACTGGGCCGCGTGCAGCGGCTGGAAGCCCTGGTGCAGTTGACCGGCGGCGTCGCGCACGACTTCAACAACCTGCTCACCGCCATCATCACCAGCCTCGACATCATCCGACGTAAGCCCGACGACAAGGGCGGGGTCGCGCGCCTGGCCGACAACGCGGGCAAGGCGGCGCAGCGCGGCGCGGAACTGATCAAGCGCATGCTGAGCTTCGCGCGCAAACAGCAGTTGAAGCCCGAGGTCTTGAACCCCAACGCGATCCTGACAGAACTCGGCGGCCTTGCGGCGCGCACCACCGGCGCGCACGTGAAACTCGAGCTCGAACTCGACAGCACGGTGCACCCGGTCTGCGTCGACGCCGCCGAGCTGCAGGCGGCGGTCCTGAACCTGATCACCAACGCGCGCGACGCCATGCCCGACGGCGGCGTCATCAGCATCTCGACCCGCAACATCGAGCTGGAAGCCGGCGACGTCGGCCTGATCGACGATATGGCGCCGGGCGCCTTCGTGCGCATTGCGGTGTCCGACACCGGCGTGGGCATGGACGCGGACACCCTGGCGCATGTGTTCGAACCCTTCTTCAGCACCAAACCCACCGGCCAGGGTACGGGCCTGGGCCTTAGCCAGGTCTACGGCTTCGCCCGCGACGCTCGCGGCAAGGTCGACATCACCACCTGCCCCGGTGAGGGATCGACGGTCGCCGTCGTGCTGCCGCGCTCGGTCCAGGGCGCCGCGACCGGCGTGCTTGAATCGGTGCCGCTGCGCCGCGCGGTCGAAGGTGAAACCGTGCTGGTGGTCGAGGACGACGTCGACGTCATCGCCTCGGTGCGCGAGAGCCTGCTCGACCTCGGCTACCGCGTTCTGGTGGCGTCCAACGCCGACGAGGCGCTGGAGATCCTGCGTCCGCGCAGCCGCCGCATCGATATGCTGTTCTCCGACGTGGTCATGCCCGGCGGCATGAATGGCGTGCAGCTCGCGGTGGAAGCGCGACGCCTGCGCCGCGGCCTGAAGGTTCTGCTCACCTCCGGCTACGCCGGTTCGGTGCTGAAGAGTCACGACATCCCCGCCGACACGGAGATGCTGGCCAAGCCCTATCCGCGCGAAGAACTGGCGCGGAAGATCCGCCTGGTGCTCGGCAACAAAAATTAGGCCGGAACCCTGCCCGCCCTACCCGGTTGACGACACGCTCCTGAAAGGAAGCGCGTCATGGCAAAGTCTCCTTCCATTCCACGCGACCAGCGTAACCGGCGCGAAGCCGGCCGCGATCGCGATCTCAGCGCGACCGTAAAGAAGAAGGGCGCGATCCATCGCCCGCGCGGCGATCCCGACGTGGATCGCGACGAGAAGGCGGCAAGCTCGACACTGCGCCGCAACGTGTCGCACCAGCAGAACGTGCAGGATCGCTGATATGCCGAAACGCAACCCCGACGCCGATCGCTGGGGCGGGCCCGGCGCGTCCAAGGAAGATCGCTCCAAGCCCAAGCCCGATCCCCTGGTGAAGGACGCGGACGATCCGGACCGCTACAGCCGCCATGCGAAACGCTCCGGCGGCGGCGGCGAAACCGACGTACACCACGCCCACGCCGCCAACCGCAAGCGCCGCTTCCAGTCGAGCGACGCGGAGAGCCGCAAGGACTGAGCGCCATGCCGCACCAGAACACCACCTCGTCGAAGGCCACGTCGCAGAACGCCGCTACCGATCCGGCCATGCCCAACGATCAGGCGCGCGAGCAAAATCGCGAAGAGCACGCCGAACCGCGCAGCTATGCGGCGCCCGATGTGGCGGACGCGACGCTCGCGTCCCCGGCCGCCGGCGAGGTCGCCGACTATATGGACGAGGGCGATGCGATCGGCGACACCGCAACCGGCGAGGGCGGGGTCCAGCAGGGACGCAATCACACCACCCGTCCCCTGCGCACCGAAGCGCAACGCGGTCAGGGGCCCAAGACCCGCACCGCCAATCGCGAACAGTTGAAGGGCGACTGAGCCCCGATTGCGCCTGAACCTGCGATTGCGGCTCAGCGTGACACACGGCCGCCCAAGATTTTTCACAATCGCTTCCTACCTCGCTATCGGGCGCGACGAAGACGCCCGAGGTCCGGCGCCTTGCCGCGCCGACCCGAGCGCCGTCGCTCGTCCCCTGCCCCGCGTCCCACGCGATCGCGGCGGCATGGCGTCAGCGTGGTGCTTTCGGAATTGATGCAGATGAAAAGAAAACAGATCTATGCCGCCACCGTCGTCAGCGCGGCGGCGCTCGCCCTCGCAGGGGTCGGTGGTTATTGGACCCGCGCCAGCGCGGAATCGAACGGGGCCGTGAACGGGCCCCAGGTCGCGGCGCCCGGCGGGCCGGGCCAGCCCTTCTCCTTCTCGGGCATCGTCAAGCGCGTATCGCCCGCGGTGGTCTCCATCGACTGCGACACGCGCGCGGGACCGGAGGCGGCGTCCTACTCGGGCGGCGGCCAGGACGGCCAGCCCTTTACCTTCCAGTTCGGCGGCGGTGGCAACGGCGACCAGGACGGCTTCCCCTTCGGCGATCTGCAGAAGATGTTTCCGCAGATGCAGCAAGGCCAGGGCGACCAGGCCGCGCGGATGCGCGTTTCAGGCTCGGGCTTCTTCATTTCGCGCGACGGCTATGTGGTGACCAACAACCACGTGATCGACGGCGCAGTGAAGATCACCGTCGTCACCGCGGACAACCGGCGCCTGCATGCGCGTCTGGTGGGCCGCGATCCGGCCACCGACCTCGCGGTGTTGAAGGTCGACGGAACTGACTTCCCGTACGTGAGCTTCGAGGAACGCGCCCAGCCGCAGGTCGGCGACTGGGTGGTGGCCATGGGCAACCCGTTCGGTCTCGGCGGCACGGTGACCGCTGGGATCGTCTCGGCGCTCGAACGGCGCCACGTGAGCGATTCCAGCTATGTCGACTACATGCAGATCGATGCGCCGATCAACCGCGGCAACTCCGGCGGTCCGACCTTCGACCTGCAAGGCCGCGTGGTGGGCGTCAACACCTCGATCTATTCGCCCTCGGGCGGATCGGTCGGTATCGGCTTCGACATTCCAGCCGACGTCGCCGCCAAGGTCACGAGCCAGCTGATCCACGATGGCAAGGTGGTGCGCGGCTACATCGGCGCGACGGTGCAGGAGGTCACGCCCGACATCGCCGACAGCCTGGGCTTGTCGCAACCCGCCGGCGCGCTTGTCGCCGAGCTCACCCCCGGCGGTCCCTCCGATCGCGCGGGCCTTAAGACCGGCGACCTGATCCTCAAGCTCGACGGGCGCGAGGTGAAATCGTCCGAGGACCTCACTCGTCAGGTCGGCCTGGTGCGGGCCGGCGATGTCATTCGCCTGACCGTCGTGCGCGACGGACGCCAGCAGGAGATCGACGTACGATCCGGCGTGCGGCCCGACGAGCAGCAGCTCGCCGCCAACGACCGCGGGGCCAACGGCGCCCAGGCGCCCGGCGACAACCAGAGCGCCTCGGTGCTCGGCATGCGCCTGGAGCCCGATCCTCAGGGCGGCGTCGCCATCGACGGCGTCAAAAGCGATTCCGACGCCGCGGAAAAAGGCCTCAGCCGGGGCGACGTGATCGTCATGGCCGGCGGCCTGCGCACCGCGACGCCGCAGGACCTCGCGTCGGCGGTGGCCAAGACCAAACAGGCCGGCCGCAAGGACGTCCTGCTGCGGGTGAAGCACGGCGGCCAGACCGTGTTCGTACCGCTCAGCGTGACCAACGGCTGATGAGCGCGCCCCCTGCGCCGCCGGCGCGGGGGGAACGCTTGCGGGGAACGCCTACTGATCTAGTCGGTCGATCAGATCGGGATTGCGCCGCTCGGCCGCCTCGTCGGCGCGGTCGGCGCACGCCTCGCGGGCGACCGTATCCTCGCGCCGGAGCTCCTCGCGCGTAGCTTCCTCGCGATCGCGAATAACCGGATCCTCGGCCGCGACGGGCACGTCGTTCACGTCGGCGATGCCCTGGGCGCGGGCGTCCGAGCGCATGGCGAGAGGCGGCGCATTCTCGTCGAAGCGGGTCCAGCCCTCGCGGCGATATTCCTCGCGCCGCTCGCTGGCCTCGATGCCCCGTTCGCGGGTGAGAATCTCTTCCACGCGGGCCGCGTCGTGATGGTCGACCTGGACGATGACGAGCGAACCGCCGCGGCGCATGCCCTCGGCGTAGACGTGGGCGTCCTCTTCCGGCACCCCCGCTTCGACCAGGGCGCCGACGATGCCGCCGACCACCGCGCCGGCGACCCCGCCCGCGACCAGGCCTGAGACCGTGGTGACGATCCAGCCGGCCGCCACCAGGGGTCCGATGCCCGGGATCACGATCATGCCGAGGCCCGCCAGCAAGCCGCCAGCCGCTCCGATCACCCCGCCGATGGTCGCGCCGGCCCCCGCGCCGCGGCCCGCCTCGGTATGATGCTCACGCACGATCGGATGGTCGGAGAAGGTGCGCTCCTCACGCTCGGCCGCCGCAGGGGCCAGGATCGAGATGTCGCCTTTGTGGACCCCGGCTTTTTCCAGGTCGCGGACGGCGTTTTCGGCGTTTTCGCGGCTGTCGAACAGGCGCGTGATGGTCTGTTTCATGGCGGGCTCCGGCATAGCGGCGCCGGTAGGTCCGACGCCTTCGCCGTTACAAGCGCAAGCGACGCTGAGCGGTTCCTACGGCAGAGCCGGTGTCCGCGTGCGAGGAAGTCGCTATGCTGCTGCCCATGTTGAAATCGGGCCCATGTTGAAACGCGCCGTCCAGGATCGGGTGCTCGAATTGTTCGGGCCGGGAGACGGCGAGCGACCGATCGCCAGCGGTCCGTTCGTGGATGCGGGCCTGTTCGGGCCGGACGCGGTGTGCTGGCGCGTGCACGGCGACCTGGGCGTGATGCTCGCCGGCGGCATCGCGGCGCTCCTGCTGCAGATGTTGCATCCACGCGCGCTGGCGGGCGTCTGGGACCATTCGGATTTCCGCACCGATCGATTGGGCCGCCTGCGCCGCACCGCTCGGTACGTCTCGGCGCTGACCTACGGTTCGCGTGCCGAAGCGACGGCGCAGATCGAGCGGGTGAAGCGCATTCACGACCGCGTCCACGGCCAAACGGCCGACGGCGATCCCTATTCGGCCAACGATCCGGACCTGTTGACCTGGGTGCATGTCGCGGAATCGATCAGTTTCCTCGACGCCTATCTGATCTACGGCGCCAAACGACTTAGCCGAACCGATCAGGACCGCTATTTCGCCGAGACCGCGCTCGGCGCCGAGATGCTGGGCGCGCGCGGGGTTCCGAAATCGGGCGCGGCGACCCGCGACTGGCTCGAGGCGAGGCGACCGGAACTGCGCTACGACCACCGCACGCGCGAGGCGGCCAAGGTGCTCCTGACCACCGACGACCTGAAGCCGGCGGTCGCGTCGGCCACGCGCCTGATCTTCGCCGCCGCCAAGGACCTGTTGCCGCCCTGGGCCGCGACGATGCACGGCTTCCGGCCCGCGCTCATTCCGCGCCCGGCGGTGCGGCTGACCATGCAGAACCTGTCCGCGGGCCTGCGTTGGGCGCTCCCCAACGGCGTCGAGACCCGCGCTCGGCGCCGCGCGGCCGAGGCGTCCCTGGGCGACCTGGGCCCGGGCGGGCCCGGTTTGGGCGACTCGGCGTAGCCTCGCCGCGATGATCAAGTCCTACAGCGATCACGCCGCCAACGAACGCACCTTCCTGGCCTGGGTGCGCACCGCCATTGCCGTTATGGCGTTCGGATTTCTTATCGAAAAGTTCGCCCTGTTCCTCGACATCAGCCAGATGCACATCACCGGCAAGGGCGGGCGCCTGATCGAGCCGCGCTTCAGCGGCGTCGCCGGTCTCGCGCTCATCGTCGCCGGCGTGCTGATGGTCGCGGTCGCGGGCCTGCGTTTCATCCAGACCGCCAGGGCCATCGACAGCGAGGCCCTGCACCCGGGCCTCGGCTCGCGCGTCGACATCGCGCTGGCCGCCCTTCTGTTCCTGCTCGGCTGCGCGCTCCTTGCCTACCTCGCGCCCAACGTCCTCGCGGCGTTCTGACACCCCCCGCCATAATTCACCGTATTAACGGTGGGCCCGACTCCACCGTAAATCACCGTATTTTACGGTGGGACCGCGACAGGCCTCGCGGTCGAAATGTTTTCCACAACGATGTCAAAGAGCGGCAGCCGCTCAGTCTAACACTGCGCGCGGGGAAAGCCGACCGCCGGAAAAGGTGCAGGATCGAATCAGAGAACTCGCCCGCATCTCTGCGGACGAGGTCCTGCCTCAGCCTTTCACACAAACAACCTGGCGCAGGGTGTGGACGATCTCCACCAGGTCCGCCTGAGCGGCCATGACGGCGTCGATGTCCTTGTAGGCCATCGGGGTTTCGTCGATCACCTCCGCGTCCTTGCGGCATTCGACGCCCTCGGTGGCGCGGACATGGTCCTCCACCGTGAAGCGGCGCTTGGCTTCGGTGCGGCTCATCTTACGCCCCGCGCCGTGCGAGCAGGTGCAGAACGACTCCCGCTCACCCTTGCCGCGGACGATGAACGAACGCGCGCCCATCGAACCCGGAATGATGCCGAGTTCGCCGAGGCCCGCGCGCACCGCGCCCTTGCGAGTGATATAGACGTCCTTGCCGAAGTGACGCTCCTTGGCGACATAGTTGTGGTGGCAGTTCACCGCCATGTCGCTCGCCGCAAGATCCGGAAAGGTCTTGCGCAGCGCCGCCAGCACCTGCTCCATCATCGTCTCGCGGTTGGCGCGCGCGTACTTCTGCGCCCAGCTCACCGCGCGGATGTAGTCGATGAAGCCCTCGCATCCCTCCGGGAAATAGGCGAGGTCGGAGTCCGGCAGGCGAATGAACCACCGCTCCATGTCGCGCTTGGCGCGCTCGATGAAGTAGCTGCCGAACCTGTTGCCGACGCCGCGCGAGCCCGAGTGCAGCATCACCCACACCACACCGGCTTCGTCGAGGCAGAGCTCGATGAAGTGGTTGCCGGTCCCGAGCGTGCCGAGATGCCCAAGACCGCGCGGGTGCGCGGCCTTCGGATGCTTATCAACCACCGCGGTATAGCCCGCCTCGAGGTCGGCCCAGCGCGCCAGCGCCGCCGCCGGCGGCTCGGTCTGCCAGGCGCCTACGTCATTGCGCCCGCCGTTATCGGTGCGCCCGTGCGGAACCGCCGCTTCGATGTCGGAGCGGATTTCCGCCAGGCCGTCCGGCAGATGCTCGGCGCGGATGGTGGTCTTCACCGCCATCATGCCGCAACCGATGTCGACGCCGACCGCGGCCGGGATGATCGCGCCGAGAGTCGGAATGACCGAGCCCACGGTCGCGCCGCGGCCCCAGTGCACGTCGGGCATGACCGCGACGTGGCTGTGCACGAACGGGAGGCTCGCGACATTGCGCAGCTGCGCGATCGCGGCGTCCTCGATGGGAACGCCCCGCGTCCAGGCCTTGATCGGCTTACCGTCGCTTTCGACGACATCGTAGGAGCTCATCGCCTCGTATCCTCTTCTGCCTCCCTCCCGGCGTCCGGCCTCCCGAGCTCTATCGGGCGAGGGGCAAGAAGCAAGAACCCCTCCAGGCCGGGCCGGGAGGGGTTCTTTGCGTACAACCGAGTTCCTGAGAAACCCCTGCCGCTATCCCCTCCACGCGCGCGCGCTCATCTGTTCGACCGCGCGGTCGAACAGGATGGTCGCGGCGTATGGCCGGTTTTGCGACGTGAGAGACATGGTCCTCATTCCTCGGGCCGCGGCGGATAGCACAGTTCCTCACGCAGCGCCAAGCGCACCATCCCGGGAAGAGGCAAGGGTGTGACACGTGAGCCACGGTCGATCTGCCGCCGCAAATCAATCAAGCCAACTTGGCGCCAAACGCGATCGCTCTGTTGCGAACTTGTCAGCGCGCGCTCCGCGCCTGGGACCGCCCGTGACCCAATCACCGGCGGCGCGGTCTACCGCGTCTTCGAGCGCAATCACCGTCCACGGCATGCCGACCCGGCGGCCGGAATAGTCGATCACCATCTTGCTTTGCTCACTGATCCGCAAAGTCAAACGCTGCTCCGTCTGGTCGGTGATGCTGGATCGGTAGGCGGGCGCAAGCGACCAGAAATCGGCGGCGCGGAGGTGCTCGTCGTTTCCCGGACCACCACCGTCGTCGCACCAGGCATGGTGAGCTCGCCTTTCCACGCCAGCCCAGACCAAACTTGAGCAAAGGGCGCGCCTTGGCCTTTCCGCCAATCGGCGTATGCTCCCCATGATTGGGGAGATCAACGCATGGCCGAGGGCGCGCGGGCGCCGCGTCTGGGCGTGGGGTTGTCGACCGCGCCGGTGGGACGCGTGCAGCGCCGACTGGCGCTGGGCGCCGCGGCCGTGTCGGCCCTCTGTCTTCTGGCCATAGCGCCCTACGCGCGGCTCGACCTGTGGCGCGCGCCGGCGTTCACCGCGGCCTATGCCGCGGCGCTGTGCATGATCGACCTGATCACGGCGGCGGTGTTGTTTGTGCAGTTCTACCGTCTTCGCACTGCGGCGTTGCTGGTGCTCGCGTCCGGCTATCTGTTCTGCAGCCTGATCGCGGTCGTGTTCATGCTCGCCTTCCCCGGCGTGTTCGGCGACGAGGGCGTCCTGGGCGGCGGGCCGCAGAGTTCTGCGTGGCTCTATGTTTTCTGGCGCGGCCTGTTTCCCATGTTCGTCTTCGCCTATGCGTTGCTCGCGGGGCGCAAGGGCGAGATCCGCGGAGGCCGGCTCGCGCCCTGGCGCTCGATGGCGGCGGCGATCGGCGTGACGATCGTTCTGACGCTCGCGATCGGTTATGTCTCGACGCACGACGAAGCGTTCCTGCCGACCATCATGGTGCGCGGCGATTACCACCGCACCCTGGCGCTGGGTCTTAGCCCCGGTCTTCTGATCTTCGTCATCCTGGCGTTTGTCGCGATGTGGCGGCGGCGTCAGACCTCGGTGCTCGACTTGTGGATCATTGTGGTGCTCTGCGCCTGGTTCTGTGACGTAAGCCTGAGCGCCGTGGTCGACAGCCACCGTTACGACGTGGGTTGGTACGCCGGGCGCGCCTACGGCCTGCTGGCGGCGAGCTTCGTGCTGGTCGGTCTGCTGGCGGAACTGAACGCGCTCTACGGCCAGCTCGAGGACACGCTGGACACCGCCGAGCGGCAGAACGCGGAGCTGATCCGCTCGCGTGAGGAATTGGGCCGGGTGCAGCGTCTCGAGGCGCTGGTGCAGTTGACCGGCGGCGTGGCGCACGACTTCAACAACCTGCTCACCGCCATCATCGGCGGGCTCGACATCATCCGGCGCAAGCCCGACGATCCAGTGCGGGTGTCGCGGCTGGCCGACAACGCCGCCAAGGCCGCCGCGCGCGGCGCCGAGCTGATCAAACGCATGCTGAGTTTCGCGCGGCGTCACGACCTGAAGCCCGCGGTGCTCAACCCCAACACCATTCTCCTGGAATTCGAAGGCATGGCCACGCGCGCCGCCGGCGAAGCGGTGAGCGTCGAGCTCGATCTCGAGCGCGGTCTCTATCCGGTGCGCGTGGACGCGACGGAGTTTCAGGCGGCGGTGCTCAACCTGATCACCAATGCGCGCGACGCCATGGCCGATGGCGGACCGCTGCGCATCGAGAGCCGCAACCTCGATCTCGAGACCGGGGACCCGCTGTTGGGCCTGGACCTGCCGGCCGGCGCCTATGTCCGCATCTCGGTCGTAGACCAGGGCGAGGGCATGGACGCGCAGACCCTGGAGCGCGTGTTCGAACCCTTCTTCACCACCAAGGAGCCCGGCCGCGGCACGGGCCTGGGCCTCAGCCAGGTCTACGGCTTCGCGCGCGACGCCGGCGGCCGCGTCGACATCGCCTCGGCGCCGAAAGAGGGCGCGACGGTATCGCTGTTGCTGCCGCGCTCGACCGAATCCGCCGCGCCGGAGCCTGTTTCCGACGCGGCGCCGCCCTTGCGCCACGCACTCGACGGCGAGACGGTGCTGGTGGTCGAGGACGATGGCGATGTCATCCTCACCGTGCATGAGAGCCTGATCGACCTCGGTTACACCGTGCTGCTCGCCGCCAATGCGGACGAGGCGCTGGCGATTCTGCGTCGACAGGCGACGCGCGTGGACATCCTGTTCTCCGACGTGGTGATGCCGGGCGGCATGAACGGCGTGCAGCTCGCGGTGGAAGCACGGCGGCTGCGCCCCAGGCTCAAGGTTCTGTTAACCTCTGGCTATGCGGAGACCGTGCTGCGCGACCACGACATCCCGGACAACACGCCGCTGCTGTCCAAACCCTACCAGCGCGAGGACCTGGCCCACAAGATTCGCCTGGTCCTGGGAGCCTAGAGCGCTGTTCGCTCTGATTGAATCAGAGCGGCGCCCTAGATTGTTGCTTTGTTGCGGTTTCTGAGGGCGAACCGGTTTCCACTTCGCCGGAAACCGCTCCAGACCCAACTTCCAGTGCTCGGGGCTCGCCCAGGCTCGTCGAAGGTGTATAATGCAAGAAGCGAATCCGCGCCGGCTGGGCGTCGGCGGGTCGAACTGCGGAAAGCATCATGGCCGCTTCACTTCGGCGACTGGCCGATCCCGATCTCAATCTCGTGGTCTATCACGGCGCGGTCAGCCGCGAGGACCTGCTGGCCTTCTGGCGCGCGGTGGACGAGAACGACCCGCGCAACGGCGCGCCCTGGCTCAGCTACTACAACCCCGAGACCGACATCTCCGAGCTCGACCTGATGACTTTCGTCGAGTTGAAGCGAATCATGGAGCCGAAGTTGCGCACCATGTCCGAGCGGGCGCCGGTGGTCTCCGCCATGGTCTGCGACTCGCGCCTGAACGGCGCGATCCTCAGCCTGTGGAAGGGGTATGTCGGGCGCGACCCGGACTACATGTCCGAGCCCAACATCTTCACCAGCATCGAGGCCGCCTGCCGCTGGATCGGGCTGGACCCCTCGGCGCACGACCTGGTGGCCAAGGCCGTGCAGTCGCGCGCGGCGTAAGCGCGCTTCCTAGAGCGCTGTTCGCTCTGATTGAATCAGAGCGGCGCCCTAGATTGTTGCTTTGTCGCGGTTTCTGACGGCGAACCGGTTTCCACTTCGCCGGAAACCGCTCTAGCCGAACGCCGCCTTCTCCATCGCCGCGTCGATAGCCTTCCACGCCGGCGCGAGTTTCGGCGCCGACGCTTCGTTCGCGTCGCAGTTCTGGATGCGCGCGAGGCTGACGCGGCTGTCGACCCAGGTCTTGATGTTCGACAGGAAGCCGAAGATGCCGCCGCCATGCTCGATGGAGAGGCCGTGCGCGTCCTCGCCGATCCCGAGGCCAAAGCCGTACTTGATCTCCACCGGCTTACCGTCGGGACCGATCACGGGCTTTCCGTCCTTGCCCTTGGCCGTCGGAATCGCGCCGTCGCTCAGCCGGCCCGGGGTGATCATCATCTTCAGGCTTTCGGCGTTCACCACCTTGCCGTCGAGCAGCGCCTGGTGCCAGCGGCAGAGGTCTTCACAGGTGGAGCGCAGCGCGCCCGCGCCGCCGGGGTAGGTCATCGAAATAAAGGCCGCGTTGATGTAGCCGGACGGCGCCTTCTGGTCGGGCGTATAGCCGGAGGCGCGGTTCGGAACGACTTCGGACAGGTCGTCGTCGGCAGTGAACTGCAGTCCGGCGGGATCGAGCACCTGGTGACGCAGCGCAGCCGCATAGGGCTCGCCGGCGAGCTTCTCGAACAGCAGGCCCAGCAGCACGAAGGCGGAGTTGCTGTAGTGCCACGCCGTCCCCGGCTCGGCCACGAACTCGGGATCGGTCTGGCTCTTCATCGCCGCGTAAAGCTCGGCCGACGGATAGTCGTGGCGAGCGCGGTCGTAGAAGGTCGCCCGCTCCTTGGTGTCGGTATAGTTGCCCAGGCCCGAGGTGTGGGTGAGCATCTGGCGCACGGTGATGTCGCCGCCGCGCGGGAAGTCCGGATAATAGACCGAGAACTTGGCGTCGACGTCGAGCTTGCCCTGCTCGCGCATCCTCATCAGGCCCGCGGCCGTGAACTGCTTGCTGATCGAGCCGATGTGCTGGACCGAGGCCGGGGACATTGGCGTGCTGGTCTCGAGATTGGCGAAGCCGTAGCCCTTGGACAGGGTGAACGCGCCCTTGCGCCAGATGGCGACCTGCAGGCCGGGCGTGAGCTTGTCGTTGATCATCTGCCCGACCGCGCCGTCGACGCTCATCGGGGCCGAAACCGCCGCCGGAGCCGGAGCCGCCGTCGCCGCCCTTACCGCGCCGACCGCCGCCGCCAAGCCCGCCGCGCCGGCGATCAGGCCGCGCCGCGAGAGGCTGGCCTCGGCGGTCCCGGCTTCACACGCGCGGTCTTCAGGAGCCCTGTCTTCAGAAGGCCTGTCCATCATGATCTCCCCTCGCCGAGCCCATTGCAGGACTGCGGTCTTTCTGGAGGTAGTTTTCCAGACTTGAAAATTTTTTCAAGGGTGCGAATGCTACGACCCACCTCGGGGAACTCAAATGTCGATCATCCGCCACGCCGGCCTCGCCGCGTCAGCCGCTGCCGCCATCTTCCTCGCCGCCGCGGCCGCGCCAACCGAGCCCACGCCGGCCGCACCGCCGAGCGCGGCCGAAACCGCCGGCCATCCGTCGGACGTGTCCCTTCCCGACACCAAGCGCATTCCGTTCGTCTCCAAGGTGAACGGCCACGGCTATTCCATCGACGTCTACCTGCCCGCGACGCCTCCGCCCGCCGACGGCTATCCGGTGGTCTATGTGTTCGACGGCGACGCCTATTTCCCGAGCGTTGTGGCTGTGTCGCAGGCGGACCTCACCAGCCCCGCCATCGTCGTCGGCATCGGCTATCCGCGCGACCCGGCCTGGGCCGAGGCGGCCTTGAAGACGCACCCGAACGTCGGCGGCCTGCTCGCCGCCACGCCGCCGTTCGAACGCGCCGTCTCGTTGGAGCGCGAATACGATATGAGCCTGCCGGGCGACGCCGACACGATCAAGTCGATGGCGCTCGCCGGCGCGACCATGACCGCGGCGGACTTCGGCGGCCTCGACAACTACCTCAAGGTGATCGAGACCGACATCAAGCCGCGCATCTATGCGCTGGCGCCGGTCGACAAGGACCGCCAGACGCTGTTCGGCCACTCGCTGGGCGGACTGGCGGTGGTGGAGGCCCTGTTCACCGAACCCAACGCGTTTCACACCTTCGTCGCGGCCAGCCCGTCGATCTGGTGGTCGAATCGGGCGGTGCTGAAGAGCGAAGCGTCCTTCGACGAAGCGGTGACCTCGGGCCGCGCGACGCCGCGTGTGCTGATCACCGTCGGCGGCGAAGAAGAAACCATGCCGAAACTGCCGCCGGAGATGGCGAAGATGATCCCCCAGGTGAAGATCGAGCTCGCGCAGGCCCGCATGGTCGGCAACGCCTGCGACCTGGCCAAGCGCCTGCAGGCGCTGCACGGCGCGAAGGGATATGTCGTCGAAGACTGCGCGGTGTTCCCGTCCCTGAGTCACCAACTTTCGCCCTGGCCCGCCATCGCCCGCACGTTCGCTTTCACGGATTCGGAGTAGAACAGGCCATGTCCCCGCTTCATCGCGGCGCTCTCGTCGCTTCAGCCGCGGCCGCCCTCTGTCTTGCCGCCGCTGCACCGCCGCCGGCAGCCGCGCCAGCCCCACCTGCGCCCAGCGCCGCGGAAACCGCGGGCCATCCGTCGGAGGTATCGCTTCCCGACACGCGCCGCATCGCCTTCGTGTCCAAGGTGAACGGCCACGGCTATTCCATCGACGTATCCCTCCCGCCAGTGCCGCCCCCGCCGAACGGCTATCCAGTGATCTACGTGCTGGATGGCGACGGCTATTTCGCCTCGATGGCCGAAGCGGTGCGCCTCAACGGCAATGCGCCGCAGGCCGTCGTGGTCGGCATCGGCTACCCGCACGATCCGGCCTGGCCGCAATCGGTGCTGTCCAAGCACCAGCCTCTTCCGCCGCCGTTCGCGGCGGCGCCGCCGTTCGATGCGGCCTTCACCCTTTCGCGCACCTACGACCTGACTCTGCCCGCCGACGCGGAGGTGTTGAAGGCCAATGGCGGGGGCGGTGTGTTCGGGCCGCAGGACGTCGGCGGCGTGGACGATTTCCTGAAAACCATCGAGACCGAGGTGAAGCCGCGGGTCTACGCCTTGGCGCCGGTGAACAAGGACGATCAGACCCTGTTCGGTCATTCGCTCGGCGGCCTTGCCGTGGTCGATGCGCTGTTCACCGAACCGGCGGCCTTCCGCACGTTTGTCGCGGCGAGTCCGTCGATCTGGTGGAGCAACGAGGCGGTCTTGAAGAAAGAGGCGGCCTTTGATGCGATGATCACGTCGGGCAAGGCCGAGCCGCGGGTGCTGATCACGGTGGCGCCGCGGAAGAAACCCTACCCCACCTGCCTCCCCAGATGGCGGCGCAGAAGGCCGCCCTGGAAGCGGCGGTGAAGAAATCGCGGATGGTCGGCAACGCGTGCGACCTCACCGCGCGTCTCAAGACGCTTCACGGCGGCGCACGCTATGAAGTCGCCGATTGTGCTGTCTTTCCCGACCAAGGTCACGGCATCTCGCCATGGCCGGCCATGGGACGCGCCGTATCGTTCGCATTTCCGCAGTAGCGGTCGGGTGAACCTGCATTGAACAAGGATCGGGGAGAGACAAAGATGAACAAATGGATCCTTACCGCGGGCGCCGCGGCTTCGGCGCTGGTGGTGGCGACGGCCGGGTTGGCGGCGGCGCACAGGGCAAGCGCCTATGACGTGATCATCCGCGGCGGCACGGTCTATGACGGGTCCGGCGGCAAGCCTTTTGTCGCCGACGTCGCCATTCGCGGCGACCGCATCGCCGCCATCGCGCCGCACATCACCGGCCATGGCAAGCGGGAGGTCGATGCGCGCGGCAAGGCTGTGGCGCCCGGCTTCATCAACATGCTGGCGCACCCGGAAGAAAGCCTGATCATCGACGGGCGGGGCCTCTCCGACCTGCAGCAGGGCGTCACCCTGGAGGTGATGGGCGAGGACTCCATGGGTCCGCTGACCCCGGAGATGAAGAAGCTCGCCGAACAGCGCCAGGGCGACGTGAAATATCCGATCACCTGGACCACGCTCGGCGGCTATCTGAACATGCTGCAGACGCGCGGAATTTCGCCCAACATCGCGTCCTTCGTCGGCGCGGGCACGGTGCGCACCAACCTGCTCGGCGAACGCGACGTACAGCCGACGCCGGAGCAGCTCAAGGCCATGCAGGGCCTGGTGAAGCAGGCGATGGAGGAAGGCGCGATGGGCCTCACCGACGCCCTGATCTATTCGCCCAACACCTACGCCAAGACGCCCGAGCTGGAGGCGCTGGCCAAGGTTTCGGCGCGCTGCGGCGGCATCTACATTTCGCACATGCGCAGCGAAGGCGACCGCCTGCTCGAGGCGGTGGACGAGAGCATCGACATCGCCAAGACCTCGGGCGCGCCGGCGGAGATTTATCACTTCAAACAGGCGGGCAAGTCGAACTGGTCCAAGCTCGACCCGGTCATCGCCAAGATCGAGGACGCCCGCGCCCACGGCACGCGGATCACCGCCGACATGTACGTCTATACCGCCGGCGCCACCGGTCTCGACGCGGCCATGCCGTCGTGGGTCCAGGACGGGGGTCTGGAGAAGTGGATCGAGCGGCTGAAAGACCCGACGGTGCGCGCCAAGGTGAAGGCCGAAATGGACGACCCGCATCCCAAGACCTGGGAAAATCTCTATGCCGGCGCCGGGCCCGAGGGCATGCTTCTGCTCGCCTTCAAGAACCCGAAGCTGAAGCCCTTGACCGGAAAGACCCTGGCCGAAGTCGCCAAAGAGCGTAACGAAAGCCCCGAGGACGCGGCGATGGACCTGGTGGTCGAAGACGGCAGCCGCGTGGGCGTCGCCTATTTCCTGATGAGCGAAGACAACGTGCGCCGTGAAGTGTCGCTGCCGTGGATGAGCTTCGATTCCGACGAGGCGGCTCCCGCGCCCGAGGGCGTGTTCCTGCTGCAGAAGGACCACCCGCGCGCCTACGGCAACTTCGCGCGCGTGCTTGGCCACTATGTGCGCGACGAGCATGACCTGACTCTGCCGGCGGCGATCCGCCAGCTCAGCGGCCTGCCCGCGGAGAACCTGGCGATCAAGGACCGCGGCCACCTGAAGCCCGGCTATTTCGCCGACGTGGTGGTGTTCGATCCGGCGACGATCGCCGACCACGCGACCTACGATAACCCGGCGCAGCTCGCGACCGGCGTCGAGGACGTGCTGGTCAACGGCGGCTTCGCCCTCAGGGACGGCAAGGCGACCGGCGCCCATGCCGGACGTGTCGTTCACGGCCGCGCCTGGACGGGCCTGAAGGGCGGCGGCTGTCGCAAGAGCGCCGCGGACTGGACCTGGGCGAAGACCTGACCTCAAGGCCGGGTCTTAGGGCGACCAGATCTAGGGCGACCAGATCCTAGGGCAAAAGGCGCCTATTCGGCCGCCCACACCCTGGGGCGGTCGTAAACGAAATCGCGATCGTTATTGATCAGCGTAAACGGCGCGTGAAAGGGACGCGCCGCTTCGCGTGCGAGCGCGCGCCACTGCCTGGCGAGTCGCAGGTAGGCGTTGCGGTTAGACATACTCATACATTGACGCGCCGCTTCCTCGCATTGCGCCGCTGCATGAAGATACTCAGAGGGCTCTGTATACTGAACGCCGCACATCGCCGGACACCCAACAAAACTCCGGACCGCAACGCCCTATGAGACGCGAGAGTTCCACTTTACGTATAGTGCGTAAGGGCCGCGTAAGGCGTCGCCCGCAAGCGGCGATATAGCCGCGCTTGCTCAGCGCGCGCCTGCGCAACGCGACGCACATTCACGCGTTAGGCGTGGCCCGCAGGTCAAGGAGCGCCTTTCCATGCGTACGTCCCATCTGATTATCGCCGCCGCCGCGGCCGCGCTGGCCGTCCCCGCCGTCGCCACGGCCCAGGCTGCACCGCCCGTAGAACACGTCGACCGCAGCTACTACTGGACCGAAGCCGGCGCCGACACTCTGTCGCGCGAACGCTGGCTCGAGCACGCGATCCATGCTGCGATGGATCGCGGCGACCTGCAGGGCAACGACGGGCGTCGCGCGTTGGCGCAGCTGGCCGTCATTCAGCGCGACGACGTGGCCCAGCGTGAAGCCGCCACACATCCCGGCGACCGCGTCGCCAACAGCGAAGACATCCAGGCCCGTCTCGACACCCTCGCGGACACGGTGAAGGTGGCGATTTACCGCCACCCGATGTGACCCGACGCTGCCGCCAAAAGCGTCGCTGAAAGCGTCACGGCGGAAAGATTCCCCCGCCTCGCGCGTTCAGCGCCGCAGAGGGGGACGGAGACCAGGAAAGGGTCCGACCATGCCTACGCTTCCCCTCCGGCTGACCCAGGGCGCCGCTGTCGCGGCCCTGGCGCTGTCCGGGCTTGCCTTCTCCTCCGGGGCCGCCGGCGCGCAGCCGTGGACGCACGTGGAGAACCACTGCAGCGACTACAACGTCTGCGCCACCTTCCGCTGCAACGACGACGGCGATCACTGCACCCGCGTGAGCGAATGGCGCGCGGGCGCCGGGGCGGATCTGGATCGCAGCTATTACTACAGGCACTCCGATGGCGATTCCCGCTGGGCGACGGAAGACCACCGCACCATGGAGCGCTGCACGGGCAATCTCTGCGCCACCTACCGCTGCAACATCGATGGCAACGACTGCATCCGCCTGAGCGGCTATAGCTGGCGCTAGACCGCGCCCGCAGCCCGACAGCACGGCGTGTTCGCAGGCGAACACGCCGTTTTTGTATCGTCACCGCTAAGTACGCACACGCTTTCCAACTGCAAAGTCAAAGCCTTGGCCGTCATTCTTTCGCTGAAAAAATGGAAATAAATCGAAGGGAGGACGTTAACAGCGAGCGACGGGGTGAACAGTACAAGGAGGTCAGTGATGACCAAGCTTTCTCGCGTTTTCGTGCAATCGGCCGCCGCCGCGGCGCTCTCGCTTTCAGGCTTGACCTTGGGCGCGACCGCCGCGACCGCTCAGCCCTGGTCGCACGACGAAACCCGCTGCACCAACGATGCGTGCGCGACCTACAACTGTAACTGGGACGGCTGTACGCGGGTCAGCGGCTGGCGTTACAACAACGACTATCGCGGCTACTACTACAATCGCGACTACGACAACGGCTACTATATCGGCCGCTACGATCGCGAGCGTTGCTACGGCGACCGTTGCGCGACGTTCCGCTGCGACAGCGACGGCGACAACTGCACCCGCCTCGGCTCCTGGCATTACCGCTACTAGGTCCACACGGAGCGCCCCCGGCCAAGTCGGGGGCGTCTCCACATCCGCGCGTCGCTACACACGGTCGGGGGACGGAACCGAGGGTTTGCCGATGACCGTTCGAAGTCTTTTTCTTCCCGTCGCCGCAGCTGCGGCGCTCAGCGTCTGCGCCGTGGCGTTCAGCGTTCCGCCCGCGATCGCCCAGACCGATACTTGGCAGCCCTATAGCTGGCTGACCGAACGCTGCCGTGACGACGCCTGCGCGACCTACCGCTGCAACGACAGCGGGTGCACGCGCATCGCGCCCTGGCGCTACGGCGGCGCCGACGCCGGCTATTTCACCGACCGCAGCTACGACGGTTATCACGCGGAGAACACCACGCGGTTCGACCGGTGCTTCGGTCAGCGTTGCGCCACCTTCCGCTGCGACGGCAACGGCGACCGCTGCACGCGCGTCGGCGCCTGGCGCTATCGCTGACCTTCGCGATCAGTCCGTCCGCCACTACCACTCGGTATTGCGTGCGCGCCTTGCGCCTGCTGGCGGTATGTTGCATACCCAAATCCGCAGGCAGCTTATCTACCGGAATCCGACCATGGCCGAAGAGCCGGACAAGAGCGGTCGCGCCCAACGCCTGCGCCGCGCGCGTCTGGAGGCGGGGTTCACCCGCGGAGCCGAAGCGGTCGAGCGCTTCGGCTGGAACCGCAACACCTACAAGTCCAACGAGAACGGCGCTGCGCCCTTCTCCTTCGACCAAGCCAAGACCTATGCGGCGGCGTTCGGGGTCGGCGCCGAATGGCTCTATGACGGGACCGGGTCGATGCATCCGGGCGTCATCGCCAAGCCCGCGCCGGCGAAACGTCGA
Organism: Caulobacteraceae bacterium; assembly: GCA_035551675.1. Taxonomy (GTDB): domain Bacteria; phylum Pseudomonadota; class Alphaproteobacteria; order Caulobacterales; family Caulobacteraceae; genus JAFECT01. The sequence continues at coordinate 27,955 of DASZMV010000017.1, read as the reverse complement.
ACGCGTCAGGCGCCGTTGGTCGGCTATGTCGGCGCCGGATCGCGAACCCACCTGTTCTCCGAGGGCCAGGGACCGCTGGGCCGAGTGTCGGCGCCCGACGACGCCACCGAAGAGACCGTGGCCGTTGAAATTCGCGGCGACAGCTTAGGCGCCTTCTTTCGCGGCTGGCTGGTGTTCTACGACGACGTGCGCTCGCCGGTAACGCCGGACCTGCACCAGAAGCTCTGCATCGTGGGCCTGAAGGACGGACGCATCCTGATCAAGAAGCTGCAGCCCAGCCGCACGGATGGCCTGTTCCACCTGCTCTCGCACACCGAAGAACCGCTGATGGATCAGGCGGTGAGCTGGGCAGCGGCGGTGACGTCGATGCGGCCGCAATGAACAAGTCGCCGGCGCCGATTGTGTAACGGAGGGCCGGCGCCGGCGCTTGTGTTTCGCGTGGCGCTGGGGAGCACGGAGAAACAGGAGAAAGAGGAGCGCTGTCTGACGGTGTATGCGGACGTGATGCGCCTGCGGCGCGGCGCTTAAGCGGCGAAGCCGCAATTCTCAATTCTCCTCTTTCTCCCCTTCCTCCTCTTCCTCCGTGACCGATCCCTGCAACGCCAAACACGCCAACCGCCGCGCGGGGGCCGGCCGGGCCTCGGCTAGGGCTTGGGCGGCGTCGCGCTTGCACCCTGCGCCGCCACGAGCGGCGGTCCCACGAGCTCCGTCTCGATTGCGATGTCGACGCGGTCGCCGACGCCGAACGTTGTCCCCGCCGGCGGCAGGCCCATGGACACGCCGAAGTCGGAGCGGTTCAGCGACCCGTGCGCCGAAAACCCCACCCGCGCCTTCGGATCCAGCGACATGCCCGGATAGCCCCCGTTGTAGACGATCTTGAGCGTCACCGGCCTGGTTACGCCATGCAGGGTCAGGTCGCCGGTGACGTCGGCGCTGTCGGGCCCGGTCTGGACCACCTTGGTCGAGTGGAAGCTCATCTGCGGATAGTTGTCCGCGTCGAGAAAATGCGGGCCGGTGAGTTCCGCGAGAAAGCCGGCCGGCGGATTGTCGTGGGCGAGCGACCGGGCGTCGATGGTCGCGCTCACGCTCATCTTCGAAACGTCCTTCGGATCGAAGTGGAGATTGGCGCTCCATTTTTCGAAACGACCGGTCCAGTGGGAGAAGCCCAGGTGGTCGATGGTGAAGGTCAGGCTGCTGTGGGCGGGATCGGTCACGTAGTCGCCCGCCGGCGCGGTCTTCTGCGCGGCGACCGCGGCCGCGGCGGGGGCGGCTGCGCCAGGTGCGGTGGGGGCGGGCTTCTGGGAACAGGCGACAAGCGCGGCCAGAACAGCGGCGAAAGCGAGGACGGTCGTGGGACGGCGCATGGTCGGCCTCCAGGCGAAATGCGATGGCGGGATGGGCCGCCTGTGACAAGGACGCTCCACCACGCTTCGTTCCGACAGGCCGCGAAAGAAAACGGCCGCCGCTCGGGGGGACAAGCGGCGGCCGCGGGGTAGACCGTCGGGGGGTGACGGCCTTGTCTCAGCGTGGGGTCACGCTCAGAACGCAGTCGGACCTTTGGGCGTGCCAAGGCCGGTGGGGCCGTCGTAACCGGCGCCGGCGGTGCAGAAGTAGGTGCCGCCGCACGAGCCGTTGGAGCCCGAGGTCACGTCGTTCAGCGCGGTGGTCGCGCCATAGGGATTGGAGCCGTAGTTCACACTGCCGCCGTTGACGCCATAGACGCCGGCGACGAGCGGCGCGGCCACGCTGGTGCCGCCGAACACCATCCAGCCCGAACCGAAGCTGCCGGTGGGGCCATAGACCGCGACGCCCGTGTTCGGGTCGGCCACGGCGGAGACGTCGGCCTCCATGCGCTTGCTGCACAGGGTGTCATGCTGCCATGACGGCTTGGCGTAGATCGTCGAGCAACCCGAGCCCGCGTCGGCCCAGGTGGTTTCCGTCCACCCGCGCGAGGTGGAAGACCGCACCAGGTGCGTGCCGCCCACCGCCGTCACATGCGGCGAGGAGGCGGGAAACTGCGTACCGTAGCCGCTGTCGCCGGACGACACGGTAACCGCGACGCCGGGGTGGTTGTAGGCGCTCTCGTAGGATTGCGAGCCGCTCTCGCCGCCGCCGTAGCTGTTGGAGATGGCGTGAGCGCCGAGGCTGGCGGCGGTCATCTCGGCCTGAGCGAGATCGCCGAAGGACGAGGTCGTGGCTTGGACCAGCACGATATGGCAGTTCGGGCACATGGCCGAGACCATGTCGAGGTCGAGCGCGGTCTCCTGCTCCCAGCCGACGTTGTTGCGCGGATAGCTCGACGTCTGGCCGTACTCGTTGACCTTCTTGAAGCAGCCGTTCGCGGTGGTGCAGGCCGGCAGGCCGTACTGCGCGCGATAGGTGGCGAGGTCGGTTTCGGCGTTGGCATAGCCGTAGGCGTCGACGACCGCGACGATGGTCGAGGCGCTGCCGCTGGTGGTGACGCCATAGGCCGAGTGCAGGTCGGACGGACCGTAACCCGACGGCGTCGTATTGCGGGTCACGCCCGTGCGCGAGAAAATCTGCGCGATCGGCGTGCCGCGATTGTCGGTGACCACGTGGGCGTGGCAGCGCGCATAGCCCTGGGGCGCTGCGCCGCAGACCGCGACGTGGAAAACGTGGCCCGATTGCTGAACGTGCGGCGAGGCCGCCGGGGTGAAGCCCTGGGCCGCGGCGACCGAGGCGCCGCCCAGAACCAAGGCGGCCGCGGTCACGGCCGTGCTTAGTAAACGCTCGAATTTCACTGTCATTGTGCTCGCCTTGCTGAATTCGGCAGGGATTGCCGGGATTCTTTACTCCCCCGTGGCGATCGCGAGCTTAACCATAAGCCCTCCCCACACCCCGGTTACTGGCGATCATGCTGCCGAATGAGGCAAAATAATGCGTTAAGAACCGCCGAAATCTCTCATTTAGGCGAACGACGCTATTCGTCATCTGTCGAATACAGAACGGCCGCCGTCCGATAAGGACGACGGCCGTCGTTTACTCAGGACCGGAGCGTCGGCTCAGAAGGCGGTGAGGCCGTTGGGCGTGCCGAGACCGGTGGGGCCGTCATAGCCCGCGCCCGCGGTGCAGAAGTAGGTGCCGCCGCACGAGCCGTTGGAGCCCGATACCACGTCGTTCAGCGCGCCGGTCGCGCCGTACGGGTTGGAGCCTCCCGCGCTGACGCTGCCGCCGTTGTTGCCGTAGATGCCGCCGACAAGCGGGGCCGCGACGCTGGTCCCGCCGTAGACCGCCCAGGCCGAGCCGTGACCGCCGGGGCCGTAAACCGACACGCCGGTGTTCGGATCGGCGACGGCGGAGACGTCGGCCTCCATGCGCTTGGTGCACAGAGTGTCATGCTGCCACGTAGGCTTGGCGAACACCCCCGAGCAGCCCGAGCCGGCGCCGGTCCAGACCGTCTCGGTGAAGCCGCGGCCGCCGGTCGAGCGCACCATGTGCGTGCCGCCCACCGCCGTCACGTTCGGCGACGACGCGGGATATTGCACGCCGTAACCACTGTCGCCCGTGCTCACGGTGATCGCGACGCCGGGGTGGGTGTAGTAGTGGTCGTAGGTCGCCGCCCCCTGTTCGCCGCCGCCGTAGCTGTTGGAGATCACGTGGGCGCCGAGCGCGGCGGCTTCGTTCTCCGCGACGCCGAGGTTGGTGCTTCCGGAATCGTTGGCTTCGACCAGCAGGATCTTGCAGTTTGGGCACATGGCCGAGACCATGTCGAGGTCGAGCGCGGTCTCTTCCGACCAGCCGAGGTTTTCGCGCGGCAGCGAGGTCGTCGAACCGGTCTGGCTCACCTTCTTGAAGCAGCCGTTGGCGGTGGTGCAGGTCGGAAGACCGAACTGCGAGCGGTACACCTGCAGGTCGGCCTCGGCGTTCGCATAGCCGTAGGCGTCGACGATCGCGACGGTGGTCGAGGAACTGCCGTTGCTGGTGATGTTGTAGGCCGCGCGCAGGTCGGCGGGATTGTAGCCAGAAGGCGAACCCGCGCCGCCCGGCTTGTTCGGCCGCATCGCGTTGAAGATCGGATTGCCGCGGCTGTCGGTGACGATGTGCGCGTGGCAGCGCATGTAGCCGCGCGGAACGTCGGCGCAAACGGAGCGATGGAAGGTCGAGCCGGACAGCTCGAGGCGGGTCGGCGCCTGTTGCGCCTGGACGGCCGTGACGGCGCCGAGACCGAACGCGGCGGCGAGCGCCAGACTGACTGCAAACTTCATGAACCTCTCCCTCAAACAGGGTATTCCGGCCCTTCGGATCCCCATTTCGGAGACGAGCCTAACAGAGGTCGGAAGTTTCGTCGAACGCGAGTCGGTGAAGACTCAAAAATTCTTTTAGGTTAAAGACTTGTAGACGATAACGAGACTTGGCGGGCGTGCCGAAACCGCATCCGGAACGGATCGAACCGGAGGCGGCCGAGTCCAACGACCGGCCGCCTCCGCACGAATACCTCACGCGGCTTTCTGCTCGCCGCTGGCCTCGTCGAGCGCCATCGCGCGCACCGCGGCGGGACGCGCCGCGCAGCGGGCGCCGTAGGCGTCCAGCGCGTCGCTTTCGGGAAAGACCTTGCGCGCCCAGTTGATCGCGCTGCCGATCAGGATATCGGCGGCGGTGAACTGTTCGCCCATCACCCACGGACCGTCGGCGAGCGCGGCCTCGAGACGGGCGACGACTTCTTCGTGGTTGCGCTTCTTCTGAGCGTCGTCCAGCGCGTCCTCGAACGCCGCGAACATGGCGTGCTCCAGCGAACCGGAGTACCAGGCCATCCAGGTCAGGTATTCGCCGCGGTCGCGCTCGTCGATGCGCGGCGCGAGACCGGCTTCGGGGAACTGGTCGGCGAGATAGAGCGCGATCGCCTGGCTCTCGGTCACCAGCACGCCGTCGTCGAGAAGCGCGGGCACCCGCTTGTTCGGATGCGGGTTGGCGGGGTCCGGCGAGCCGGCGCCCTGCATGGGGCGGAAGATCGAAACCGGACGGATCTCGTAGGGCGCGCCGATCTCCTCCAGCATCCAGATGAAACGCGACGATCGGGACATGGGGGCGTGGAAAAGGGTGAGCATGGCGGGTTCCTCTCTGGGGTCGGAAGGTTTGGGGTGGAGTATCGTGAGGGCTTGCCTAAACTCCCCATGCTGACAGCATGATGTCAGTAGGCCGCCGCCACACTGGCGACGTCCTGAAGGACCGCCCATGCGCCGCGCCGACCGCCTGTTCGAGATCATCCAGATCCTGCGCCGTTCGCGCCGGCCGGTGACCGCCGACGCCATCGCCGAGGAGCTGGAGACCTCCAAGCGCACCATCTATCGCGACATCGCCGCCCTGTTGGGCCGGCGCGTGCCGATCCGCGGCGAGGCCGGGGTGGGTTATGTGCTGGAGGACGGTTTCGACCTGCCGCCGCTCATGCTGACGGTGGACGAGGTTGAGGCGGCGGTGCTGGGCGCGCAGTGGGTCAGTCGCCGGGGCGACCCGACCCTGGCCAAGGCGGCGGAGAACTTGCTGGCCAAGATCGCGTCCACCGTGCCCGAGGATCTGCGCGCCTATGTGCTCGACCCGGTCTCCGCCATGCCGCCGCGCTGGGGCGACACGCCCGAACCGATCGACCTCGCGCAGTTGCGCGCGCAGATTCGCGCCGGGCGCAAGCTGATGTTCTCCTACCGCGACCAAGCCGGCGCCGACACGCGTCGCACCGTCTGGCCCTGCGCCGTCGGCTATATGGAGATGAGCCGGATGCTGGTCGCATGGTGCGAACTGCGCGAAGCCTTCCGCCACTTCCGCCTCGACCGCATCAGCGACCCCCAATGGCTGGAGGACCGCTATCCGCAACGACCGGCGGTGCTGCGAGGGACGTGGCGCAAGGAGATGATGGAGAAGATGAAGCGCGAGGCGCATTACAAGGTCGCCGCGCCGCGCTGATCCTGTTCTAGTTGACCAGCGCATCGCGTTTGCCCTGTAAAAACCGGCGCACCGCGTCGTCCATCTCCAGCCCGATGGCGCGGTCATAGGCGGCGACCGCGTCCTCGGGCCAGCCGGCGCGGGCGAGCATGGCGGCGCGGGCGGCCCAGAAGGGTTGATAGGCGGCGAACACCTCGGCTTCGAGGGCGTCCAGCTCGCGCAGCGCGGCGCCGGGACCCTCCACTTCCGCCAAGGCGACCGCACGGTTCAGGGCAACGACGGGCGACGCGGTGACGGCGTACAGCGCGCCGTAGAGCGCGACGATGGCGGGCCAATCGGCGCGGCCGGTGAGGCGGCGCACCGCATGGGCGGACTGGACCGCGGCTTCGAGTTGGTAACGGCCGAGCCGCCCCATCGCCGCGGCGCGGCGGATCAGAGATTCGGCTTCGTCGATCAGGGCGGTGTTCCATTGCGCCGTGTCCTGGTCGGCGAGCGGGACGAAGCCGCCGTCGACGTCGCGTCGCGCCGCGCGGCGTGCATCGGCGTGCAGCATCAGGGCGAGCAGGCCGAGCGCTTCCGGTTCGTCAGGCAGCAGGTGCGCGATCAGGCGCCCGAGCCAGATGCCCTCCTCCGCAAGGTTGCGGCGGCGCGGGTCGGCGCCCTGCGGATCGGTCCAGCCTTCGGCGAAGGCTGCGTAGACCGCGTCGAGCACGGTTTCGAGGCGCTCGGCCATGTCGGCGCGCGCGGGCAGATGGAACGGCACGCCGGCCTGTTTGATCTTCACCTTCGCGCGCACCAGGCGTTGCGACATGGCGGCGGGCGAGACCAGAAAAGCGGAAGCGACGGCTGAGGCGTCGAAGCCGAGAACGGTCTGCAGCATCAAGGGCGCGCGCACCGACGCCTCGATGGCGGGATGGGCGCAGGCGAACATCAGGGCGAGACGTTCGTCGGGGATTTCGGGCGTGACGTTCACGGCCTCCAACTCCTCGTTGATCAGCATGAGGCGCGGCTGGGCGTCCGCGCCGGTGCGGCGCTTGCGGCCCGCATCGGCGGCCTTGCGGCGCGCGACGGTGAGAAGCCACGCCTCGGGGCGATCGGGAACGCCCGTTCGCGACCATTCCTTGAGCGCCGCGGCGAAGGCGTCGGACAACGCGTCCTCCGCCTCCGCCACATCGCCGGTGCGCTTGGCGACGAAGGCGACGAGCCGGCCATAACTCTCGCGCGCCGCGCGTTCGGCGGCCGCGGTCGCGGAGCGGGCGTCGTCGCGCGCCATGCGTTCCTTAGGCCTCGCCCATGGGCCAGATCGGGCGCACTTCCATGGAGCCGTAGCTCGCGCCCGGGCAGCGGGCCGCCCATCCCAATGCCGCGTCGAGATCCTTGGCTTCGATCAGATAGTAACCGGCAAGCTGTTCCTTGGTCTCGGCGTAGGGGCCGTTCAGCACCTGTTGCTTGCCGTCGCGCACACGCACGGTGGTGGCGTCGGAGGTCGGGCGCAGGCGCTCGCCGCCGATGAGGGCGCCGGCCGCCTTCAGGGCCTCGGTATAGGCGCCGAAGGCCTGGGACATCTGCTGCAGGCCTTCGGGCGTCATCGCCGGGCGGCCGCTCTCGTCGCCGTAGATCAGGAGGAGGTATTGCATGGTCGTCTCCGTCGGTTCGTCGGCGGAACACCCCGCCAATGCCCCATGACGCGCGAGGCCGGCCCGATCAGACAGCGCTCCCGACTTTTCCGTCAAGGGCGTCCAAGCCCATGCTTGGCGCGGAACCCGTGGACGCCGCAGTCGCCCCGCCCTACTCTTCCCCCATGAAATATCTGCGTCTGCCGCTCCTCGCCCTGGTCTGCGCAACCGCCCTCGCCGTCGCGCCCCGCGTCCTCGCCGCCGGCGGGTCGTCCATTTCGCTCGCCGAGGCGGCCAAGACCTTCGCCGAGATGCACCGGATCTGCGCGCGCGACGGCGGCAAGTTCTGGGGGATCAGCGAGTGCGGGCCGATCTTGTTCGTCGATCCGAACACGCGCGATATCGTCGCCAACGGGCCCGACAAGGACGGCGTCTTGACGCGTGAGGGCGACGTCTGGGTCGGCCACATGCCGGACTCGGAAAACATTTCCAATGCGCCGATGACCTGGTCGGGCACGGCCTGGACCGAACTGATGTGGCCGCTGCCGCCAATGGACGAGGAACGGCGCCACACCATGATGGCGCACGAGATGTTCCATCGCATCCAGCCGCAGCTCAAGCTGACGCGTCCGGACAACGGCGCGTCCCATCTCGATACGCTGGAAGGCCGCTACTGGCTGCAGCTCGAATGGCGCGCTCTCACTCGCGCGCTGCGGGCGACGTCGCCTGCGGAGCGCCGCCGCGCCACGATCGACGCCCTGGATTTTCGCGCCGAGCGCTATCGCCTGTTTCCCAAGGCCGCCGAGAGCGAGCGGGACCTGGAATACGCCGAGGGCCTTGCGGAATACACCGGCCTGCACATCGGCCTGACGTCGCCGGCGGCGCGCGTGGGCGTGGCGCTGGCGGACCTTCATGACCACGCGACCGACGCGTCGTTCATGCGCACCTTTGCCTACGCGACGGGGCCGTCCTACGGCCTGCTGCTCGACCGTTATGCGCCGGCTTGGCGTAAGCAACTGGCGAACAGCCGTTCCTTCGATCAGATCCTGCGCCAAGCGCTGCATGCGCCCGTCCCAGCCGATATTGACGCGCGAGCGAAGGCCGAGGCCGCGCGTTATGACGGCGCCGCGCTGCGCCGATCGGAAGTCGCTCGCGAAGACGCGCGTCTAAAACGTATCGCCGGGTTCCGCGTCAAGTTCGTCGACGGACCGGTGCTCTATCTACCGATGCACCACGCCAACGTCTCGTTCAGGCCAGTGGACCTGCAGCCGCTGGGCGACAAGGCGACGGTCTACACCATACTGCGTGTGTCGGCCGACTGGGGCGTTCTCGATGTCACGGGCGGCGCCTTGCTGAAGACTGACTTCAGCGGCGTGACGGTCTCGGTCGCGGGCGTGGGCGAAGCGCCGATAAAGGGCGACGGCTGGACCTTGACCCTGAAGCCGGGCTGGCGAGTCGTTGCGGGGTCGCGCAAGGGCGACTTCACGGTGGCCGACCACTGATCGCGTACGCTGTGACATCGGTACGGTTGCGACCCTTGCGTTGGCCGTGCATAGGTCGCATGGGGCGTCGGAGTCACCCATGCGTTTCAGTCGTCGCGCTTTGCTCGGATCGGCCGCCGCGGCGAGTTTGTTTCCCCTGACGGCCAAGGCCTCGACGGTCGCCGACATCCTGAGCGCCGGTGATGCGCCGGCCGGGCCGCCGGTTGCCGCCACGCCGGTCGCGCGGCTACTGGCCGACATCGCCGAGGCCATGCTGCAGGCGTATCCGGAGAATGCCTCGTTCCGCGGCGTCGACACCGGCGCCCGCGCCCCGCTCAAACACCGCCTGACCGACCGCTCCGACGAGGGGGCCCAGCGACGCGCCGCCGCCTGCGCCGAACGCCTGACGCGGTTGAAGGCCGTCGAGCGCAACTCGCTGTCGGGCGAGGAAGCCATCGGCTACGACTGCGCCCTGATCGCGCACCAGCAGGCGCTCGACGGATCGAAGTTCGGCTATGGCGACGACTTCGTGCTGCACGCCCTGTGGGCCGAGAACATCGCGCCCTATGCGGTCACCCAGATGACCGGCGACTTCCAGTCGGTTCCCGATTTCCTCGACAGCATGCACGCGGTCGCATCGTCGGACGACGCCGACGCCTACCTCGATCGCCTGGACGTCTATGCCTCGTGCCTGGACCAGGAAACCGCGCGCATCGCCAACGATGCGGCGGGCGGCGTCAATGCGCCGGCTTTCGTCCACGACACCCTGCTCGGCCAGTACAAGGCCTATCTCGCGCAACCGACCGAACAGTGGGGCTTGGTCACATCCATCGCGCGGCGCACGAAGGAGAAGGGCCTGTCCGACGCCTACGCCGCCAAGGCGCTGGCGATCTGCGACAACGCCGTGCGACCCGCCATCGCGCGGCAGAACGAGGCGACCAAGGCCGCGCGCCTGACGGCTACGCCGGAGGCGGGCGTGTGGAAGCTGCCCCAGGGCGAGGCCTACTACGACTGGCAGATCCAGGTGAACGCGGGACGCTTCACCGCCGACGACCTGCACAAGACCGGGTTAGACCAGAACGCGGCGCTGTCGGCGGAGATGGACAAGCTGCTGCGCGCGCAGGGCCTCACGCGCGGCACGGTGGGCGAGCGGATGACGGCGCTCGGCGCCTCCAAGAAGTTTCTCTTCCCCGCCACCGACGAAGGCCGTGCTCAGTTGCTCGCCTATCTCAACGGCCGCATCACCGCGATGCGCGGCAAGCTGGACACGGCGTTCGGCCCGCGCCCGAAGGCCGAGGTCGTGATCAAGCGCGTGCCGGTCGACATCGAGGCGGGAGCGCCGCAAGGCTATGAAGAGGATGGGTCGCTCGATGGGAGCAGGCCAGCGACCTACTACATAAACCTGAAGGACATGGGGAACTGGCCGCGCTTTTCGTTGCCGACCCTCACCTTCCACGAGACCCTGCCGGGACACGTGCTGCAGGGCGCCTATTCGGGGCGGCTGCCGCTGATCCGGTCCTTGCTCCAGTTCAACGCCTATGTCGAAGGCTGGGCGCTCTATTCGGAACAGCTCGGCGACGAACTCGGCCTCTACGCCGACGATCCGTTCGGGCGACTGGGCTTTCTGCAGTCGATGCAGTTTCGCGCCTGTCGCCTGATCGTCGACACCGGCCTTCACGCCAAGCGCTGGACGCGCGACCAGGCCATCCAGTACTTCCGCGCCCAGACCGGTTCACCCGAGGACGCCATGCGCAGCGAAGTCGACCGCTATTGCGTCACCCCCGCGCAAGCGCTCGGCTACAAGGTCGGCCACAACGAGATCAACCGCTTGCGTGCCAAGGCCAAGGCGGCGCTAGGCGCCCGGTTCGACCTGCGCGGCTTCGACGACCTCTGCGTCAGCCCCGGCGCGGCGCCGTTGACCGTGCTCGATGGCTTGGTCGATGCGTGGATCGCGAACGGTGGGGTAGCGACCTAGTGCTTTGCCGCCGCGCGAGCACGCAGCCAGGGCAGGAACACCAGGGTGTTCAGGTCGATGAGCACATGCACCGCCATGGCGATCAGCAAGCTGCCGGTGCCGATGTAGATGACGGTAAAGACCGCACCGAGGATGGTGGTAGCGAAGATGCCGACGATGCCTTGGTAGGCGTGGATCAGACCGAAGATCAGGCAGCCGCCGACCAGGGCCCCGATCAATGAGCCTGTGACCGCGTAGAGCAGCAGCGGGACGGCAAGACGGAAGAAAATCTCCTCCGTCACGCCGGCGTTCAGCGACAGGAGGGCGAGCCACGCGCGTTCCGCCCCGTTGCGCGGCATCAGCGCCAGAATATCGCCGGTGGCGCGCGGCTTGGGCTTCTGGCCGCGGCGGGCGCGCAGCGACGTGATCACGAGAATTCCGACCACGAAGCTGGCGCCGAACGCCATGCCGAACAGGCCGGATGTCGTAACCCTGCCCGACATCGACGCCGCCATGGGCGCGAATTCGGGCGGCATGCGCAGGAGGTCACCGACGCGTCCCGCGAGCCACAGCACGAGAACCCCGCCCACGCCGAACGCCAGAAAGGCGCCGATCACCCAGCGTCGGAAGTGGCGGATGCGATCCTTGCTCTCGGTCAAGGCTTTGAACCGCTTGTAGGCGGAGCGGTCGCGCACGGTGAAGAGACCGAGCAGCAGCACGATTGCGCTCAGCAGCAGGAGTGCGCGCGTCGGATCGATGGGATGGTCGGCGACCATGGACTCAGCGTTTTCGCGCGCTCAGCAGCACGTCGATCTCGTCGTTGCGCGGGTTGACGAAATCGAGACGCACGCGCCCGTCGTCGAGGGTGCTCACGGTCGCGGGGATGGAGCTGTTGGTCAGCAGCCAGCCCTTGGGCAGGACCACCGCGTCGGCGGCGCGGCCGAAGCTGCGGTGGAAGACCAGCTCGCCCTTGTCGTCAACGTGATAGCTCGGCACATCGGTGTAGGTCTCGAACATGCGCAGGCGCGCCGAGCCGTGGTCAGGAACCGGCGGGAAGGAAAAGACCACCACTTCGGTGTCCGGCGTCACCTTGTCCGGCGCCTCGTCCGACGGAAGATGCGCGGCCGCGATCGCGTCGCCCTTGAGGATCTTCACCGCCAGCGACGCGCCGGTGTCGAGGTTCTTGCCCGACGGACCGTTCGCATGTGAGCCGGTGCGCACCACATTGACGTAGACGCCGACGCCAGGACGGCTCTCGGTGTAGTCGTGGTAAAGGAAGAAGCTCGAGGTCTCGGGCGGGTTCAGGAAATAGACGATGTCGCGGTTCTGGTGGGCGCGTTCGTCGAGCACGCGGGCGTCGACCGACGATTTCGCCGGCGCGCCCGACGCGATCCTGCGTGCGCGCAGTTTCAGCGGCGCTTCCGCCGGCGTGCCGTTCCAGAAGGCGATCCCGATGCGGCCGTCGGCCTGTTCGATTACCTGCGACGGATAGTTGGCGTCGACCAGTTCCCACCCCTTCGGCAGAACCACCGCATTGCGCTTGATCCCCAGCGGCCGGTCGAAGATCAGGTCGTCCCCGTCGAGATGGTAGCTCTTGGCGTCCTCATAGGTCTTCTCGATGAGGATGCGGCCCTGGCCGCCGTCGGCGGGCACCGGCCGCGCGAGTTCGACGCGAATATAGTCGGCGTGCGGGTCGGCGTCGCTGAGCCCCTCGGCGCGCGCCTGATCGGCGTGCACCACCGAGAACTTCAGCGGTTGTCCGGTCGCGTGATCGTAGACGTGCTCGTCGGTGGCGACGCTGCCGGGACGGATCGGATTGAAATAGAGTTTGGCCCCCGGGGTGGTCGCGGTGATCTCGTAGAGGATGTGGAACTTGCCCGAGCCGGGGTCGAGCAGCTCGTAGCGCGTGTAACCGTCCGCCTCGGTTTGGACCGCGTGGGCTGCGGCGGCGGGCAGGACGGCCGCCGCGATCAGGGCGGCGGCGAAGAAACGGCGCATGGCGAAGACCCCCGGGTTGACCGGGACACTATCGGCCGGGCGCGCGCCGTTTGAAAGGCGTCAGGCGTTGAGGAAGCGCTGGGCGGTGAACACCGAGAGCAGCCGCATGCCGCGCTCTTCCAGGTACTCTCGCGCGCCCTCCTCGCGGTCGACGATGACCAGGCCCGCGTCGACCACGCCGCCGGCCGCGCGCACCGCCTCGGCCGCAAGCCAGAGCGAGCCGCCCGAGGTCGCCACGTCGTCGATGATCAGAACGCGCTTGCCCTGCAGCGTCTCGTCCGGCGCGAGGCCTTCGACCAGCTCCTGGGTGCCGTGCTCCTTGGCCTTCTTGCGCACGAAGAAGGTGCGCACCGGCTTGCCCTCGGCTTCGGAGAGGGCCGCGATCGCGCCCAGGAGCGGCACGGCGCCCATCTCGAGCCCGCCGGCCAGCTCCGCGTCCTCGGCCTGGGCCAGACGCAGCAAGGCGCGACCGCAGTAGAGCGCACCCTTGGGGTCCATCATCGTCGGCTTCAGGTTGAAGTAGAAGGTCGAGGGACGCCCCGACGCCAGGACGATGTCGCGCAGGCCGAAGGAGCGCCGGCGGATGATGTCGGCCAGGGCCGTTTCCTCGTCCGCGGCGGGGGTGCGAACGGCGTCGGCGACGGTCATGGCGGGCTCCTGGGCTGGGATGGCGCCCCCATTAGCGCAGGGGACGGGCCTGGGCTAGAGAGGCGGCCCTAGGCTAAGAGGGGGCATGACCGACTATGCCCCGCCCGTCCTGAAATCGCGGCGCGCCCAGATGTATTTCCCGCTGGACGAGCGCGAGATCGGGCGGCTCGAGCGGTTTGGCGAGCGGCGGTCGTTCGCCGAGGGCGAGGACCTGGTGCGCGCCGGCGACACCGGCGTCGGCATGGCGCTGATCCTGCGCGGCCGCACGGTGGTGATGCGCCGCGACGGCCTGGGCCACGACGAGGCCCTGTCCCGCTTCGGCGCGGGGCACTTCATCGCCGAGGTCGGCCAGCTTTCCGGACGCGCATCCTTCGTCGACGTGCGCGCCGAAACCGACGTCGAGGCCCTGATCGTTTCGCCCGAGGGCCTGCGCGCCCTGGTCATTGCCGAAGCGGAATTGGGCGAGCGGATCATGCGCGCGCTGATTCTGCGCCGCGTCGGGCTGATCGAAACCGGCGCGGGCGGTCCGGTGCTGATCGGCGCGCCGAATAATCCGGCCGTGATGCGGCTGCAGAATTTTCTGGCGCGCAACGGCATACCGCACCGGGTGCTCGACCCTTCCGCCGATCACCATGCGGATGCGCTGCTGGCGTGCGTGAAGCCCACTGCCGCCGATCTGCCGCTGGTGCTCGCGCCCGACGGCACGGTGCTGAGAAATCCCAACGAGCACGCCTTGGCCGAGCGCGTGGGCCTGTTGCCCAAACTGGATCCGAAGCGCCGTTACGATGTCGCGGTGGTGGGCGCGGGACCGGCGGGGCTGGCGACCTCGGTCTATGCGGCGTCGGAAGGGTTGTCGGTCGTGGTGCTGGAGACGCGCGCGTTCGGCGGCCAGGCCGGCGCTTCATCGCGGATCGAGAACTACCTCGGGTTTCCGACCGGGATTTCCGGCCAGGCTCTTGCCGGGCGGGCCTTTTCCCAGGCGCAGAAGTTCGGCGCCGACATCGTCATTCCCGGCTGCGTCGATCGGCTGGACTGCGGCGAGGCCGACGGCTTTGCGCTGGAGCTCGCCGACGGCGGCCGCATCCGCGCGCGAACCGTGGTGATCGCCAGCGGCGCCGAATACCGCCGTCCCGATCTGGCGAACGTGGCGGAAGCCGAGCGCGACGGCGTTCACTACTGGGCCTCGCCGGTGGAAGCCAATCTCTGCGCAGGGTCTGAGGTCGCGCTCGTCGGCGGCGGCAATTCGGCGGGTCAGGCGGTGGTCTATCTCGCCAGCAAGGCGGCGAAGGTGTGGATGCTGGTGCGCAAGGACGGCCTGGAAGCCACCATGTCGCGTTACCTGATCGACCGCATCGCGGCGCAGTCCAACATCGAGCTGGTGCGCAACACCGAAGTCGAACGGCTCGACGTGGATGGAAGCGGTGCGCTCTGCACGGTCGCGTGGCGCAACCGCAAGACCGGCGAGGTGAGCGAGCACCCGATGCGCCATCTCTTCCTGTTCATCGGCGCCGATCCCAGCACCCACTGGCTCGCGGGCTGCGACGTGGCGATCGACGACAAGGGGTTCGTTCTGACCGGCAAGGCGGCGCGGCCCGACGACAAGGATCCGGCCGCCCTGATGACCAATCTCGACGGCGTGTTCGCCATCGGCGACGTGCGCTCCGGCTCGACCAAGCGCGTGGCCGCCGCGGTCGGCGAAGGCGCCGCCGTGGTCGCCGAAATCCACGCCTATCTGGCGGACCGTGTCCCCGCGCCCGCTCCGGAACCCGCGCCGGCCTGACCCCGAGCGCTGAAGGCCTTGAAGCACAGGGGCTTGACGGGTCGTTTGGTATTTTGCTAAATAACAAAATATAGATGGCCGAGATCTACAAAGCCCTGGCGGATCCGACCCGTCGCCGCATCCTCGAACTCCTGCGGGAGAAGGAGATGAGCGCGGGCGAGATCGCCGGGTATTTCGATCTCTCCAAGCCCACCCTGTCGGGGCACTTCAACGTGCTGCGCGAGGCGGGACTGGTGGAAACCGAGCGCAACGGCACGACCATCGTCTACCGGCTCAACGTCACGGTGCTGGAGGAGGCGCTGATGGCGCTGTTCGACACTTTTCGCCTGACGGCCAAACCAAAGGCCGGCGAGTCTAAAGGAGGCAAGCGGTGAAGATCGGACGGCAACTGTGGGTCTCGGCGTTCGCGATCGGCGCCATGCTGATGCTGGCGGCGGGCGCGCTGGTCGCGTCGCCGAAGGCGCAGTTCGCCATTCGCTGGGACCTGCACGGCCAACCCTACGGCTATGCCGACGCCTGGCTTGCGGTGCTGCTCGTGCCGGCGGTCTCGGTCGCATTGACGGCGCTGTTCGCCTTCGCGCCGCGTCTGCTGCCGCCCAATACGCTCGAGCGGGCGGTGACGCCGTGGCTTGCCGTATGGACCGCGCTCCTGATCGCGATGTGCGCCGCCCAAGCCGCGCTGGTTGCGCTCAATCTCGGCGTCGCGGTGAACACGCCGCGGCTCGCGACGCTTATCTTTGCGGGCGTCTTCGCCTTCCTCGGCAACTACATGGGCAAGATCCGCTACAACCACGTCATCGGTTTTCGCACGCCTTGGACCGTCGCCGACGCCCGTGTCTGGGATAAGACCCATCGATTCCTGGGCCGCGCGATGGTCGTCTGCACAGCCTTTCTCGTGGCTGCGACCTTTCTCACGCCAGCGGGCCGTTCGGGCGACTTGTGGATTCTGAGCGGCATTTTTCTGTGCGCGTTCGCGCCGTTCGTCGCGGCGTTCGTCTATTCCCTTTGTATCAGCCCGCGCGCGCAAAACGGCGCGGCAAGCTAGGAGGCCCCGATGGTCATCAATCCAAAAGGCGTCATCGCCTATCTCCTTCTCGCCTTCGGCATCGCCTGGACGTGCTGGGAAATTCCCATCCGGTTTTTGCATCTCGATGTGACGTCGGCGCAGTTTCAGCTCTTCGCGCTTCCCGGCGCCTTCGCGCCCGCCATCGCGGCCCTGATCGTGCGCGCCTTCAGCAAGGACGGCTGGAAGGACGCCAAGTTCAGACTGCCGGTGTCCAAGTGGCCCTATTTCCTGTTCGCCCTGGTCCTGCCGCTGCTCATCCTTCCGGTGATGGTGGTCGAGGCCAAGGCGCTGGGCTACCTGCCCGCCGGCTTCGATCTCATGCAGGCCGTCCAGGGCGTGGTTCCGGCGACGGGCACGCCGGGCCAGTCGATTGCGGCGGCGCAGATGGCCAAGTTGGGCGCCCTGATGATCCCGGCGCTGCTGCTCATGGCGATCGTGACCACTCCCATCCTGTGGGGCGAGGAATTCGGTTGGCGAGGCTATCTTCAGCCGCGCCTCCTGCCCGGCAGACCGGTCGCCCAGGCGATCGTCACCGGCATCATCTGGTCGGCGTGGCACTGGCCGCTGATCCTGCGCGGCTACGACTACGGCCACGACCAGGCGGTGATGGGGTGCGTCGCCCTGACCGTGGGCGCGATCCTGTTTTCCTTCATCTTCGGCTGGCTGGTCGAACGGACCGGCAGCATCTGGTCCTCGAGCCTGGCGCACGCCGCGACGAACGGCGTCGGCGGCAGCATCTCCGCCTATTGGTTCGCGAGCGCCCACAACGACGTGGTGATGTCCTACGCCGGCGCCCTGGCGTGGCCGCCGATGCTGGTCGTCTGTCTCTTGATCCTGCTGTTCGGGCGGCGAAAGACGGTTGCTGGCCCCTAGCATCGATACGCAGAACGCCCACGCTTGACGGACTTCGTCGCAGAAACAGCCCCGCTGCCCTTTTCGCGGAACGCGGCTAAGCCGCGCCCGTTCTATGACCGAACGGAGACACAGGGAGTCAGACCATGCGCCTTCAAACCCTTCTGATCGCGGGCTGCGCCGTGGCGGCGCTGGCCGCCTGTTCGCAGAAAACCAAGGATCAAGCCAAGACCGCGGCCGATGAGACCGCCGCAGCGGCAAGCTCGGCCGTAAAGGACATGTCCGCGGACGCCAACGCCGCGGCGAACAAGACCGAGAACGCCGCCGACAACGCCGGCGCCAACGCCTCCAGCGCCGCCAACAACGCGTCGGCCGACACCAGTGAAGCGCGCGAAAAGACAAAAGAGGACGCGCGCAAGGCGGGTCATGCGATCGCCGAGGCCGGCCGCACCGCCAAGCGCAAGGCCGAGGCCGCCGCCAACGCCGCCGCCGACACGCACTGACCGCGACCTGACGTCGCGACCAACTCAAAAAACCAAGGCCGCCCGAGTCTTAACGACCCGGGCGGCCTTGACGCTGAACGGCGCTCGCCGCAGGGTCGGATTGCGGCGGAAATTGGGAGCGGTAGATGCGGCAGGGGCTGGCGGCGATAGCGGGCGTGATCGCGCTCGGCTGTCTGTCTGGCGCCTTGGCGGGCTGCGCGACGGCGCCAAAGCTGGCGAGCGTGACCTTCCCGACCGCCGACGAGACCGCGCGCGCCATCCTGGCGGAAGTCGCCTCGGGCGCGGACGTTGCGCGCGACCCGCGCGTCGGACCGCAGTTCGCCGACAACAAGGCCGCCGAACATCTGCGCGCGTTGCGCAGGCTGATCCCCAAGGCGTTGCCCATCCGTGTGGCGGCGGCGGGCTGGCGCATGACCGGCCGCAGCGACGACGGCGCGACGGCGGACCTGACCTACAGCTGGGCCTATCCGCACCAGACGCTGCTGATGCGCGCGGTGCTGCATCGCGAGCACGACGAGCAGCGCTGGACCGTCACCGGCGTCCAAGCCCGCCGCGCCGGCCGCAATCACGCCCTGGCCGCCGTGGGCCAGATCTCCTGACCAAACCGGCGTCGACCCGCGCCGCGCCGCACTCCGACTTGACCGCAGCCACGGGCCGCCGCAGGGTCCCAGAAGTTCGAGCCTGGAGGTGTCCTCATGCGTCTGCGGCGTGCGGCCGGTTCGGCCTGCCTTTTCCTTGCTCTCTCCGCCTGTTCGCTGATGACGCCCGACAAGGACGCCGATGCGCTGGCCCGGCGCTTCATCGGCGAGGTCGCGTCCGGCGCGGACCTGTCGAAGGACCCGGCGGTCGATCCGCAACTCGCCGGCGCCGCGTGGCAAACCCAGCGCGAGGGGCTGATGGGCTTGTTCCCCAAACCAATGCCCGACAGCGTCAAGACCACGGGTTGGAGTCTCAACGCCAAGGCCGGCGAAGGCGCGCGCGCGGAGTTGCGGTTCAAATACCTCTACGGCAAGACGCCGGTGGTGCTCACCACGGTCCTGCGTAAGCCTGAAGGAAAGACGGCGTGGATCGCCACCGGCCTGACCGGCGCTCGCGACGCGGGTCCAGTGACCCTGGGCGAGCCGGCCCGGGCATCGGCCGGCGGCGTCGACTGATCGGTCACGGAGAGCCCATGCCGGTGAAGCGATGAAAGAGCGCCACGCGGGCCCGTTCAGCCTGTCGGCCTACATCGGCTCGCCGCTGCGCAACCTCGCGACCATTGTGAGTTTCCTGGCGGCGGTGATCGTGCTTGCCACCATCGCCTATGTGGGCGCCGGCTGGAGCCTCGGCGACGCCGTCTACATGGTCATGCTCACCGTGTTCACGGTCGGCTTCCGCGAGGTGCATCCGATCGACGGCGCCTATCTGCGTTTCGTCACCCTAAGCCTCATGTTCCTGGGCTGCACCGGCATGATCCTAATGACCGGCGCCCTGGTGCAACTCTTCACCGCCAACGAAATTCGCAACCTGTTGGGTAAGACCCGGATGAAAACCGACATCAACCGCCTGCAGGACCACATCATCGTCTGCGGCTACGGCCGCATCGGTGCGACCCTGTCGCGCGAGCTGGCCGCCGCCAACGCGGACTTCGTCGTCGTCGATCACAATCCAGAACGCGGCGACGCGATCCGCGCGCAAGGATTCCTTTGCCTGGTCGGCGACGCCACCGACGAGTTGTGCCTGAGCCTGGCCGGCATTGCTCGCGCGCGCGCCCTGGCGACCGTGCTGCCCAACGATGCGGCCAATGTGTTCATTACCTTGACCGCGCGAAGCCTGAACAAGGACCTTGCCATCATCGCGCGCGGCGAGGCCACCGCTACCGAACGCAAGCTGATCGCGGCCGGCGCCGACAAGGTGATCCTGCCGACCCACATCGGCGCCGAGCGCATCGCCGAACTGATCCTGCACCCGCAGACCGCGGAACTGGTGCGCGGCGGCGGCCGCACCATCGAGCGTGCGCTGCGCGACTTCGGCCTCGAGGTCGAGGTGGTCAGCGCCAACCAGAACAACGGCGTCGCGGGCCTGACCGTCGCCGAGATCGAGCGGCGCGGCGCCGGCGCCTTCCTGGTCGCCCAGATCGAACGCGCCGGCCAAGACCCCTTGCGCGGCCCGCCCGCCGACACCCTGATCCGCCCGGGCGACGCCCTGGTCGTCCTCGGCCGCACCGCCGGCGCGGTCGAGCGCGTCTTTGGTACGACCTGATCGCTGGAGCCCTGCCGGCTCGCGCGTGCTAGGATGCGCCAGGGCTGGTCGATGACGCAGATTTTTCTTTCCTATGCCCGCGAAACCCGCGGACAGGCCGGACTGATCGCCAAGACGCTGATGCTGGAAGGCTTCCGCGTGTGGTGGGACGACGACCTGCCGGTGCACCGCAGCTACACCGACGTCATCGCCGACGAGATTCGCGCCGCCGGCGCGGTGACGGTCATCTGGTCGGGCGCCGCGGTCGCCTCCGAATGGGTGCGCGCCGAGGCCAACGAAGGCCGCGAGCTGAAAAAGCTCGTGCAGGTGCTGGTCGAGGACGCCGTCGTCCCCCTCCCCTTCAATCAGATTCAGGTGGCGGACCTGAGGGACTGGAACGGCGAACGGGACCATGGCGAATGGCGCAAGGTGGTGCAGAGCCTCGCAGCCCTGACCGCGCAACCGACGCCCAAGACCGGCGCCGAAGCCGCCGCGATCCGCCACCGTTTCGCCGGCCCCGACGTTAAACGCAACCTCGCGAAGTGGGCGCTGCCGGCGATGGCGGCGGCGGGCCTGCTGGGGGTTGGCGTGATGGTGTGGCGCTCCAACGCCGACCGCGAGGACCTGGCGCGCCGCGTGGTGCAGGAGACCCTCGACGGCGGCGGCGCCTCGGGCGCGACCGTGAACGCGGCGCCGGCGCCGGGCGCACACCCGAGTTTTGACTGCAAGCTTGCGCAGTCGGCCACCGAGCGCTTCATCTGCAGCGACGTCGCGGTCGCCGCGGCCGAGAAGACCATGGCCGTCGCCTATCGCGCCGCGCAGGCCAGATCAAAGACACTGCCGGCGTTGCGCAGCAGTCAGCGCGAGTTTCTGGTTCGTATCGCTGAGGCGCCCAAGGAACGCGCGACCATGCTTGCGCTCTACCGCGCACGCGCCGAAGAACTCAAATCGCCGAACGCCGGCGCGCCGCCTAAGAACTGAGCGCGGATGACGCACGATCTCGAGGTCCTCGACATGCACACCGCCGGCGAACCGGTGCGTATCGTCACCGGCGGCTATCCGGCGCTGAAGGGTGCGACCATCCTCGACAAGCGCCGTGACGCCAAGACCAACCACGACGCGTTGCGCCGTGCGCTGATGCTCGAACCGCGCGGTCACGCGGAGATGTACGGCGTGATTCCCGTCGCACCGTCGGATCCGCGCGCGGTGTTCGCCTGTCTGTTCATGCATGGCGAGGGCTATTCCACCATGTGCGGGCACGCGACCATCGCGCTCGGCCGCTGGCTGATCGAAAGCGGCCGCGTGCCGGCGGTCGAACCGCAGACGCGCTTTTCCATCGAGGTCCCCTGCGGCGTGGTCGATCTGGTGTGCGACGTGAAAAATGGGCGCGTCACGCGCACCGCCTTCGACAGCGTGCCGGCGTTCCTGGCGCTGGAAGACCTGGCAGTCCACGTCGATGGCATCGGCGCCGTCATCTGCGACGTCAGCTTCGGGGGCGCCTTCTACGCGGTGTTGCCCTCGTCGCGCCTGGGGCTGGATTTCTTCGCGACGCCGTTGGAGGATTTGCGGCGCGCCGCCATGGCGGTCACCGCGCGCATCCGCAGCGACGTGAGCATCGCTCACCCGGTCGAGCCGGACCTGGGTTTCCTCTACGGGACTATCCTGACCGACGACGCGCCGCCGACCGAGCCGACCGCGAACCTGTGCGTGTTCGCCGAGGGGCAGATCGACCGCAGTCCGACCGGATCGGGCGTCACCGCGCGCCTGGCGCTGGACCACGCCAAGGGCCGGATCGGCGTTGGGGTCGCGCGCCTCTTCCGTGGCCCCACCGGTGTTCCGTTCGAAGCTAAGATTGCAGCCGAGACGCAGGTCCCTGGCCTTGACCGGCCGGCGGTGACCGTGCGGGTCGCGGGGACGGCGCACAACACCGGCGAGGCGCGGTTTCGCATCGAGCCCGGTGATCCGCTGGGCGGCGGGTTTGCGCTCGCGCCCCGATTCACGCGCTGAGCGAACCCGCACGGTCTTGCGCGCGGCGCGGCTCTGTCCCACTCTCGCAACGACGCCGCCGCCGCGGCGATCCCTCGGGGGGATGAGACCATGACAAAGCTTTCCCTGCGCCTTGCAGCGCCCGTCGTCGCGCTCGCCGCGACCCTGACCTTCGCGGGCGCCGCCCAGGCCGACCTGCCCAAGGCGCCGCCAGCCGCCCAGGCCGAAGCGCCCCTGTCGGACGCCGAACTGCTCGGCCGCCACATCGTGGGCCAGGCGCTGGCGCACGTGGACGACATCAAGCCCTACACCACCATGCTGATGGCCGTGGCCCAGGCGAAGATGAAGGCCGAGGCCGAAAAGCGCGGCGGCACGTACCTCATGGCGTACGAGCGCTTCTCGCCCTGGATGCAGTTTTTCACGGACGCCTGTTTCGACGAGTTCGACAACGACCGTCCGAAGTTCGAACGCATCGTCGGCGGCTGGCTCGCCAAGAAATACACGGTTGAACAGTTGCAGGCGGTTTCCGACCTGCTCGATAGCCCCGCGGGCAGCGAATTCTACACCCAGCTGATGGCGCAGGCGCCCAACATGATGGCGAAGAAGTCGACGCCTGACTTCAAATGGAGTCCGGCGGCGCAGGCCGCGATCAACCGGTTCGAGGCCTCGCACGGCGGCAAGGGATTCCTCGAGCGATCGAAGGGGATGAAGGACCTCGACAAGGATCCCGACACCCTCAACATGCTGATGGACGTCGTCGCGGCCTACATGCCCGGCCTGGCCAAGAGCTGGGGTGAAAAAGCCGAGGCCGCCGAAGACGCGCGTCAGGCCGCGTTGGCGGGAACGCCGCCGCCGCCCCCGGCGACATCACACTAACAATCGTCACGCGGACTGCTGAAGACGGCGCTGTTCAGCGCGTCTGTACGATCTCGCGGCCGGCGGGCGCGAGGGCGAGGCCGGCCAGTTTGAAGTGGGCGTAGCCGAACGGGATGCCGATGATGGTGATGCACCACAGGACGCCCATCACCACGTGCGCCAGCGCCAGCCACCAGCCCGCGAACACGAACCAGATGACGTTCAGCACGCAGCCGAAGGTCTGGTTCTCGCCGGTGATCAGCGACCTGGGCACCGCTTCCTGGCCGAAGGGGAAGAACGACATCAGGCCGATGCGGAAGGCCGACGGCGCCCACGGGATGCCGATGATGGTCAGGCACAGGACGCCCGCGGCGATGATCCAGGCGATCCCGGCGGCGAAGCCGCCGAAGATGAACCACAGGACGTTGAGGATCAGGGACATGGAGACTCCATCGGTTGCGGCCGTTCTACCCCCTGCGGCGGCCCGCGCCAGTTAAACTCCGCTAATGGTCTGAGGCTCCGCCTTCCGGAGCTTTGCCGCCTTGGACTTTGTCGACCTGAGCTTTGCGGTCCTTCACAAAAACCCCGGCGAGCACGCCGCCCGCCGCGGCGCAGCCGCCGGCCAGTAGCATGACGAGGGTGTAGGCCCGGTGGAAAGCTGACCGCTCGGATGATTTGAACATCACGTCGCCGTGGCCGCCGAAATCCACCGTCAGGGCGGAGCCGCGCGGCGGGCGCAGCTCAGCCGGCGTGTGCAGCGCGTCGAGCAAGGGCTGCAGCACATGGTCGAACACGGCGCTGAAGATCAGGCTCATGGCGGCGATGGCGAGCAGGCCTGCGATGCGCGAGACCGCGTTGTTGATCCCCGATGCGGCGCCGGCGTGTTCCTGGGGAACGGAACTCATCACCGTGGTGGTCAAGGGCGCCACCGCGAGCGTCATGCCGATGGCGATGGTCAGCACGGCGGGGAATACGCCGGTCCAGTAGCTCGACTGGCCGGCCGCCCAGCCCAACAGCGCAAGCCCGGCGCCCGCGATCACCGGCCCCGCGGCGAGGAACCAGCGCGGCCCGATGCGGTCGCTCAACCGCCCGGTCAGCGATGACAGCGCGCCCATGACCAGCGGGAACGGCAAGATCGCCGCGCCCGCGGCGGCGGCCGGATAGCCGTGGATGCGGATCAGCTCGAACGGCAGGAAGAACAGCGCACCGGACAGGGCGAAATAGAGCAACAGCGTGAGCAGATTGGTCGCCAGGAAATCGCGCGACTTGAACAGCGCGAACGGCAGCATCGGCGATTTCGACCGCGCCTCCACCAGCGCGAACAGCGCGCCGCCGAGGACCCCGGCGGCGATGACGGCAAGCACCCACATCGAATGGAAGCCCTGCGACCCCGCCACCGTCAGGCCCCAGGTGAGCAGGCCCAGACTGACCGCGCAGAGCACCGCGCCGGGAGCGTCGAGATGTTTGGCGCCGGGGTCGCGGCTCTCCGGCGTGGCGACCAGGGTCAGAACGATGGTTCCCACCGCGAGCGGCACATTGATGAAGAAGATCGCGCGCCACGACACCTGGTCCACCAGCCAGCCGCCGACCAAAGGACCCGCCGCGGCGGTCACCGCGCCGAGCCCCGCCCACAAGCCGATCGCCTGGCCGCGTTCGTTATCGGGGAAGTTGGCGCTGAGCAGCGCGAGGCTGGCGGGCGTCAGCAAGGCCGCGCCGATCCCCTGCACCGCGCGCGCCACGACCAGAAGCCGCGCATCGGGCGACAGCGCGCAGGCGATGGAGGCGAGCGTGAAGATCACCACGCCCGTCAGAAACACGCGGCGGCGTCCGTAGCGGTCGCCCGCGGCGCCGCCGAGCAACAACAGCGCGCCCAGGAACAGCAGATAGGCGTTCATCACCCACTGCACCTCGGCCGCGCCGGCGTGCAGCGCCCGCTGGATCTGCGGCAGGGCGACGTTGACCACCGTGCCGTCGAGCCAGCCCATGGCCGAGCCCAGGATGGTCGCGAACAGGATCAGACGTTTCTTGGATTTCGACAGCGGCGGCGGCGCGCTGCCGCTCACCACGCCCAGCCCTGCGGATGCGGCGTCGAGGTCGCGGTCTCGACGAACTCTTCGTCGAGGTAGCACCACAGCCAGGGATCAGGCGGATAGTAGGACTCGATGACCGGATGACCGGTCGTCTGGAAATGTTTGGTCGCGTGCTGGCCGATCGAGTCGTCGCAGCAACCGACATGACCGCAGCTGCGGCAGAGGCGCAGGTGCACCCACTCCTGTCCGATCTTCAGGCATTCCGCGCAGCCGTCCGTCGCAGGCGTCACCTTGCGGACCTGTTCGATGTGCGCGCAGCTCATCCCGATCTCTCCTGCGTGAGCGTGGTGCGGATCTCGGCGCCGGTCTTCAACACCTTGGTCACCGGGGTGCGTTCCGCGATGTCGCGAAAACGCGCGCGCTGGGCGTCGTCGAGCGGCCCCGCCAGGGTGAGCACGCGGTCGATCACCGCCGCCCCCGCCTCCTCGCGATAGGTCAGGTCCACGTCCACCGCCTCGAGCCGCCAGGCCTTGCGCTCGGCGTACATGCGAAGGGTGATGGCGGTGCAGGCGCCCAATGCCGCCAGTAGATATTCGAACGGCGCGGGGCCTTTGTCCCGGCCGTCAAGGTGGGGCGATTCATCGGCGACGAGGGCGTGATGGCCGGCGCGGAGCGCAGTCTCCCACCGGCCGCCGGCGTTGCGGGCGTGGGCTCGAGCGATGACGCCGTGGGCGTGGGAGGGGGCCGTGGTGGGGGCGGTGGTTTCGCTCATCGGGTCTTGGTCCGCGCTCGCCGGGGCGTCGGCGGGCCGCTAAGACTAGCCCCTCGCGGCACGGGAGGCGAACATGGCGACGGCGGAGCAGACCCAGGCGGGCGGCGCGCGCGAGGACCTCTGGATCGCCTCGGGCCTGCGAACCCCCTTCGCCAAGGTGGACGGCGCCCTGGCCGGCTTCGACGCCATCGCGCTGTCGGTCCCGACGGCAAGAGCTATGGTGGACGCGCTGGACGGCGCCAAGCCCGATCTCGCCGTCTGGGGCGCGGTGGCCCCCAACCTCGGCTGGAGCAACCTGGCGCGCGAGGTGATGCTCGACGCCAAGCTCGACCCGTCCATCCCCGCGTTCAGCACGGTGATGGCTTGCGCCACCTCGATGATGTCGGCGATCGAGGCGGCGGGGATGCTGGACGGGCGCGGACGTCACCTGGCGCTGGCCGGCGGCGTCGAGAGCATGAGCCATATCCAGATCGGCCTGACCCAGACCCTGTCGGACTGGCTGCGGCATTTCTTCGATGCCCGCACGCTGGGCCAGCGCGTCGAGCTGTTGAAGGATATCCAGCTTCGTGAGGTGAAGCTCTACATCCCCTCGATCACCAATCGTTCGACCGGCAAGAGCATGGGCGAGCACACCGAGGAAATGGCCAAGACCTGGCATATTCCGCGCGCGGACGAGGACGCGCTTGCGCTGGAGAGTCACCAGCGCGCCGTTGCGGCGTGGAAGGCGGGCTTCTTCGCCGATATCGTCATTCCGTTCGCGGGCCTCGACCACGACACCATTCCGCGCCCCGACACCTCGCTGGAGAAACTCGCCAGGCTGAAGCCGGTGTTCGACCGGACGAGCGGCCAGGGATCGCTGACCGCGGGCAATGCATCGCCGCTCACCGACGGCTCGGCCGCGATCTGGGTCGCCGACGGCGTAGGCCTGCAGCGCGTGCCGGACCGGTTCTATCGTGCGCGCTTGGTCGACTGGGAGATCGGCGCCATCGATCTTTGGCATGAGGGCCTCCTGATGGCGCCGGCCTATTGCATTCCGCGCCTGCTGGCGCGCCACGACCTGCATTACGAAGACATCCAGCTCTGGGAAATCCACGAGGCGTTCTCGGCTCAAGTGCTGTGCCACATCAAGGCGCTGCAGGATCGCGCCTTCCTGCGCGACAAGGTCGGCGTCGACCGCGACTTCGGCCGCTTCCCGCAGGAGCGCATGAACCCCAACGGCGGCAGCGTCGCGCTCGGCCATCCGTTCGGCGCCACCGGCGCGCGGATTCTCAGCCAGGCGGTGAAAGAGCTGTCCAAACACGACCTCGGCGCGCGCGCGATCGTGTCGATCTGCACCGACGGCGGCCTCGGCGCGGTGTGTTTGCTGGAGCGCTGAGCTATTCGGCCGCGAGGATGGTCGCCAGGTCGGAGCGGATCGGTATGGCGCGCGCGATCATGCCGTCGAGCTCGTCGCGCAGCGCGCGACCGCGCGGCGACAGGTGCACGAAGCGCAGGCGCTTGTCGGCGGACGTCGACTTCAGTTCGAACAGCACCGCCGCGGGCGGCACCGGTTCTTCTGGCACTAGACCGGCCAGGGTTTTCACCAAGCGCGCGGCGCCGGCGACCTGGACGCCGCCGGCCAGCGCGAGTTCGCTGACGTTCAGGCCTTCGTTTTCGCAGACGTAGAGGAACAGGATGAGCGTGGTCAGGCTGCGCGGGACCTCGACGCCGCGGAATAGCTCCAGCGCCGCCAGCAGGCTGTCGCGTTCGCGTCGGGGTCCGTCGGTCTCGCTCATGGGCGTTCTCGCTTACGTCGGATCAGTCGTAAGCGTGGAGCTTGCCGGTCCTGACCCGCAGCTCGCGCGGACGGGTTTCGGTCGAGCCGCTGGAGCGCCGCCGCTCGGTCACCGCGATCCAGGCTTCGGGATAATCGGACTTCACCGTCGACAGATGAGTTTCGAGCCGGCGCTGGTGTTCGGCCGCCTCGAGATAATCCGCCGCGTCGACCTCGATGCTGATGGTGGCCCGCAGCCGCACAGCCGGCATGGTGTTGGATTTCACGACCCGCTCCCCTGAATAGTCAGTCAGGAGAGTCACAAAGTCGCCACGATTTATCCAGTGCTTGACGCGGTTTTGTTTCCAATTTGCGACGAATTTGCTCAGTGATTGCAATGAATTTGCTCGGCGAGCGCGTTCTTTGAAATGAAGCCGCTACGCAAACTCAGTCAAAGGGGGCTTCGGACCGGCTGGTCTGCTCTCTTGAAACAGAAAGGCTCGGGCCATGGGGCCGCTGATGGGTTCGGGACAAAAAAGGCGGCGG
>DASZMV010000016.1:0-1570 GCA_035551675.1 Caulobacteraceae bacterium | reverse complement strand
AAGTAGCCGCCGCCCGGCAAGAAATCGACCACGGTCTGGCCCTGTTTCACCCCGGCGAATTCCAGCATCTCGGCAGGCTTGCGGTCGGCGTCGCGCTTGGTGTCGGCCTCGGGCCGGCCCTTGTCAGCCACGGCGGCCATCTGGTTGGCGTCCGGCTTGGCGTGGGCCAGGCCCGCGGCCGCGATGACGGCCAGCGCGGCCGCCAGGAACAGCTTGGATTTCATGCGTCGTCCTCCCGATAGCGGTCCATTCGGGAGCCGCCGTAGCGTCAAGGTAAAGGCGTCCACTCCTCGTTGGAAGGCAGGGGCGCGAAAATGCCTTCGATGAGCGTCTCGCTGACGCTTTCGAGGGTCGGCGGGTCCCATTTCGGCGAATTGTCCTTCTCGATGATCACCGCGCGGACGCCTTCCAGGAAGTCGTGCCGCTGCACCACCCGCGCGCCGATCCGGTATTCCATGGCCATGTTGTCGGCGAAGCGCGTCATGGCGCTGCCGAGCTGCAGCTGACGGAACGCGACCTTCATGGTCTGCGGCGACTTGGTCGAAAGGATCGCCAACTGCTCGCGGGCCCAGTCGGTGTCGGCGGCCTTCAGGTCGGCGACGATCGCCTCGACACTGTCGCCGGCGAACAGCCGCGCGATCTCGTCCTGATGCGCCGCCAGCGGCGGGCGCCCGGCGTCGCCCTCGTATTCGGTCAGCAGGGTCTCGACCGCCGCCGGGTCGGCGACGATCGCAGCCTTCAGGTCCGGCAGGCGCGCGCTCTCCACGAAGTCGGTGGCGATGCAGGTGAGCTCGCAATCGGCGGCCTTGATGCGCGCGCCGGTCAGCGCCAGCCACAAGCCCACATGGTCGCTCATCCGCGACAGGAACCAGCCGCCGCCGACGTCCGGGAAGAGGCCGATGCCGGTCTCCGGCATGGCGAAGGTCGTCCGCTCGGTCGCCACACGGAACCGGCAGGGCCGCGAGAGGCCCACCCCGCCACCCATGGTGACGCCGTCCATGAAGGCGATCAGCGGCTTCGGATAGTCGTGCAGCAGGCTGTTCAGGCGATATTCGTTGAAGAAGAATTCGCGGGCCAGGACGCCGTCACCGGCGCCGCTCTCCGCCAGCATCCGGATGTCGCCCCCGGCGCAGAAGCCGCGCTCGCCGGCGTGGTCGATCATCACCAGCTCGACCCCGGGATCCTCGCGCCAGATCAACAGGGCCTGGGTGATGTGCCCGATCATCCGCGTGTTCAGCGCGTGCAGCGCCTGCGGACGGTTGAGCGTGATGCGCCCGACCGCGCCTTCGATGCGGGTGACGACCTCGGCCTGGCTTTCTGGGGCTTCGCTCATTGCCGGAACAGCTCGCGCGCGGTGATCACCCGCATGATCTCGTTGGTGCCTTCGAGAATCTGGTGGACCCGCAGGTCGCGCACGATCCGCTCCAGCGGGAAGTCGGCCAGATAGCCATAGCCGCCGTGCAGTTGCAGCGCCTGGTTCGCCACCTCGAAGCCGGTGTCGGTGGCGAGCCGTTTGGCCATGGCGCAATATTTGGTTGCCTGTGGATCCTTGTTGTCGAGGGCGTTGGCC
>DASZMV010000015.1:0-3828 GCA_035551675.1 Caulobacteraceae bacterium | reverse complement strand
CGGGGACGAGGCCTATCGGCGCGAACAGGCGACCCTGCTGCGTCGCGCCTGGCGGCTGGTCGGCCACGAGTCCATGCTGAAAGACGCTGGCGACTATCTGACCGACCTGGTCGGTGGAGCGCCGGTGATCGTGGTGCGCGGCGCCGACGGCGAGATCCGCGCCTTCCACAACGTCTGCCGCCATCGCGCCGGACCCTTGGCCACCGACTACAGCGGCAACTGCGGCAAGGAGCTGACCTGCAAATACCACGGCTGGCGCTATGCGCTGGACGGGCGGCTGCGCAGCGCGGTGGACTTCGGCGCACCCGACGGTTTCGATCCGCGCGAGTTCGCCCTGTTCGGCGCGCGCCTGGAAAACTGGCGCGGCTATCTGTTCGTCAATCTCGACCCGAGCGCCGTCCCGGTCGCCGACGAACTGGCGCCGCTCGAGGACTTGTGGGCTCGCCGCGATGTGCCGGCGCATCCGTTCACGCTTCGCCGCACCCATGAGATCGCCTGCAACTGGAAGACCTATGTCGAGAACTATCTCGAGGGCTACCACGTCAAGGCGGTGCATCCGGAGCTGTCGACCCAGATCGAAACCGACCGGTACACCGTGACCATGCACGGCTGCGTCTCGGTGCATGAGGCGCCCCCCACCGGCGGCGGCGCGACCGATGGCCTGTGGGCGTGGGTGTGGCCCGACCTCGGCGTCAACGTCTATCGCCACGGGGTGATGATGGAGCGCATGACGCCGCTCGGCGCCGACCGCACGCGGCTCGACTTTCTCTATTTCTACGATCCCGCGCACCTCGACGAACTGGATTGGATGCTGAAGATGTCAGACCAGGTCACGCTGGAGGACAAGGAGATCTGCGAACAGGTGCAGCGCAATCTGAACGCGGGCGTCTATCGCGCCGGCGTGCTGTCACCCAAGCACGAGACGGGTGTGGCCTGGTTCCAGGCGCGCATCCGCGAGGCGCACTCCGGCCCGAACCCTGTACGGGCCACCGCATGAGCGACGCGGAAAGCCGTAAGAGCGAGAGCCGCAAGATCGGGCCTCTCGCCGCCGGGGCGCTGGTCGCCAGCAATATGATCGGCTCGGGCGTGTTCCTGCTGCCGACCACGCTCGCGGCCATCGGGAGCATCAGCCTGATCGGCTGGCTGCTGGTGACCGCCGGAATCATCGCGCTGGGCCTGGTGTTCGCGGCGCTGGCGCGGTTACGGCCCAACGCGGCGGGGCTGGTGGGCTATGTGCGCGAGGGCACGGGCTCGTTCCTCGGATTCGGGTCGGCCTTTCTCTACTGGTTCAGTTGCTGGGCCGGACTGGTCGGCATCGCGGTGGCGGCGGCGACCTATCTCGGCGCCTGTTTCCCGGTTCTGAATGCGCATCAGGGTTGGACGACGGTCGCTATTCTGGCGGTCATGACGCTGATCAACCTGGTCGGCGCAAAGGTGGTGAGCCGGCTGTCGGGATTGACCATCATCCTTGGCCTCGCGCCGGTGATAATCGTCGGAATAGCGGGCTGGTTCTATTTCAAACCCGAGGTTTTTCTCGCGAGCTGGAACGTGCTGGGTCGTCCCGGAGTCGCGGCTGTATCGCCCTCGCCGCTCATGAGCGCGCTCACCCAGATGGGGGTTTCGACAACGTCCGCGGTCGCGGCCGTCGCGGCCTCGCTCGCCGCCATCGCCTGGGCCTTTCTCGGCGTGGAAAGCGCGGCGGTCGTGGCCAAGGCCATCCGCGACCCCGAAAAGAACGTGGCGCCGGCGACCATCGGCGGCGTCTTGTTCGCATCCGTCGTCTATATCTGCGCCTGCACGGCGGTGACCGGCGTGCTTAGCGCCGGCGAGCTCGCGAAGTCCACGGCGCCGTTTGCCGATGTGGTCGGGCGCATGTGGGGCCCAGCGATCGGCGTTCTGATTGCGGCCTGCGCGTCGGCGAAGGCGATCGGCGCGGTGGGCGGCTGGATTCTGGTGACCGCCGAGACGGCCGAGACCGCCGCGGAGACGGGATTGTTCCCGCGGTTTTTCCTGCGCAAGGATTTGAACACGCCGCCCAGGCTCAATCTCGCGATCACCTTCGTCCTGATGATGGGCGTGATCCTGGTCACCCTAAGCCCGTCGGTCGCCAAACAGTTCAACACCATCCTGCTGATCGCGGTGCTGTTGAGCGTCATCGTCTATGCGCTGGCGTGCATTTCCCTGCTGCGAACGCCGGGTGCGCGTCCGGGCGAACGCGTGCTGGCGGTGATCGGTCTCGTGTTCAGCGGGCTGATCGTCCTGACTTGCGACTATCCGACGCTGAAAATATGCGGCGTCGCGATGGTGGTCGCCGTCGTCTTCTATCTCGTTCAGCGCCTTATGGTCAGCGTCGCTCCCAAGCCGGTCCCACAGCCATAGTCTCCGGCGGGGACGGAGGCGCGGCGGGTTTCGCCGGCGCGGGTGCGGGTTTCGCGACGGGGGGTGCGGCTGCGATGGGCGCGGGCGCCGCGACGACATGCATGGCGGCCGGCGTAACGGTCGCGGTCGTCACTACGGGCGCAGGCGTCGACGCATTTGCAAGCGGCGTCGCCGCCGTCGCGAGCGCGAGCGCCGGGTCGGCGGGCGGCGTCTGCGCGGGCGCGGCGGCGAGGTCGACGACGGGCTCGATGCCGGCGTAGCGGCCGGTGAAGGCGCCGGGCGCGCCCCAGCCGCCGGTCCAGCGGTAGAAGAACTGGCTGCCGACCTTGCCGATCTTCACCAGGCTGGTCGCCCAATAGGGCACGACATATTCGGCGTGATAGTGGGTCGCGTCGCCCACCGCGCGCATGACGAAGCCGCCGAGCGCCGCCGCCGCGACCCGCCGCGCGCGCAGCCACCCGTCGGATGAAGGAATCCGCGCGAGCGAACCGTCGCAGGTGAAGGTGAACTGACACCCGGTCGACTGGTTGGAACCTTCGAACACCACGCCGCAGACGGTCTTGGGGAAGGCCGGGTGCCGCAGCCGGTTCAGCACCACCTGGGCCACGGCCTGCTGGCCCGCGATCGGCTCGCCGGCGGCTTCGTAGTAGACCGCGGCGGTCAGGCAATCGAGCGCGCGGGTCTGGTCCATCACGTCCGACGCCGGCAGGACAAACGGCCTCGCTGCGGGGTTGGGCGCGGAGGAGAACGGGATCGAGGCGTTGATCTGGCGCGCCTGGTCGGGTGTCAGCCCCGGCATGTCCTGGGTGGACGGCGCAATGGCGGTCGGCGCTGGCGCATTCGACGGCGCAAGCGCGTCAAGCGGCGCGAGACGAAAGGCGATGGCGGCCGCGGCCGGATCCAGCGCATAGGCGCGCTTAAAGCCCTTGTCGCTGAGATCGCCGCCGCTTTGGCGCAGCAATCGCTGCATCACATCGCCCGCACCGGTCGCGCGCACGGGCGTCAGCAAGACGGTCGTGGCCACGAAGGCGGCCGTCACCGCCCAGGCGGCGTGAATGACAAGGCTGGTGTGCTCCGCGTGTACTCGCCGCGCTCGAACCATCGCCGAGCGCGTCCAGCGGCGCGCGCGCCACGCGGCGCGCAACAGTAACGCTTGCACGGCCGTCGCGGACGCGGCCTTGGAAAACGACTGTTCGATGGTCATGCGGCCGGGGCCCGCTCTGTGGTCCAGGGACGACGCTGTCACCGTGGCGGTAGAACCGGCGGGGACGGCGCGAGTTCCGCCAAAAGACGCAGGGCTAGGACAACGGCGACGCTTCGCCCGATCCGGTCTGGAAGATCGCGCCCTCATCGCCGCGAAGCCGCAGCGCGGTGAGCTTGCCGGTGGCGTAGGCGCCGGTGTCGATGCCGATGCGGCGGTCGTCGGCATGCACGGTCTGGGTTACGCTG
>DASZMV010000014.1:0-2041 GCA_035551675.1 Caulobacteraceae bacterium | reverse complement strand
ATGGTCGGCGATGTCGGGCGCACCGAACTGGCGGAAGACGCCGCCAGCGGCGCGCGCACCCTCTTTCGCAGTTTGCGGCGGTTGAAGTCTCTGCCCGACCATATTGAGGTCTTGCCGGGCGCGTATTCGGGATCGGTATGTGGACGGCGATTGAGCGGGAACCCGTCCTCAACAATCGGGTTCGAGCGGCGGCACAACGCTGCGTTCCGTATCGACGCCGAAGCCGAGTTCGTCGATTTCATGTTGCAGGACATCCCGCCCGCGCCGCCGGGTGCGGCGGAACTGCGAGCCTGGAATACCGGATTGCGAGCGGCTGCGGCGGAGTAGCCGCCGTGATTGACGCGACGGATACAGGGTCAGCGGCGCGGTCTCGCATTGCGCTTGGGCTGAGCGAGAACTGGCGGCAGTTCTTGCTCCTGATGCTCATCAACGCCTTCGTTGGCGGCATGGTGGGGCTGGAACGGACCCTGGTGCCGCTGATCGGCAGCGAGACCTTCCACCTTGCGTCCACCGTCGCGGTCACTTCTTTCATTATCAGCTTCGGGGTGGTGAAGGCGGTCACGAACCTCATCTCCGGCCAGCTTGCCGACACCTGGGGCCGCAAGAAGACGCTTGTGCTGGGCTGGGTGGTCGGCCTGCCAGTTCCCTTCCTGATTATGTGGGCACCGACCTGGGAGTGGATCGTCGCCGCCAACGTGCTGCTCGGCGTCAACCAGGGCCTTTCCTGGTCGATGACGGTCATCATGAAGGTGGACCTCGTAGGCCCTCGACAGCGCGGTCTCGCGGTCGGGCTGAACGAATTTGCCGGGTATCTCGCGGTCGGCCTGACCGCCTTCCTGACGGGCTATCTGGCCACGATATACGGGCTGCGCCCGACGCCGTTCTATCTCGGGATCGGCTATGCCGCCGCCGGGCTGTTGCTCTCCGTGCTGGTGGTGCGCGACACCCGCGAGCACGTCGCGTTGGAACGTAGCCAGCATCCCCGCGTCGAGACCTCGCTGAGCTTCCGCGAGATTTTCCTGCGCACGTCGCTGACCGACCGGAACCTGTTCGCCGCGTCTCAGGCCGGGCTGGTCAACAATCTCAACGACGGCATGAGTTGGGGGATATTCCCGCTGTTCTTCGCCGCCGCCGGTCTGGGCGTCGAGCGCATCGGCATCCTCAAAGGCGTCTACCCGGCGATTTGGGGCATCTTGCAGGTCGTCACCGGACCATTGAGCGACCGATGGGGCCGCAAGGGTCTGATCGTCGCCGGAATGTGGGTCCAGGCGGCGGGGCTGTTCGTGGTTGCCGCGCTCGACCGCTTCGAGTGGTGGCTGCTTGGAAGTGTGCTGCTCGGTCTGGGCACCGCAATGGTCTATCCATGCCTGCTGGCGGCGGTGTCTGATGCCGCCCAGCCATCATGGCGCGCCCGCGCGCTCAGCGTTTATCGGTTCTGGCGCGACCTCGGCTACGCCATCGGCGCGCTCGCTGCCGGGCTGCTCGCCGCATTGGTCGGCTTCGCCTGGACTATAGCGGCCATCGGGCTGCTGACCTTCATTTCAGGCGTCGTCGTGGCCGCACTGATGCAGGAACAGCCGCGATGATCTTGTCCGCAGTTCCGACCGCTGACCAATCATATGGAGAACGGAATGAGTGATGCTCTACCTGTTGATGCGGTGGCCCTCCGCGATGAAGTGCGGGCCAAGTATCGCGAAGTCGCCGTCAATCCGCACGGCGGCTTCCACTTTCATACCGGACGCCCGCTGGCGCGACACCTGGATTACG
Source organism: Caulobacteraceae bacterium (assembly GCA_035551675.1). GTDB lineage: Bacteria > Pseudomonadota > Alphaproteobacteria > Caulobacterales > Caulobacteraceae > JAFECT01. The sequence continues at coordinate 274 of DASZMV010000014.1, read as the reverse complement.
ACGAGGCCGCTGTGGCCGGAACGCCGAGAGCGCCATCGAAGCGTTTGCGGGAGTTGGCAACCCGTTCTCCCACGGTTCATTGAGACCCGGAGAGCGGGTCGTCGATCTCGGTTCCGGCGGCGGCTTCGACTGCTTCGTCGCCGCCGGGCAGGTCGGAGCCGGGGGGCGGGTCATCGGCGTCGATATGACCAACGAGATGCTGCAACGCTCCCGCGCGGCGGCGACCGCGATGGGCCTCGGGAACGTCGAATTCCGCCGGGGTATCATCGAGGAA
>DASZMV010000013.1:0-4060 GCA_035551675.1 Caulobacteraceae bacterium | reverse complement strand
GGCCGGGCCGATCTTCATCGGTTCGGCCGGGTTGGTGGCGGGCGGTGCGACAGATCCCAACTTCCCCCCGTTCGTAAATCCCGCTTCTCAACGCGACGCGGCCGCAATCCGCCTGCTCGGGGGCACCAAAGCAAATGCGATTGATAACGATGGCGTCATCCAAACCTTGGGCCAATACGCGATCCTGGCGGACCCGTATATAACGGGCAGCCCCTATCCCTACGCCAGCACCACGGTCACCAACCGCGGGACCGGGACCATCATAGGCGACATCGACCTCGGCGACGACAGCGGAAGCGTCGTCAACAACCTTCCCGGCGGCGTACTCGACACGCCGACGACGCTGAATGTCGGCGGCGGTACGGTGACCAACGCCGGCACGTTCGAAGTCGGCGGCGCGAACGCGATCGGTATGACGGTTCTGAACGGCAATTACGTGCAGACCTCGACCGGCGTGCTGCGCCTCGACCTGGATCCGGTCGGCCACCGCGCTGACCTGCTCGACGTCACCGGCACCGTATCGCTTGCCGGCAGCGTGATGGTCGCCCCGATGAGCCTTCTCAAGGGGTCGAGCACCGTGCTGACGGCGGCCGGCGGAATTCAGCCTGGCTCGTCGCTCACAGGCAACTCGACGCTGATTTACGCATTCACTCCGCTGATTCAGGCCAACAGCGTCGCGATCGCGACCGATGCGAATTTCGTGGGCCCCAGCGACGGTTCGGCCGCTCACCAGAGCGCCGCAGCTTATCTCCAACGGCTCTGGGACAGCGGCAATCCCGCCTTTGCCTCCATCTTCGAGGGCTTCCTCGATGTCGGCAACGCGACCAATTATGCACAGACACTGACCGCGGTCTCCGGCGGGGAGCTGCTCGGCGTCGCGGCGGCGCGCTACCAGGCGAGCCAGATCTTCGCGCGCTCCGCCTTCAGCTGCCCGGTTTTCGTCGACGACACCACGTTCCGCCAGCAGGACTCCTGCGTCTGGGCGCGCACCACCTACATGGGGGACAACCGCAGCGCCGAGTCCGATTTCCCGGGTTTCGCCTGGCAGGGCACGACGGTGAAGTTTGGCGGCCAGGCCGAGGTGCAGCCCGGCCTCTTCCTTGGCGGCGCCGTGGGCTACGAGATCGACCATTTCACCACCGACAACGGGCTCGCGAGCGGCAACGGCAGCGCGGTTCTCGCGGTTGGCGCGGTCAAGCGCGAGCTCGGGCCCTGGACTTTGACCGGCGCGGTGGACGCCGGCATCGGTTGGGTGGATAGCGCGCGCAAGATCCCGATCACCGGCGCGGTGGCTAACGCCTCGTCGGATTCGTTCAATGTCGGGCTGCACGCGCGCGCGGCCTACCAGATCCCGTTCGCCCACTTCTACCTGGAGCCGGCGCTCGACGGCGACCTCAACGACATCAACCTCCCCAGCTACACGGAGAGCGGCGCGGGCGCGTTCGACCTGAGGGTGAAGGCGGCGAACGACGTCATCGCCACCGGCACGCCGAACCTGCGGGTCGGCACGCGCCTGCAGCTCGGGTCGACGGCGGTCGACGCCTATGTCGGCGCCGGGGTGAGCTTCATCAGCGGCAACACCTACACGACCAACGCGCAGTTCGCCGATGTTCCTGCCGCTTTCGGCGGCTTCACGAACACGCTGACCAACGCGAGCGTCGCCGGCAAGCTCATCGCAGGCCTGGAACTCTTCACCACGAGCCACCTCGATCTCCGCCTGGAATACGACGGCCTCTTCGCCCGCCACCAGACCGAGAATGGCGGCCAGGTTCGGCTCAGCTACAGGTTCTGACGGGAACGCCCCTTGTTGGACTGGCGCCCCTTGCCATTGTAGGCGGCTCGCTGAGGATTACGGTGATGGGGTGGACGGCGCCCCGAATGGCATCTGATGTGCCAAGATGGTCGTTGTCGAAACCCCATCTGAAGGGAGCCGTCCATGGGCAAGTCTATCCGGAATCTCGCCGCCCTCACGCGGGTCGGGCTCGATCTGGCGAAGAACGCGTTTCAGGTTCACGCCGCCGACGCGAAGGGCGAAATCATCGTTGCGCGCAAGCTGACGCGGAGCCGGCTCGTCGCGTTCTTCGCCGCATTGCCGCGGTGTCTAGTGGCGATGGAGGCGTGCTTCTCGGCGCATCATTGGGGGCGGCAATTGCTGGCGCTCGGGCATGAAGTGAAGCTCATTCCGCCGGCGCATGTGAAGCCCGTATGTTCGACGCAACAAGAACGACGCGGCCGACGCGGCGGCGATCTGCGGGGCGGCGGGGCGTCCGGGTCAGCGTTTCGTGCCGGTGCGCTCGGTCGAGAACCAGGCCGAACTGATGCGCCATCGGGTGCGCGAGCTTCTGTCGGGCCAGCGCACCTCCCTGCTGAATGCGCTGCGCGGGTACATGGCCGAGATCGGCGTCGTTGCGCCGCAGGGCGCGCAACACGCCTATGACCTGAAGCGCCTGGCCACCGACGGCTTCGACGACAATGGCGAGATCGTCGTCCCCGACTGCGTGCGCATCGCGCTTCGTCCGCTCATCGATCAGATCGACGCCCTCGACGAGACGATTGGCGCAATCGACCAGGAGTTCGAGGCTTCGGTCAAGACCGACGAGACGGCCAAGCGCTTGATGACCATTCCCGGCATCGGCCCGGTCATCGCCTCGGCGATCACCGCTACGGTCCAGGACATGAGCGCCTTCGCCAGCGGGCGCGAGTTCTCGGCCTTCCTCGGCCTGACCCCGCGCCAGAGCTCGTCCGGGGGCAAGGAGCGGCTCGGGCGCATCACCAAGATGGGCGACCGCTACCTGCGCAAACTCCTGGTGGTGGGCGCCTGCGCGACGCTTCGCCATCGCAAGGGCCATAACGACGCCCTGCGTCTGTGGGCGAGCGGGCTGCTCGAGCGCAAGACGGTCAAATACAAGTTCAAGCTGACCGCGGTGGCGCTCGCCAACAAGGTCGCGCGCATCGTCTACGCGCTCGTGATCAAAGGCGGCCAATATGACGACCGGCCGATCGCGGCCTGACGACCGCGAAGGGCTCAGCAAGAGGAGTTTTCGCCGCAAGGCGATCAGCATCGAGGGCGCCGACGAGGTGATGTGAACCAACGGACAAGGCTTGGAAGCCCGCGCAAGTGTCCGCGCCGAATTGAGCGCGTTACAGTGATTGGGGCGAAGAGCCATGCGGATCTTCATCAGGGCCAGCGGGCTTTTCCTTCCCGCACCAACAGGCCGAAGACATGACCGCGCCCGAGACGTCCGCAAGAGCTTCAACGAAACCCTTGACAAGGGGCGCCGTCCAGACATGACAGCTGCGAGCACGCGATGGGATGTGAAGTTGAAGCGCCCTCAAGGTCGAGCCATCGATCTGGTCGGATTTCCAACCGATCCTTACGGCGGTGGAACGAACCTGACCCTGCACGAGGTCTATCTGAAAATCGACGGCCGAATGGTCGACCTTTGGCGGGCCGTCGACGCCGAGGGCGAGGTCCTCGATGTGCTGCCCTTTCTTGTGCGCGGAGTGCGAAGGACAGCGTGTCGCGCAATCCAGCGCCGGGAGGTATCGTCAGAACCCGGCGGTCTCGATCGCGGCCGGCCGGGGCGCCAGCCTTAGCCTATCCGTTATCGCCATCGGCCTTGAACCGGATGGTTCCACCCTCGACGACGATGTGCCGCACGCCGTGGAAGCCGGGGGCGAGCCTGTCGCTGATCACGTCCAGGTAGTGTCCGCTGTCGCCGTAAGTCTTGTCGTCCAGGATGTAGATCCCGGCGCGCCAGACTTGCGCCGCATAGAGCCATTCGCGGAGTTCGGTGCTGACGACGACGTTCGCGCGGCCCATCTCGGCCCTTCAAGTCTCAGCAATAGTAATGGATCAGCCGCGAGACCGTCCCCGGTAACCCGCAACGCTCGTGCCCGGAACCAGGTCGGGAGGAGAGCAGTTGCATTTCTGCGACCCTTCGCAGCAGCTTATGCGGGTTTTGGCTTGCGCCAGGCTTGGGTTACCGCGGGCAATTGCCGCGTAACCGCGCTCGCGCCGCGTGGCCGCCTCGAGGGGAGGGGGTCGCGCGACTAGTTC
>DASZMV010000012.1:0-3101 GCA_035551675.1 Caulobacteraceae bacterium | reverse complement strand
CGCCCTCGCCGTCACGCGATGCCGGGAGGGATAGGGGCTGAGGCGTGAGCGGCGAAGGTCGTCGTCCTGGCGAACTTCAAAGCCGGCCGCGGGTCGCGCACCGCCTGCGGGGCGGCGTGCAACACGGCACTTTCCTGTTCGTCTCCACGGTCCCAGCGATACCGAGCGCGCCATCCAGCCGTCGGCGCCTCGGCGCGGATCGGCAGTCCTCAAGCAACGGCAGCATCGCGACGGTGCGCGCGAACGAGCACCTAGGGCCCTATATGGGCTCGCGCAGTCAGGATCGTGGGAGTCTCTGCCCCGGGGGTTACAGGGAGGAGATAGGACCGCAATCTATGGTTTCAATGCCACAGTGTTGCAACTTTTATGACAGGTTGTCAGCCCGGTTGGCGGGCGAGGTGCGTTGAGCCTTTTTGTCATGCCCGCGCAGGCGGGCATCCAGGACTGTCTCGCACCGGTCCTGCGGCCTCTCGATGCCCGCCTGCGCGGGCATGACAGAGAGGGCAATGATGAGAGGCGCCAGAATCTGCTTGGCAGTCTGTCCTGTCGCCGCTATATACTGAACCTTATGGTTCAGTATTCGCCAACCCGCTTCGACACCGCCTTCGCCGCGCTCTCGGACGCGACCCGGCGCGGCGTGCTGGAGCAGCTTGGGCGGGGCGATGCGTCGATCACGGCGCTCGCCGAGAAATTCCACATGACCCTCACCGGCATGAAAAAGCATGTCGGCGTGCTGGAGCATGCGGGGCTCGTCACCACGCAGAAGATCGGGCGCGTGCGGACCTGCAAGCTCGGCAAGCGCCGGCTGGAGGAAGAAGCGGCGTGGATCGAAGGTTATCGCCGGCTGTGGGCCGCGCGCTTCGACGCGCTGGACGACGTGGTTGAAGACTTGAAACAGAAGGAGAAAGACGATGGGCACGAGCCAGGGCAAGCATAACGACACGGCGGTGGAGCGGACGTCGGACCGGGAGACGGTCGTCACGCGCCGCTTCGCCGCGCCGGCGCGCCTCGTGTTCAAGGCGTGGACCACGCCCGAACTCCTCCTGAAGTGGTGGACGCCGAAGTCGTTCGACATCACCTTCGTCTCGTGCGAGGTCGATGCGCGCACGGGCGGGGGGTACAAATTCGTGTTCCGCGTCCCGTCGATGGAGCAGCCGATGGCGTTCTTCGGCAAGTACCTCGAAGTGGTGCCGGACGTGCGTCTCGTCTGGACGAACGAGGAGGGCGGCGAAGACGGGCCCGTCACCACCGTGACCTTCGAGGAACAGGGCGGCGGGACGCTGCTCACGGTGCACGACCGCTATCCATCGAAGAAGGCGCTCGACGACGCCATCGCCACCGAGTCCATGAACGGGTTCGGCGAGACGTTCGACCAGCTGGACGCGCTGCTGCCCGAGCTGGGGGCGGGCTAGGGTCCGCGCGCAACCGACGAACCGAACCTCACTGTCATGGCCCGCGAAAGCGGGCCATCCAGCTGGTGAGCTTGTGCTTTCGACAATTGTGGCTGCGTCACCTGGATGGCCCGCATTCGCGGGCATGACAAGTTTTGCATGACTGAACCCAGCGCCTACGCCTTCGGCGACGGCGCCTGCAGGACCCAGTCGGCGATCTGGCCGAGGGTGTTGCCCAGCGCGGTGTTGAGCGCCTGCACCGCGGCCGGCACCTTGTTCTCAGCTGCCGCCACGTCGCTGTGGGCGTTGATCGACGACACGATGGTGCGGCCGTGCAGGCTGATCAGCCGCGCCTCGATGCGCACCACCGCGGTCGGGATGCCGTCCGGCTGGTCGTAGCGCGCCTGGAAGTCGCGGATGTCGGTCTCCAGCATGTAGTCGGACTTCAGTGCGTCGGTGTCGCGGCCAACCGCCGGCATGCGGCCGGTGCCCTCCAGCGCGTCGATCAGCGCCGACTGAACCAGGACGCTGAGACGGTCCGGCCACGAGGCGTTGGCATAGAAATCCATCGTGCCGTTCGGCTGCACCAGCACGATGCGCGTGGTGTCGAGGCTGTCGGGCGCCTCGGGCAGGCCGACGGCGATCTGCCACGGCACGGGACGGCCAACGCCGCCGGCGGTGGTGCGCGGCGGCGGGCGCAGCACATAGAAGGGCGGCGCCACGTCGGGCGGGCCGATCAGGTTGGAGCCGCAGGCGCCGAGCGTCACGGCGGCGCCGGTCGCCAAGCCCGTCAGCAGGAGAACGCGGCGGTCGAGGAATTGCTTGCTCATTTGGGTTCGTATCCCTTCCGCCGGTCGCCGAAGATCAGGCGCGTCGGCTCGCGATTGAGTTCGTCGGAAAGCTTGTTGAGGCTGCCCACCAGGCGCCGGCTGTCGGCGACGAGGGCGGAGAGCTGCGCCACGCCGTCGCCGGTGACCACCGCGTCGGCGTCGGTCGAAAGCTTGTCGAGCTTCCCGAGCGTCTCGTTGGCGTGCAGGAAGGTTGGGTGCAGATCGGCGCTGGCGATGTCCAGATTGTGCGTCGCGCTGGCGGTGTTGTGCAGGATCGCGTCGATGTCGCCCTTGTGCTGATCGAGATTGCCGGTGAGCGAGTCGAGATTCTGCAGGATGTCGGCGATGCGCTTCTGATTCTTCTCGTCGAGGATCTTGTTCAGCTTGTCGGCGATCGTGTTGAGCTTGTTCACGACCTGCGGGGCGGTCTCCTCCAGCAAGGCCAGCGTGGATTGCTCCGACTTGATCGCCGGATAGGGCTTGGAGGTGGTGTGCGGCAGGACCGCCGAATCCTTCTTGCCGCCGATGATCTCGACATAGGAGCCGCCGGTCAGTCCCTGGCTGGCGATGGAGGCGGTGGCGTCGACATGGATGTTGAGGTCGGGGCGGACCTGCAGCGTCGCGACGACGCTTTTGGGATCCTCCGGATCGAAGTCGAGCGTATCGACGCGGCCGACCTCGATGCCGTTGTAGCGAACGGTCGTGCCCTTGCCGAGGCCGGTGACCGAGCCGGTGAACTTGGTCTGGTAGTACACGTATTCCTGGCTGTACTGCACGCCCGCCAGCCACAGCACGGTGACGACGAGGGCCAGCATGCAGGCGAGCACGAAGGCGCCCACCGCGACGTAATTGGCCTTGGTTTCCATTCGCTTTCGTCCCC
>DASZMV010000011.1:0-2290 GCA_035551675.1 Caulobacteraceae bacterium | reverse complement strand
TCGCGGCGCGGCTTTCCGCCTACTCCAGCTCGACCAGAGATTTGGTTTTCCCGCTAGGGCGCCCTGTCGCGTCCCGAGCGCATGAGCGGAGAGCGGCATGGATCGCGCCCACAAGGCCGAGTCGATCGAGGTCCTGAAAGGCGTCTTCGCCGGCGCGGGGGCGGTGATCGTCACCCACAACACCGGTCTTTCGGTCGCCCAGATCTCCGACCTGCGCGGACGGCTGCGCAAGGAAGGCGCGGCCTACAAGGTGGTGAAGAACCGCCTCGCCCAGAAGGCGCTCAACGGCGAGGGCGAAGTCACCGGCGCTGCGGCGCTCTTCAAGGGCCCGGTCGGCATCGCCTACGCGCCCGACCCGGTCACCGCGGCCAAGGTCGCCAGCCAATACGCCAAGGAAAACGACAAGCTGGTCGTGGTCGGCGGCTTCATGGGCGAGACCGTGCTGGACGCCAAGGGCGTCGACGCGCTCGCCAAGCTGCCCTCGCTCGACCAGCTGCGCGCCAAGCTCGTCGGCCTGATCCAGGCCCCCGCCACCCGCATCGCCGGCGTCGTCCAGGCGCCCGCCGCCCAGCTCGCCCGCGTCCTCGCCGCCTACGCCGCCAAGGACGCGGCCTAAACCTCAACCTCTTCGCCCGAAGGAACTAGACCCATGGCCAACCTCGAAAAGATCGTCGAAGACCTGTCTTCGCTCACCGTCCTGGAAGCCGCCGAGCTCTCCAAGCTGCTGGAAGAGAAGTGGGGCGTCTCCGCGGCCGCGCCGGTGGCGATGGCCGCCGCGCCGGGCGCCGCCGCGGCCGCTCCGGCCGAGGCCGCCGAGGAGCAGACCGAGTTCACCGTCGTGCTGACCGGCGGCGGCGACAAGAAGATCAACGTGATCAAGGAAGTCCGCTCGATCCGTCCGGACCTCGGCCTGAAGGAAGCCAAGGACCTGGTCGAAGGCGCCCCGCAGAACGTGAAGGAGAACGTCTCCAAGCAGGAAGCGGCGGACCTCAAGGCCAAGCTCGAAGCCGCCGGCGCGAGCGTCACGGTCAAGTAAGCCAGCGCGGGCAACGGCCTGCGCCGGCTCATCCCGCAAGCTCGCGCCGACGAGCTGTCCGGGATCCAGACGAAGCAACGAAGGCCCGGGCGGCGACGCCCGGGTCTTTTTGCGCGCCGGCTCGCCCGATCTGCGGCCAGGCGAAACCCCCCTGACGTTGTGGCGTTCCTTCCCCGAGCCTCCGCGTGCGATGCGCACGGGGCGCCGGGGACGACAAGTGGAGCGTCACCTATGAAACCGATCAGTCTTGGCGTGATGGGGGCGATGTCATCGCTCGTCGCCTTGCCGATGACGAACGCGGCCGTCGCGGCGACCAGCGCGGCCGTGCCCCAGGCTCGTTCCTTCTCGCAGTTGCTGGAGCCTATCCCGAACGCGTCGGAACGGTTGAAGCTCGCCGACGCGGCGACGCTACAGGAGGCGACCTTGCAAGGCGACGCGCTGCAGCGCGACGCCAGGCTCGTTCCAGCCGCCTACTATTATCGTTGGGCGCGCCACCGCGTCTACTTTCACCGGCGCTACCGGCGTCACTACTACTACGGATATCGATACTACGCGCCGATCATTCCATTCTACTATCGCCACCACCACCATCATCACCCTCACCATCATCATCACGGCTACTTCTGATCGGTGGGCCGGGGCGCTTGCTGCGTGAGACCGACAGCGGCGCGCGGCCCTTGCCATCTGGTCGAAACGGGGGTTTGCTGGCCGGCGCCCGAGAAATAGCGAAATCGCGCGGAACCCCCTTTTCATATCCGCGGCGAGCGCCTAAATACGCGTTTCTCTCAAACCCGAGACGGTGATTCCGCACGCGCGCGCTGCTTCCAGCAAAGGCGCGTTCCTGCACTCGCTCCGAGGCGTTGGCCATGCCCTCCGGCCAGCACGAAGGAGCCCCCGGCGCTGACCCCCTCAGCGACGGCGTTTCCGGCGTCCCACGGTCCTGGCGGCCATTTAGCCGAAGGACCGAACCGAGGGCGGACGCATCACGGATGAAGATGATCGGCGCGCGGACTCCGTCTGCGCGCGCCCAAGGGAGCCCTGATGGCGCAATCGTTCACGCAATCGTTCACTGGTAAGAAGCGGATCCGCAAGTCGTTCGGCCGCATCCCCGAGGCCGTGCAGATGCCGAACCTGATCGAGGTTCAGCGTTCCTCCTACGAACAGTTCCTCCAGCGTCAAACCCGCTCCTCCGAGCGTCGCATCGAGGGCATCGAGGCGGTGTTCCGCTCGGTGTTCCCGATCAAGGACTTCAAC
>DASZMV010000010.1:0-2427 GCA_035551675.1 Caulobacteraceae bacterium | reverse complement strand
TTCGCCACTCGCGAGTACGGGCACTCGTAGTCCCCGTACTCGAGGATCACGCGCCCCGCCGCGCCGCCGCGGACGTGATCGATCGAATCGTCGAGCGGCGCCAATCTGGTCGCCTCGCCTCCCATCGACGGCGATCGGTCGCCAGTCACGGCGACATGTGCTGCATTTGCCAAGCGAACCTGGACGGATTTGGCGGGTCATAGGGTTCGTGTGCGGGCGGATCCGGTGGGGTTCCGTCGTGTCGTGGAGCCGGGCCATCGCTTCGGGCCACCAGCCGTGCGGCGTACTGGGCGAGCCGGTGTCCCTGGCAGTGCGCCGCCGTGAGTGCCTCGGTGCTGACTTTGTCGCCGACTCCGGCTGGGTATGAGGCGCCGTATGGGTTGCCGCCGGCGGCGGCCACGACTTGGTGGGTGTAGCCGGGCGGCACGATCAGGCAGCCCCAGTAGTAGAAGACGTTGTTGAGCGCCACCAGCGTTGATTCCTGGCCCCCGTGGGCGTTTTGGGAGCTGGTGAACGATGTCGCGACCTTGTTCGCGAGCTGCCCGTGGACCCACAGTGGCCCGGTCTGGTCGATGAACTCTTTGAGCTGCGCGGCGGACAGCCCGAACCGTGTCGGAGTGCCGAACGCGAAGCCGTCGGCCCACTCAAGGTCATGGAGCTTGACCTCGCCGACCAGCGGCTCGGTGTTGTCGTAATGCTCGCGCCATGCTTCCTGGCGGCGGATCAGTTCCTCGGGGGCAAGCTCTGCCACCCGACGCAGGCGAACCTCCGCTCCGGCATCCGTGGCCCTCGCCGAGCGCCTTGGCCATCTCGTAGATGTGACCCGTCGCCCAGAAATAGACGACCGCGATCTTGCTCATACGAAGACTTTGATTTATGCCAACCGGGCTCGCATCAGCCGCTGGACAGTCCAACGGCGCAGTCGCGCGAGAAACCCGAATGAGTCGCGCGCCAGAAATCTGCGAGGCCGGGTGCTTGAGCGGGCCGCAGCCGGAACGCTGACTGGCGAGCGGACGTTGGCGATGACTGACCACTGGCGGATGCGAGTCTGCCCGCGCCAGCCGAATGCTCATCACATGACGGACCACGATTATGAACTGACGTTCGGGTACTTCGTAGTCCGGAGATGGTCGAGGCGCACGTCTGGGCAGCTCTCCCGCCGAGGTCGTCGCCGATGACTTCTTGCCCTGTCAACACATGACCAGGAACCACCCCGTAGATGCCGGCGCGCGCTGTGATCTTGGAGTTCGCGTCAGTCTTCATCCGCAAGGCGCACCCGGCATGAGAGGGGACGGAACGAGTCGCACACCAGATGGAGGAGCGCGAACCAAGCCCGACGCCGCCACTGAGCTGATTCGCGCAGAGGAGAACGACTGATGTTGCCCGTCCGACGCGCAGTCATCACGCTCTACATCAACCCCGACGCCCGCCGCGAGGAGCCGGGGCACGAGCTGACGCCCGAGGAGCTGCGCGACGTCGCACTCGTGGTCAACGACGACGCCGAGTTCATCTTCGGCTACGAATCGTGCCATGCGGAGTTCAAGGACATCGAGCCCACGAACACGCCACAGGGGCCAGCCTGATGCCCGTCGTCTCGCTCACTGACTTTCTCGGCGAGGGCGGCCGCAAGATCGGCCGAGGAGGTTCTCGGCCCGCGCGACAGCATGGCCATGATCTTCGACCTGCCGGCGAACCGCGTACTGATGGTCGGCGACCTGGTGCTCAACTGGTCGCAGCGCTGCGGTCATTCATCGCGGACGTCGCGCCTGACGTTCGTGAGCGCGTGGCGGCGGCGTGTCCGCGAGCCGAACCGGCGGCGGCGACCGTGCCCGAATCGAGCCAACAGCGTACGTAGGCGACACATGGCGTCACGCCCATTACAGGTTGGGATCTCGATCATCCCGGACACTGACTCGCTGGACCGGAATCGCGAGCTCGTACGGGTCGCAGATGAAGGCGGGCTGGCGTTCGTCGGCGTCCAGGACCACCCTTACCAGCATCATTTCTTCGATACCTGGTCCCTGATCCCGACGCTGCTCGCGGAGACGCGGCGGATCTCGTTCTTCACCGATGTCGCGAGCCTGCCGCTGCGCCCGCCCGCGGTCATGGCCAAGGCCGCCGCATCCCTCGACGTTCTGAGCGGGGGACGGTTCGAGCTCGGCCTGGGGGGCGGCGCGCTGCCCGAGCTGATCGCGAACTTCGGTGGTCCGCGGCGAACGCCGGGCGAGACCGTCGAGGCGATCGATGAGGCGATCGACGTGATCAGGCTGCTTTGGTCCGACGAGCGATCGGTCTCATACGCCGGAAAGCACTACAGGCTGAACGACGCACGGCCGGGGCCGCGTCCGGCGCACCCGATCGAGATCTGGGTGGGGGCGTTCAAGCCGCGGATGATCCGCCTCGTCGGTCGCAAGGCCGACGGGTGGC
>DASZMV010000009.1:0-6162 GCA_035551675.1 Caulobacteraceae bacterium | reverse complement strand
ACCGTGAACACCATGGTCGACCAGTTGCGCTCGTTCGCCGGCGAGGTCACGCGCGTGGCCCGCGAGGTGGGCACCGAGGGCAAGCTCGGCGGCCAGGCCAATGTGCCGGGCGTGGCGGGAACCTGGAAGGACCTCACGGACAACGTGAATCTGTTGGCCGCCAACCTGACCACCCAGGTGCGCAATATCGCCGAAGTGACGACGGCCGTGGCTCGCGGCGACCTCAGCCGCAAGATCACCGTCGACGTGAAAGGCGAAATCCTGGAGCTGAAGAACACCATCAACACCATGGTGGATCAGCTCAACGCCTTCGCCGGCGAGGTGACGCGGGTGGCGCGGGAAGTCGGCACGGAAGGCAAGCTGGGCGGCCAGGCGCAGGTCCCGGGCGTGGCCGGAACCTGGAAGGACCTGACCGACACCGTCAACGTCATGGCCGCCAACCTGACCGAGCAGGTGCGGGGCATCGTGAAGGTGGTGACGGCGGTCGCCGACGGCGATCTGAAACAGAACCTGACCGTGGCGTCCAAGGGCGAGGTCGCGGCCCTGGCCGAGACCATCAACAACATGACCAACACCCTGGCGACCTTCGCCGATCAGGTGACCAGCGTCGCGCGCGAGGTTGGCGTGGAAGGCCGGCTGGGCGGCCAGGCGCACGTGCCCGGCGCCGCCGGAACATGGAAGGACCTGACCGGCAACGTGAACCTGCTCGCGGCCAACCTGACCACCCAGGTCCGGGCGATCGCCGAGGTGGCGACCGCGGTGACCAAGGGCGATCTGACCCGTTCGATCCAGGTCGATGCGCGCGGCGAGGTGGCCGAACTCAAGGACAACATCAACACCATGATCGGAAACCTGCGCCTGACAACGGACAGGAACACCGAGCAGGACTGGCTGAAGACCAATCTCGCCCGCTTCACCAACATGCTGCAGGGCCAGCGCGACCTCGGCGCGGTGGGCCACATGCTGCTGTCCGAGTTGGCGCCGCTGGTCGAGGCGCAGCACGGCGTACTCTACCAGATGGACTCGGAGTCCCGCTCCAGCCTGCGCCTTCTCGCCGCCTATGCTGATCATCAAAGCGAGGGCCATCCGGAGAGGCTGCAGATCGGGGAGGGCCTGATCGGCCAATGCGCCCGCGACGCGCGTCGCCTGATCCTGACCAGCCTGCCCAAGAACGTGGTCCCGATCCGTTCAGGCCTGTTCAAGGCGAGGCCCAAGAACGCCGTGGTGCTGCCCGTCCTGTTCGAGGGCCAGGTCAAGGCGGTGATCGAGCTGGCGGCGCTCACCCCGTTCACGGACCTGCAGCTTTCGTTCCTCGAACAGCTCACCACCTCCATCGGCATCGTGCTCAATTCCATCGAGGCGACGATGCAGACCGAGGGCCTGTTGACCCAATCCCAACAGCTCGCCGGCGAGCTTCAGGCCCAGCAGAAAGAACTCCAGCAGACCAACGAACAGCTGGAGCAGAAGGCCCAGCAGTTGGCCGAACGCAACGTCGAGGTGGAGGCGAAGAACCAGGAGATCGAACAGGCGCGCCGGGCGCTGGAAGAGAAGGCGGCCGAGCTTGCCCTCACCTCGAAGTACAAGTCCGAGTTCCTGGCCAATATGAGCCATGAGCTACGCACGCCGCTCAACTCGATCCTGATCCTCGGCCAGCAACTGCAGGAGAATCCCGAGGGCAACCTGTCGGACAAGCAGGTTGAGTTCGCCCGCACCATCCATGGCGCCGGAACGGATCTTCTGAACCTTATCTCCGACATCCTGGATCTGTCGAAGATCGAGTCCGGTACGGTCTCGGTGGAGGCGGAGGAGATCTATTTCTCCAACCTTCTGGAGACCATGTCGCGGCCGTTCCGCCACGAGGCGGAGAACCGCGGTCTGGACTACGAAGTCCAGGTGGCGTCCGACCTGGATCGGTCGATCATCACCGACTCCAAACGCCTGCAACAGGTGCTCAAGAACCTGCTGTCCAACGCCTTCAAGTTCACGGCGCGCGGCGGCGTCAAACTGCGCGTGTTTCCGGCGCCGACCGGTTGGAGCACGGGCCATCCGGTGCTCAAGCACGCGCCTTCGGTGGTCGCCTTCGAGGTCAGCGACACCGGGATCGGCATTCCGCCGGAAAAGCAGAAGATCATCTTCGAGGCCTTCCAGCAGGCCGACGCGGGAACCAGCCGCAAATATGGCGGGACGGGGCTGGGCCTCGCCATCAGCCGCGAACTGGCCAATTTGTTGGGTGGGGAAATTCAGCTCCGGTCTGTGCCGGGCGAGGGTTCCACCTTCACCCTCTATCTACCGCTCACCTATGTGGGGGCGCCTGTTTCGCCCGTAACCGTCGGCCTCGCGTCCGAGATGCACACGCTTGCGTCGGTATCTTCCTCGTTCGCCAAGTTGCGCGTGGTCGAAGGCGTCGATCCCGTCTCGGATGACCGCCGCAACATAGAGCCCGGCGACGCCGTCATACTGATCGTCGAGGACGATCCGCACTATGCACGCGTCATGGTGGATTTGGCCCGGGATTCCGGGTTCAAGGTGCTGGTGGCGATGCGTGGGGCCGAAGCCTTGCCGCTGGCGCGTGAATACCTGCCGACAGCCGTCTCCCTGGACGTGTTCCTGCCCGACATGCTGGGCTGGACCGTGCTCAGCCAACTGAAGCAGGACAAGACGACACGCCACATACCGGTCCAGATCATCACCCTCGATGAGGACAAGCAGCACGGCCTCGCCCGCGGCGCCTTCTCCTTCATGACCAAGCCGACCACCACCGAGGGTCTCGAGGAGGCCCTGAACCGGATCAAGAACTTCGCCGCGCCGCGCCGCAGGCGACTGCTGGTCGTCGAAGACAACCCCGCCGAACTGCTTGGCGTCACCGAACTGCTGGGCCACGATGACATCGACATCGTAAGCGTTTCCTCCGGCGGGGAGGCGCTGGAACAGTTGCGCGCCGAACCCGCCGACTGTGTCGTGCTCGACCTCCGCCTGCCCGACATCTCCGGTTTCGAGGTTCTCGAACGCCTTCGCGACGAGGGTGCGCTGGCCGACACGCCGGTGGTCGTGTTCACCGGCCGCGAGCTCACGCCGGATGAAGACGCGCGCCTTCGCACCATGGCGCGCAGCGTGGTCGTCAAGGGGGTCGAGTCTCCGGAACGGCTGCTCGACGAGACCGCCCTGTTCCTTCACCGCGTGGTCGCGAATCTGCCGCCGGCCAAGCAGGAGATGCTCGACCGCCTGCATTCTTCCGACGACGACCTGGTCGGCCGGACCGTCCTCCTGGTGGACGACGACGCGCGCAACATCTTCGCCCTGTCGAGCGTCCTGGAGCGGCGCGGCATGACGGTGCTGGCCGCGACAACCGGCGTCGAGGCCGTATCGATCGTGGAATCCGATTCCTCCGTGTCGATCGTGTTGATGGACATCATGATGCCCGGGATGGACGGCTATGAGACCATCGAGGTGATCCGGACGAATCCCGCTTTCCGTCGTCTTCCGATCATCGCGCTCACCGCCAAGGCGATGAAAGGCGACCGAGAGAAGTGCCTGGAGGCCGGCGCTTCCGACTACCTCGCCAAGCCGGTCAACACAGAGCAGCTTCTCGCGGCGCTGCGCATGTGGCTGCACCGCTAGGGACTGGCGACGTCGTGACCCAGACCGATCCCGTCAAGATTCTCCTGGTCGACGACCAGCCCGCCAAGCTGCTCAGCTACGAGGTGATACTCGGGGAATTGGGCGAGACCCTGCTCAAGGCCTCCTCGGCCCGCGACGCCCTGGCCCAGTTGCTCAAGCACGACGTCGGCGTGGTTCTCGTCGACGTTCAGATGCCGGATCTCGACGGGTTCGAGCTCGCGGCGATCATCCGGGAACATCCGCGGTTCCAGCAGACCGCATTGATCTTCGTCTCGGCGGTCCATCTCTCGGACGTGGACAGGATCAAGGGCTATGAGGCCGGCGGCGTCGACTATGTGCCCGTGCCCATCATACCGGACCTGTTGCGGGCCAAGGTGAGGGTGTTCGCGGAACTGCATCGAAAGACCCGTGAACTCGAGCGCCTGAACGGCGAACTGGAACGGCGGGTGGGCGAGCGCACCGCCGCGCTGGAGCAGTCGAGGCGGGCGCTCGAGGAACTGAACCGACAACTCGAAGCGCGCATCGAACAGAAGACGCGGGAGCGGGAAGAGGCGCTGAGCCAACTGTTCGAAGCCCAGAAGATCGACACCATCGGTCAACTGACCGGCGGGATCGCCCACGACTTCAACAACCTGCTGATGGCGATGCTGGGAAGTCTGGAGCTGCTGAAGAAGCGGATCCCCGACGATCCGCGCGCGATCAGGCTTCTCGACAACGCGACCAAGGGCGCCCAGCGCGGCGCGGCGCTGACCCAGAGGCTGCTGGCGTTCGCCCGGCGGCAGGAGCTGAAGCCCGAAGCGGTGCGCGTGTCCGATCTGGTGCTCAACATGGGCGAACTGCTCAAGGGCTCGCTAGGGCCGACGATCACCATCGTCCAGCACCTGCCCGATGACCTGGGGCCGGTGATGGTGGATGCGAACCAGTTCGAACTGGCGCTGCTCAACCTGGCGCTCAATGCGCGGGACGCCATGCCCGATGGGGGCGCCATCACCATCTCCGCGGCGGTTGAAGAGGTGTACGCCGGCGCCGCCGACAATCTCCCGCCGGGGCAATATATCCGGCTCAGTGTCACCGATACCGGAAGCGGCATGGATGCGGCGACCCTGGCGCGGGCCGTGGAGCCGTTCTTCACCACCAAGGGGACGGGCAAGGGCACCGGCCTGGGCCTGTCCATGGTCCAGGGCCTCGCGGCTCAGTCGGGAGGCGGCCTTCGAATCCAAAGCCGTCCCGGTCAAGGAACGCGCGTCGACGTCTTGCTCCCGCGCGCGGAGGAGCCGGCGGCTCCGGCGACGGATACCCGGGTGGCCACGCTCTCGGTGGTGGCCGGCCGCGTAACGATCCTGCTGGTCGACGACGACGCGCTGGTGAGCACCGGCACGGCGGCGATGCTGGAGGATCTCGGCCACGAGGTGATCGAAGCCAGCACGGGGGACGAGGCTCTGGCGTTGCTGAGCTCGCGTTCGGGCGTCGATATGGTGATCACCGATCACGCCATGCCCGGCATGACCGGAGCGGAGTTGGCCAAGATCATCCGAGTCAGGTTTCCCGAGCTTCCCATCATTCTCGCCACCGGTTACGCCGACTTGCCGTCGGCCACCGAGCCCATAAGCCTGCCGAGGCTTTCAAAGCCTTATTTGCAAAAGGATCTGGAAGTGATCATCGCCCAGAATTTGCGGGTTCGGTCGGCGATTGGCGACCGCTCGAAGCTGGCCGGGGGCGCATAGGACGTGAGTTGTCGACGATTGTGGGCTCGCTCGCCTGTTTGACGCGGCCAATCGCGGCGGCCAATACCAAGGCGAACGCCGCTCGCCACCCAAGTTCGGCGTAGCTGGGAGGGCCACCGTATGGCGATCCGCTTTGCCGTCATTCTGGTCGCTCTGGCGTCCCTCGCTTTCGGCCCGGCCGAAAGTGCGGGGCGTTTGGTGAAAATCACATTCGTGGACACGGGCAATACGGGCCGCAGCGTCGCCGCCGAGGCGATCGCCAACGATCTCATCCACAGTCGCGGAGCGCCGATCGCCGTGGCTTCCCGCGCGGTTGATATGGATCCGCTCGACCGTCTGCCGGAGCCCAACGTGGTCAAACTCCTTGCCCTGCGCGGCATCGACGTTTCCGCCCATCGCGCCGAACCGTTGACCGCCAAGGATGTGGCCGACGCGGACCTGATCTTGACGATGACGGTCCGTCACAGGATCGAGGTCATCCGCCAATTCCCCAAGGCCGAGCCAAAGACATTTACCCTCTCCGAGTTCGCCACCGGCGAAGCCAGGGACGTGGAAGACGCCAAGGATCATCCCATGGGCGCGTACAAGCGCATGCTTGAGCAGGTCGCGGGCTTGGTGCCAGGGGCCCTGTCAAAGGCTTCCGGCTTCTTGCCCAAGTGTTTGAGAAAAAAGAAAGATGGTGGATGCGACAGGGATTGAACCTGTGACCCCCTCGGTGTGAACGAGGTGCTCTCCCGCTGAGCTACGCATCCGACGCATTTGAGGGCGGGCCAAGGGCTCGCCGGCTCCGCAAGGGAGGCGTGCGTATAGCGCCGCGAGG
>DASZMV010000008.1:0-48540 GCA_035551675.1 Caulobacteraceae bacterium | reverse complement strand
TGGCCCTGGATCGAGGCCGGCAAGCTGGTTCCGGTGATCGACAAGGTCTTCCCGCTCGATCAGGCCGCCGACGCCCACCGGCGGATGGAGAGCAACGACCACTTCGGAAAGATCGTCCTGACCGTCTGAAAATCATAACCTGGGCGAGGTCGCTATTCGCCTCTGCGGTGCTATGGTTTCCGCCTGCGGTTGCGGGAGGACGGCCATGGGCGAAAAGCTCGGTCGGCGCCTGGCGGCTATGGCCGGCGCCTTCTTGTGTGCAGCGGTTCTTACGGCGGGGGCGAGCTGGGCCCAGCCGAGTTTCACCGAGGGCAGTTGGGCGACCGACGACGGGGGCGCGGTCTCCATCGACAAGTCCGGCGTGTTCAACATCGCCTTCACCGACCCCCAGACCCACGACAACATCTTCTCGACCGGCAAGCTGGTGTCCAAGGCCCCGACCGCCGACGGCAAGCTGGAACTGACCCTCAAGCCGGCATCTCCGGTCCCGGGCGGCATCACCGAGTGGGTGGTCGACGTGGGCGCGGACGGCAACGGCGAGCTGTTCGCGGTGGCCAACGGCCAGCGCCGCAGGGAATCCGCCCTTACCAAATAACGGGTTGCGCCGATCCCGGCGGAACGCCTGTTTCCTTCCTTCACCTCAATGGTTATAGAGGCGGCCACGACGCGCCCGGCCGAAAGGCCGGGCGCCGCTGTTTCCGGCGCATGCCTAGCCGCCTCAAGAACAACCCGTTCAAGGGAAAGACCATGACCGACATCCTGATGCCCAAGGCCACCGCGGTCTGGCTGGTGGACAACACCTCCCTCGCCTTCGAGCAGATCGCCGACTTCTGCGGCCTGCACCCCCTGGAAGTGAAGGGCATCGCCGACGGCGAAGTGGCCCGCGATATCCGGGGCGCCGACCCCATCGCCAACGGCCAGCTCTCCCGCGAGGAGCTGGACAAGGCCCAGGCCGACCACAAGTACCGGATGAAGGCCCAGGCGAGCCGCCACGCGGAGCTTCTGAAGCCCCAGCGCAAGGCCCCCCGTTACACGCCGGTGTCGCGCCGCAGCGACCGGCCCGACGCCATCGCCTGGTTCATCCGCCACCATCCGGAAGTGACCGACGCCCAGATCTCCAAGCTCCTGGGCACCACCAAGGCCACCATCCAGCAGGTGCGTGACCGCACCCATTGGAATTCGTCCAACATCAAGCCGGTGGACCCGGTGACCCTGGGCCTGTCGACCCAGCTCGAACTGGACGACCTGGTGAAGAAGGCGGCCGAGAAACGGGCCCGCGACGACGCCCGCAAGGCCAAGGCGGCCGGCGGCCCGACCCTGAAGCCGGCGCATGAGTCGGTGGCGGAAACCGCTCACGACGAAGAGCCCGAGGAAAGTCGCGCCGAAGCGCCGCACGCGGATGATTCGCCAGCGGACGAAGCTCACGCGGAAGACGCTCACGACGACGAGGACGCGGACGACCACGCGCCCGCGGAAGAGGCGTAAGAGGCAGGACCAAGCGCAGGCGCGGCGCGGGCGCAGGCCCGCGGCCGCCCTAGGTCAGTGGTGGACGTCGCCCTTCAGCGATTCCATCTCTTCCTTCAGCTTCAGCTTTCGGCGCTTCAGTTCCCACAATCGCAACGAGTCGACAGCCGGGCGGGACATTTCATCTTCAATGGCCGCTTCGAGCGAACGGTGGCGGTTGCCGAGTTCGCGGATCCGGGCGTCTATCGCCATGAGCTTCTCCTTCAGGAACAGCTCACACAGTGCACACCCGGTGTTGATCTCTGTTGAATCAAATTGGGTTACGTGTGTTCACACTTTCCGGAGCTAACCCCGTGTCGGAAGCTAGGGATGAGCCAGCGCGGCTGGTCGTCGGGATTTCGGGCGCCTCGGGCAGCCTGTACGGCGTCCGCGTGCTGGACGCCCTTGGGGCGCTGGGGGTCGAGAGCCACCTGGTGGTCTCCAAGGCCGCCGCCCTGACCCTTTCGGAAGAGACCGATCTCAGCCTGGCGGACCTGGCCGCCAAGGCCACGGTAAACCACCGCGTCGGCGAGGTCGGGGCCTCGATCGCCTCGGGATCGTTCCGCACGCTCGGCATGATCGTCGCGCCGTGCTCGGTCCGGACCATGAGCGAGATCGCCACCGGCGTGACCTCGACGCTCCTGACCCGCGCCGCGGACGTGACCCTGAAGGAGCGCCGTCCCCTGGTCCTGATGGTGCGCGAGACGCCGCTGCACCTCGGCCACCTGCGCACCCTGGTGAAGCTGGCGGAGATGGGCGCGATCATCGCCCCGCCGCTGCCGGCGTTCTACGCCCGGCCCGAGAGCGTGGCCGAGCTGGTCGACCAGTCGGTGGGCCGCGCGCTCGACCTCTTCGGCCTGGACTGGAAGCCGGTGAAGCGGTGGGGCCGCGACATTGGCCCGAAGGGCGACACGGGCCCCAAGGGCGAGGCCTGATGCGCGTTTGGGACTGGGCGAGCGCCGCCTACGCCCGCGAGGGCGTCGAGGCGGCCTGTCTCGATCTCCAGGACGGCTACGACCAGAGCATCCCTTATCTGCTGTGGGCCGCGTGGGCTGCGGCCACGGGACGACTCCTGGATGCGGAGGCGCTGGAGTTCGGGAGCGAGACCGCAAGGGTTTGGGACAACGCGGCCGTGGAGCCGCTCCGCGTCATTCGGCGCAGGCTGAAAAAGCCGATCCCGGACATGGGCGATACGGCGCGGGAGATTCTGCGCGTCCAGGTGAAGGCGGCGGAGCTGACGGCCGAGCGCCTGTTGCTGGAGGACCTGGAAACCCTGGCGCCGCCGCAAAACGGCCAACCTCTGCCGCTGGCGCAGGCGCTGGTGGCGGCGGCCAAGGCCTGGTCGAGCGTAACGCCCCGGGCTCAGCTCGAGACCCTGGCTTCCGCGCTTTCCGATTGACCCTGAATTTCGTATAATAGGGTCCGCGCGCACCCCTTCGCGCCCGTTCAAAACGATCCTTCGATGAACGACGACCAGATGCCGCCGAGTGCAGGCGACGACTCCCTTCGCGGACGGGTTTCGGCTCTGCGCCAGGAACACCACGACATGGATGTCTCGATCCGCGCGCTGGAGCTGATGCCGCGCCCCGACCAGCTGATGATCGCACGGCTGAAGCGCCGCAAACTCGCGCTGCGCGACGAGATCACCGCGCTGGCCGACCGCATCCTGCCGGACATCATCGCTTAGCGCCGATCTCGTTTAACGTCAGAGGCTCGTTCAGCGAACGGAACGCTTGCGCACGAACATCGCCGCGTCGGCTTCGCCGAGCCACGTCTCCGCGCTTTCTTGGCCGTCGAACGCGCGCACGCCGAACGAGCCGCCGAGGGGGACGCGGACGCCCTGAAACTCGAACGGATCGGCCGCGATCGTCTCGGCCAGCGACACGGCTTTGGCGCGGGCGCTGTCGAGGTCGGCCTGTTGCAGCAGGACCGCGAACTCGTCGCCGCCCATGCGCCCGACCATGTCGCTTTCTCGCACGTTCGCGACCAGCAGTTCCGCGACCCGCTTCAGCGCCGCGTCCCCGGCGAGATGTCCGTGTACGTCGTTCACCGCCTTGAAGCCGTCGAGGTCGAGGTACAACAGCGCCGCCGGCGCGCCATAGCGGCGGGAGAAGGCCATGGCGCGGGTGAGCTCGCGCACGAAGGCGCGGCGGTTCAGCACCGGGGTCAAGGGATCGTGGTCGGCGAGCGCGGTCAGCCGCTCGATCTCGACCCGCAGGGCCGCGTTCTCGGCGCGCAGGCGGTCGAGTTCGGTTGCTTCCGGGGTCGGATCGGCGGTCTGGGGTTTCAGCGGGGTCTCGCAGCGGGCAGGCTCTGGAATGGTAGGCCGGGCGGTTGCCCCGGCCAAGCCGGCGCCTATACTCCGCGCCTTTCCGGAGACCGCATGGCCAAGCCTCCCGTCGCGATCATCATGGGCAGCCGCTCGGACTGGCCCACGCTGAAAGCGGCCGCCGAGGTGCTCGAAAGCCTGGGCGTGGACTTCGACGCGCGGGTGGTGTCGGCCCACCGGACGCCTGACCGGCTCTATGCCTTCGCCAAGTCGGCGCGCAAGGCGGGCTTCAAGGTGGTGATCGCCGGAGCCGGCGGCGCGGCCCACCTGCCGGGCATGTGCGCCTCGATGACCGACCTGCCGGTGCTGGGCGTACCGGTGCGCACCAAGCTCCAGGACGGCCTCGATTCGCTGCTCTCCATCGTGCAGATGCCCGCGGGCATTCCGGTCGGCACCCTGGCCGTGGGCGAGGCGGGGGCGAAGAACGCGGGCCTGCTGGCGGCGCAGATCCTGGCGCTCACCGATGCGCCGTTGGCGCGGCGCGTCGCCAAGTGGCGCTCGACCCAGACCGCCGCCGTGCCGGAAACCGTCGAGGACTGATGAGCAAGTCGCTTCCGCTGGCGCCCGGATCGACCATCGGCATTCTCGGCGGCGGACAGCTCGGGCGCATGTTGTCGGGCGCCGCGGCGCAACTCGGTTTCGACGTCGCCATTCTCACGCCGCGTGAGAACGCGCCCGACGCGCGCGTGTCGGCGCATCGCATCGTCTCCGCCTACGACGACCTCGGCGGCCTGCAGGCGCTGGCGGACCTGAGCGATGTCGTCACCTTCGAATTCGAGAACGTGCCGTCGAAGGCGCTCGAAGCCCTGAGCGCGATGGGCTGCGACGTGGCGCCGGGACCCAAGGCGCTGGCGTTCACCCAAGACCGCGTCGAGGAAAAGCGCTTCCTCGGCGACTGCGGCGTGGCGACAGTGGCTTTCGAAGCCATTCAGACCGCCGACGAAATCGCCCCCGCTCTGGCGGGCACACACGCGCCCGCACTGCTGAAGACGCGGCGCGAGGGCTACGACGGCAAGGGCCAGGCCTGGGTGCATGACGCCTCCGATGCGGCGCGCGCCTTCGCCGCGATCGGCGCCAAGCCGGCGATCCTGGAGGCGCGCGCCGAGTTTGTACGCGAGCTGTCGATCATTGCCGCGCGCGGCCGCGACGGCGACATCGCCTGCTATCCCGTCGGCGAGAACCGACACGCGGACGGCATACTACGCCTCACCACGGCGCCGGCGAAGGATTGGCGCGACGTGCAGCCGCGCGCGGAAACGATTGCGCGAAAAATCCTCGACGGACTCGACTACATAGGCGTGCTCGGCGTCGAACTGTTCGAGCTGGAAGACGGGCGCCTGCTGGTCAACGAGATCGCGCCGCGCGTGCACAATACCGGCCACTGGACCATGGACGGCTGCGGCTGCAGTCAGTTCGAACAGCATATCCGCGCGATCGCGGGATGGCCGCTCGGCCCGACGACTGCGCACGCGCGCATCGAAATGGAAAACCTCATCGGTCCGGATACGGAGCGTTGGCTCGCGATTGCGAACGAGCCCGACGCGCGGCTGCATCTCTACGGCAAGGGCCAGGCTCGCGCCGGCCGAAAGATGGGCCACGTGAACCGGATCAGGCGGCTCGACTAAAAATCGAGGGGCTCGAGGCGCAGCTCGGGGCTCAGGAACCCGGCTACGGCGCCGGCGACCACGAAGAGGATCGCGATCAGACTGTTCAGGCGGCGCATGATCTCCTCCTTTTGATCGAGCGTTGGAGGCAGTTTGCGCGACAGAGCTTGAACGCGGCCTGGGACCGGTCTTTAGCCAGGGTTCATCGTCGAGGAGACGTCAGATGCACGTTCATGGCCGCTGTCATTGCGGCGCGGTGGAGTGGGAGGCCGAGGTCGACCCGGAGGCGGCCTCGATCTGCAACTGCACCGACTGCCAGACTCTGTCGGGCGCCCCGTTCCGCGCCAGCGCCCCGGCCAAGGCGGAGAGCTTCCGCATCACCAAGGGCCAGCCGCGCCGTTACGTGAAGACCGCCGACAGCGGCAACGCCCGCGCCCAGGCGTTCTGCGGCGATTGCGGCGCGCCGCTCTATTCCACCCAGGCTGAGAACCCCCAGGTCTATGCCTTGCGGCTCGGCAGCCTGGATCAGCGCGGCGAGATCACCCCAAAGCGCCACATCTGGCGCGACTCGGCTCTCACCTGGGCGCAGGACGTCCACGGCCTGCCGGGAATCGGCGGCCAAACTTGAGGCTCAGGTCTCGGGCGGAGCCGGCGGCGGTTCGTTCGCGCCGTAGCGCATGCGGCCGAGCGCCTGGGCGATCTCGCGGGCTTTTTGCATGGGCTTCACGCCGGCCTTCCACTTTTCGAAGGCCATGACGTTCTCGATGCGGGCGGCGACGAAGGCCTTGGCCGCCTCATCCCCCTCGCGCAGGCGGATGCCCAGCGCCGGGATCAGGATCCCCGACAGGATCGCCCGCTTGGAATAGTGGTTCTCGTCGGTGGCCTCGTCCCCGGCCCAGCGCCAGATCCTGTCGGCGCTTTCCCAGGCCAGCCGCAGGCCCAGGGGTGCGTTCATCGGCAGCGCCAGGAACCCGGCCCAGCGGCGAGTCGCGGCCTCATCGCGGGCGGCGGCGTCCAGTCGGGCCTCGATCCCCCTCGCGATCCGCTCGCGGATTTTCAGGCTCTTGGGGTTGACTTCGGCCAAGGCGGCGAAGGCCCGATCGTCGTGTCGGCGCGACAGCAAGGCCGCCAGATCTTTGACTCCATTGGGGAAAAGGAGTTCCGCGTCGCCCCGCGACAGGCCGCAGTCCTTGGCAGCGCGGTCCAGCAAGGTGTAGGTCCAGCCGGTGCGCGGCGCCCGCTCGATCGCGGCGTCCAGGACCTTCTGTTCGGTGCGTTCGGCCCAGCCGTCTTTGCTGTTCATGACCCTATGATACCAAGGCGTTTCGATGCGCGCCTGCCTAGACAAACCGGGGGGCCTGATGTATTTCCGCCGCCCTGAGCCCGGCCGGTAGCCCCGTCCGGGCCTCAATTTCGTTTTGGCCGCCCGCCATGTCTCTCAAAAGGGGATCGCCCTTTTCAGGGGGAAGCGCGGCGGGTGAGCTGATGGAGCAGGACCCTGGTTCAGATTTTCGTTCGCGACAATAACGTCGATCAGGCGCTGAAAGCCCTGAAAAAGAAGATGCAGCGCGAAGGCTCGTTCCGCGAAATGAAGCGGCACGTGCACTACGAAAAGCCGTCCGAGAAGCGCGCCCGCCAAAAGGCCGAGGCCGTGCGCCGCGCCCGCAAGCTGGCCCGCAAGCGCGCCCAGCGCGAAGGCGCCGTCGCCGGCGCCCCCCGGAAGTAATCCACGCCGCGGCCGAGCGCCGCAGCTGCTACGCCGTTTTGAAAGCCGCTCCGCCCGGGGCGGCTTTTGGCGTTTGTGGACTCAAGAAGATGCCCACGAAAAGCACGAAAAGGCGTTCTGGCTCCCCGCGGCGCAGGCGCGATCATTTGAATGGCGCTTCGCGCCGCAGAGTCGCGCTGGATACGCGACGCATTCGTGTTTTTCGTGGGCAATCTTTCTTCGCCGGCCCCAGGCTCAGTAGCCCGCGTCTTTCATGACCCGCTGCACCGCTTTCACGATGACGCCTGCGTGGTCGCGGCCCAGGAGGCTGGCGTGGGTGGCGCCGGGCACATAGTCCACCGAGCCGTGGCGTGAATCGCGCGCGACCTGTTCGCGGCCGGAGCCCCAGGCCTTGAAGGCCCCGGTGCGAACGGACTTGCGCGCGTCGCCTTCGGTGATCACCGCCACCGGGATGTTTGGATCGAGCACGCCCGCCGCGGCGGCTTGTTGCGCGGCGCGGCCGGCTTGCAGCGTCTCTTCGGCGCCGACCTTGTTGAAGCGGGTGTCGCCGAAGAAATAGACCTTCTCACTGTGCGCGGGATTGTCGAGGCCGATCGAGTCGCCCTGCCAGGGCGAGATCGCCTTCAGCACGCCGAGACGCGAGAAGAACACCACCGACTGACCAAAGCTCGCGAACCGCTGCAGCATCTTCTGACCCTCGGGTGAGGACGCCATGGCCGGCGACGCCGCGTCGATCAGAACCAGGCCCTTCACCCGCGTCGGGTTGCGCAAGGCGAACAGACGCACGTGCAGGCCCGCCATCGAATGGCCGACCAGGATCAGGGGCCCGGTCTCGCCCATCGCCCTCAGCCACGCTTCCTCGTCGCTGACGATGGCGACGCCGTCGCGGGGCGCCGGGCCCGGGTCGGACCATCCCAGGCCGGCACGGTCGTAGGCGCAGCTGCGGATGCCCTGGGCGGCCAAGCCCTTCTGCACCTCGCCCCAGTCGGCGGCGAAGCCGAAGATGCCGCTCTCGGTGACGACCAGCGGCTTGTCCGATTTCGGGCCCTCGCAGACGACCCGGATTTTGCGCCCGCCAATGTCGACCATCTCGCCCCGGAACGGGGGCCGCCGCGCCGCGAAGGCGCGCACCCCGCCGCCGAAGGCCGCGATCAGGCAGACAAGCAGGAGCAGGACGCCCAGGATGCGGATGATCAGGCCCATAGCGCCGATATGCCTAGGTTTTTGCCGAGCGTCGAGTTGACGCCCGCACGCTGCGCCCTCAGGGTCGCGCCGGTTTGGGAGCCGGCCGCATGGGTAAGACCGTTTTCGCCGTCATCGTGGGCGCGCTTGTGGGGCTGTTGCTGGCCGCCGTGGTGGGCTGGTTCGGCGGCTACATGTTCCCGCCCCAGCTGCCGGTCGACATGGATCCGGCCAAGGCCCGCACCTATCCGATGCCGATCGGCGAAATCCTGTTCGGTCTGATCGCCTGGATTCTCGGGGGCTTGGGCGGCGGCTATGTCGCCGTGCGCCAGGGCGAGGCGGGCGAGTGGCCGGCCTGGGCGTCCGCCGCGATCATGGCGATCGCGGCGGTGGTGTTCGCGATCTTCTGGCCGCACCCGATCTGGTTCGTGATCCTGAGCGTACTGATCGTCGTCGCCGCGGGCTTCGGCGCCGGCCGCCTGGCGATGCGCTTCGACCCGCAGGCCGAGCGGGCTTGAGACGAAGTTAGATTGCCCACGAAAAACACGAAAAGAAGAATTGTCCACGAACCACACGAACCACACGAACGAGACGCGCTGCCAGTGAATCCGGGCGCGAAGCGCCTATCAAATGAAAAGCGCCTGCGGCGCTAGACTGGATTGTTCGTGTGGTTCGTGTGGTTCGTGGACAATCACGAAACCGTACAACGCATGAGGCAGCGCTCGTGCTTTTCGTGGGCCAATCTTTCTTACCGCGCTAATTCGCGGGGCCGATCATCGACAGCGTCGGCGGCTTGCTGAAGCGAAGCGTTTTTGCGCCGCGTTGCTTGTCCGTGTCGTAAAAGGCGAAGCCCTTGAGCACGCCGAGCTTCACCGCGTGACCATCGGGGAACACGGCCTCGCCGCCGGCGGAGTCCTTGAAGTAGACGCGCGTCATGCGCGGGGCCGCGAAGCCCAGAACGCCGGCCGACTTGCGCACCGCCGCGTCGGCCTGGATCGTCGCCAGCGACAGCGCCTAGGCGTCCATCTCGACGCCGCGCGGAACGAGGGGTTCGACTTGTAACTGCAGGCGGAACTTGGTCGTTGGCGGCGCGTCGAGCACCACCGTCGCGTTGCGTTCCAGCTCACCGAGATTGGGCGTACGCTGCATCTGGCCCTCGGCGCCGACGGGGAGCGCCGTGCGCTTGCCGCCGTCGACCAGCCACACCTTCACATTGGTCGCGGGCTTGCCGCCGAGGGTGAGGAAATAGCCCAGGGTGAAGCGGCTGCGTTCCGCCGGCGGCAGCTTCAGATAGTTCTCGAGATAGGGGAAAGCCTTAGAGACCGGGACCGATTTTTCCGGCGGCGCGGCAAAGGCGGTCGGGCCCGTGGCCGCGAACGCGACAACGGCTGAAGCAATCAGAACGAAACGGCGCGACGGCGTCATGGGACAGCCTCCCCGGGGTTCATCCTAAGGCTAAGCTGGCGCTCGCGTCCAAACCACGGCCGAATCTCGGTCCTTAACCGCCCTTCACAAAGGGTTTGGGCCGGCGTTGCGCGCCCTGGCGCTCGATCATCCAGCCCGGATATTCCGACGGCAGGGCGCTGACCGCGTCGAGCATGGCCAGTTCCTCGGCGTCGAGCTTCAGGTCCGCGGCGGCGAGGTTGTCGTTCAACTGGTCGAGCGTGCGCGCGCCGATGATGACGCTCATCACGAACGGCCGCGACAGCACCCAGGCCAGGGCCACCCGCGCCACCGACACGCCGCGTTTGTCGCCGATCTCGCGCATGGCCGCGACGCAGGCCCAGGCGCGGTCCTTGTCGACCGGCGGGAAGTCGAAGCTGGCGCGACGCGCGCCTTCGGGGGTCGGCGCGCCGGGGCCGAACTTGCCCGAGAGCAGGCCGCCGGCGAGCGGTGACCACACCATCAGACCGAGCTTCTCTTCGGCGATCAGCGGCGCGATCTCGCGCTCGAGATCGCGCCCGGCGATGGAATAATAGGCCTGGATGGTTTCGTAGCGCGCATAGTCGTGGCGATCGCTGATCCCCAGTGATTTGGCGATGCGCCAGGCGGCTTGGTTGGACACGCCGATGTAACGCACCTTGCCCATGCGCACGAGGTCGTCGAGCGCGCGCAACGTCTCCTCGATCGGCGTCACCGGATCGGTGGAGTGGATCTGATAGAGGTCGATGTGATCGGTCTGCAGGCGCTGCAGACTCGCGTCGACGGAATCGAAGATGTGGCCGCGCGACCCGCCGCGATCGTTGGGGCCCTGCCCCATCTCGCCGTAGAATTTGGTGGCGATCACCACGTCCTTGCGCGCCACGCCCAAGTTCTTCAGCGACTGGCCGACCAGCGCCTCGCTCTGGCCGAAAGAATAGACGTCGGCGGTGTCGATGAAGTTCACGCCCGCGTCGAGCGCGCCCTTGATCACGTCGTCGACCGCCTTCTGGCCGAGGTCGCCGATGTGCTTCCACAGGCCCCGGTCGTCCGCGTCCCCGAAGGTCATGGCGCCCAGGCAGATTTCGGACACGAACAGGCCGCTGCGGCCAAGCTGGTTATAGCGCATGAAAGAATTGCCCTCCGGGATCAGATCCGCGGAGGGCATATGGCGTCTGGGTGGTTGAAGCGGAAGCCTCGCCGTTCGGATTACGAACCGTAGACGTGATGCACCCGCCCCGACGCCGCGTGGTAGGCCATCCGGATCGGACGGAAGGCGCGCCGCGCCGCCGGCTCCGCGAAGTGTTCGACCGACAGCGGCAGGGACGCGACCGACTTGAACGCGTGACCCATGAACTTGGCCGGGTCGAAATGTTCGCCGTCCTTGCGGATCTCGAAGTGCAGGTGCGGACCGGTCGCGTCGCCGGTGGCGCCGACGTAGCCGATCACCTCGCCGGCCTTGACCGGCTCGCCGACCTTCAGGCCCGCGGTGCGGCTCATGTGGGCGTAGAACGAGTGGATGCCGTCCATGTGCTCGACCTCGACGAAGTTGCCGTAGGACGAGGACAGGCCGGTCTTCACGATTTCGCCGTCGAGGGTGGCGTGGATCAGCGTGCCCTTGGGGGCGGCGATGTCGACGCCCTCGTGGATGCGGCCGCCGCGGTCCTCGTCGTTCAGACGGCGCGGGCCGAAGGGCGAATTGATCGCGTAGCCGGGCAGCGGGTCGCGGAAATCGATCTCGGTGATCTTGGGCGCGACCGGCGGCGGCGTCACGGCCACGCGCACCATGCCGCTCATGATCGATTGGGACAGGGACTGACGGATCGGAGCGACGGGCGCGATGTCGGCCTTCGCCACGCCGAGGGTGGCGCCGGCGGCAAGGATTCCAGACGCGAGAACGGCGCTCAGATGCGCGCCGTGGCGCGCCAGGTAGGCTTTCGCAGTCATCAGGTACTCGGTTACGGATGCCCGACTAAGGCAGAAATGTGGTGCACTTGGTCGAGATTATCAGCCGTCCGGCGTGAATATCTCGGGGAGGATGCGGAGCGTATATCGCCCGGATCCGACGCTGTCAAAAGGTGACAGGTTGTCCCAGATCTCGGCGTTGCTCATCACGATTATGTAATTCTCAAACAGGCATGACTGTTGTTAATCGGCCTCACCTGCGTGTCATGAATGTTTCCTGAAGATATTAGAGGTCTCTTTATTTGTATTCAGCCTCGCCTGATCGGTTAACGACGCCGCCTTGACCGGTTTAGGGCCGTCTCCCGCCGCGCCTGGCATGATGAACGGCTGCGTTCGCCCAGCAAGCGCGGCCGAACACAGGGGGAGGCGATGTAATCGGCCCAGTCGGCCAACGCGGCAGGGATTCAGGTCGCGGCCTCAGAGGGACTTGAGGATGCCCTCGACCATCTTCTTGGCGTCCCCGAACAGCATCATTGTGTTGTCGCGGAAGAACAGTTCGTTCTCGACCCCGGCGTAGCCGGAGCCCATGCCCCGCTTGATGAAGAGCACGGTCTTGGCCTTGTCCACGTCCAGGATCGGCATGCCGAAGATGGGCGAAGACGGGTCGGTCTTGGCCGCGGGGTTGGTGACGTCGTTGGCGCCGATGACGAAAGCGACGTCAGCCTGGGAGAACTCGGCGTTGATGTCCTCGAGCTCGAACACCTCGTCGTAGGGGACATTGGCCTCGGCGAGCAGCACGTTCATGTGGCCCGGCATGCGGCCCGCGACCGGGTGGATGGCGTACTTCACGTCGACGCCCTCGGCCTTCAGCCGGTCGGCCATTTCGCGCAGGGCATGCTGGGCCTGGGCGACCGCCATGCCGTAGCCCGGCACGATGATCACCTTGGAGGCGTTCTTCATGATGAAGGCGGCATCCTCGGCCGAGCCCTGCTTCACCGGCCGCGTTTCGACTTTGCCGCCGGCGCCGGCCGCGACCTCGCCGCCGAAACCGCCGAGGATCACCGAGATGAAGCTGCGGTTCATCCCCTTGCACATGATGTAGCTGAGGATGGCGCCCGACGATCCGACCAGAGCGCCGGTGATGATCAGGGCGGTGTTTTCCAGCGTGAAGCCGAGCGCGGCGGCGGCCCAGCCCGAATAGCTGTTCAGCATGGAAACCACGACCGGCATGTCGGCGCCGCCGATCGGAATGATCAGGGTGATCCCCATCAGGAGCGACAGGCCGAACACGCCCCAGAACGCCCAGTAGGCTTGGCCGTGCGACATCACCAGCAGCACGATCAGCACCACGATGCCGACGGCGATGGCGATGTTCAGCAGATGCCGCGCGGGCAACAGGATCGGCGCGCCGCTCATGTTGCCGTTCAACTTGGCGAAGGCGATGACTGAGCCGGTGAAGGTCACCGCGCCGATGGCCACGCCGATCGACAGTTCGATGATCGACTGCAGATGGATGACGCCGTCGGGGCCGGCGATGCCGAAGGCGGCCGGGGTGTAAAGCGCGCCCACCGCGACCAGGCACGCGGCCATGCCGACCAGCGAGTGGAAGGCCGCGACCAGCTGCGGCATGGCGGTCATCTTCACCGAGCGCGCGATCAGCGCGCCGGCGCCGCCGCCGACAATGACGCCGCCGGCGATCATGCCCACGGTCACCGCGTCGAGCGCGCCTTGCGCCCAGGCGGTGGCGAGGGTGACGCCGATGGCGATGGCCATGCCGAGCATGCCGAGCGTGTTGCCGCGGCGGCTGGTCTCGGGATTGCTCAGCCCGCGCAGCGCCAGGATGAAGAGGACGCCGCAGGCGAGATACGCCAGGGCGGCGCCGTTGGCGGCGAGTTCAGGTGTCATGCGGCCCCTCCGTCACCCACTGCGTTCACCGCCCCGCCGCGGCGGTCGGAGCCGCGGCCCCATCGCCCGCGCGCTCTCGCGGCCGGCGCCGGAACGCCGAGATCGCCTGGAACAGCGCCGAAGCGACCAAGAGCACGACGACAAAGATGGTGACCGCCTGATGAGTGGACGCGATCGGATGCACGATCGCCGTGGGCAGGCCGAGCAACGCGCCGCCGACCAGCAGCAGCCCCAGCGCGTTCAGCGGCCGCAGGTGCGGGCGGTTGCGCAGGAACACCAGCACATAGGTCCCGATGGCGCCGAAGGCGGTGAACCAGCAGGCGTAGTCGATGACGAGATCGAGCACGGGATCGTTCCTCACGATGCGCTCGCAGTCTTTGGGGGCGCTTTCTGGGCCGGCGTCTTCTTGCGGTACATCGCCAGCATGCGCTGGGTGACCAGGAAGCCGCCGAAGATGTTCACGCTGGCGAGCGCTGCGGCCACGGCGCCGGCGCCCTTGGAAATCCACACCTTGGCCGAAGCCGGATCGCCGGAATGCGCGCTCATGGCCGAAGCGGCGAGCAGCGCGCCGACCACGATCACCGAGGAGATCGCATTGGTCACCGCCATCAGCGGCGTGTGCAGCGCGGGCGTAACGCTCCAGACCACATAGTAGCCGACGAAGATCGCCAGCACGAAAATGGCGAGGCGAAAGACGGTGGGGTCGACGTTTTCCATCAGCGGTGCGCCTGACTCAGGAATTGTTCGAGACGCTCGTCGATACTGACGAGCAACCGAAGCGCGCCGGCCACAAAGATGGACACCATGGCGATGAGGGCAACGCGAGGAATGTAATTGCCGAATTGTTGCGGCAGATCGTACCAATCGGTGAACAGGATCGGCGTCAACAACTCGTAGAGGGCGCCGCCCAGGCCGATGGCCAGGATCACCCAACTTGCGATCTTGAGCATGACGCGGACCTTACTCATTTCGTCAGCGCCGGATGCACGACCTTGCCGTCGCGCGTGACGCAGGCCCCCTTGAGGATCTCGTCCTCGAAGTCGGGCGCCAAGGCGCCCTCCTTCACCAGCAAGCCCGCGAACGACACCAGGTTGCGCGCATAGAGCTGCGAGGCGTCGGCGGCGACGCGGCCGGGGAGGTTGTAGAGGCCGACGATGGTCACGCCGTTCGGCGTGGTCGCGATCTTGCCGGGCTCGCTCGCTTCGCAGTTACCGCCCTGCTCGACGGCGAGGTCGACGATCACCGACCCCGGCTTCATCGACTGCACGTGGGCGTTGGACACCAGCTTGGGCGCGGGACGGCCGGGGATCAGCGCGGTGGTGATCACCACGTCCTGTTTGGTGATGTGGCCGGCGACGAGGTCGGCCTGTTTGGCCTTGTACTCGGCGCTCATTTCCTTGGCGTAGCCGGCGGCGGTTTCGGCGGCCTTGAACTCTTCGTCCTCGACGGCGACGAACTTGGCGCCGAGGCTCGCGACCTGTTCCTTGGCGGCGGGCCGCACGTCGGTGGCGGTGACGATGGCGCCCAGGCGCCTGGCGGTCGCGATCGCCTGCAGGCCCGCGACGCCCGCGCCCATCACGAACACCTTGGCCGCGGCGACGGTGCCGGCGGCGGTCATCATCATGGGAAACACACGCCCATAGGCCGCGGCGGCCTCGATCACCGCACGATAGCCCGCGAGGTTGGCTTGCGAGGACAGCACGTCCATCGCCTGGGCGCGGGTGATGCGGGGCACGAACTCCATGGCGAAGGCGGTGGCGCCCTGGTCGGCCAGAGCCTTGACCGTATCGCCCTCGCGGAAGGCGTCGAGCATGGCGCAGACCATGGCGCCGGACTTCAGCGCCTTTACCTCCGCGGCGTCGGGCGCGCGCACCTTGAACAGGATATCGGCCTGGCCGATGGCGGCCGCAGCGTCGGGGACGATCTTGGCGCCCGCGTCGAGATAGGCGGAATCGGGAAAGGACGCGCCGGCGCCGGCGTCGCGCTCGACCAGCACCTCGGCGCCCAGCGCGATGAGCTTCTTGACCGCCTCGGGCGTGGCGGCGACGCGGGTCTCGTCGGCCCGCCGCTCCCTGGTCACCGCGATCGTGAACGCCAATCCGCCCTCCCCGCCGAGTCGGAAACGACGCTAACGCGGTTCGACCGCCGCGCAAATCGTTTCGATGGCAAAGGCTGCGGGGTTTCGACCCCCCGCTCTCAGTGTGCGCCGGCCTTAGCCGGGCGCTTGCGCAGGGCCGCATAGCCCGCGACCAGGATCACGACCGCGCTGATCGCGCCGGGAACAAAGCCTTGATCGGTGCAGAACCAGACCACCAGCGCGACAATACCTGCGGCCAGCCATAGCGAACTCCACTTGGAGACCCCCATGAAGGCCGAATACATCGCCTTGTTCTCGGCAACATCCTGGTCGCCCGGTTGATACTCGTTAGCGGCCATGGGTCGTCGTCTCCGAAGGATGCTTTGGTTCTGTGCGGCGGCGCGAACTATAGCGGCGAAGCCGTCGGGCTCAAGGGGTCGGATACGCGCACTCAGACCAGACCTTCGAACCGGTCGATCAAACCCTCCAGCCGGTTCAGGCCCATACGCCAGAAGGCGGGCTGCAGGGGGTCGAGACCGAAGGGCGCGAGCGCCTCGACGTAGGTGCGCGTGCCGCCGCCCGCCAGCAGCGCCTCGTACCTGGCGGTGAAGCCGGCCGGGTCTTCCTTGCGCCGCTCCATCAGGGCCGAGACCAACAGGTCCCCGAAGGCATAGGCGTAGACGTAGAACGGACTGTGGACGAAGTGGCTGACCGCGCCCCACCACACTTCGTAGCCGGAGTTCAGCGTGATCGCGGGGCCCAGGCTCTCCGCCGCGGTCTGCATCCAGATTTGCGAAATCTGCTCGGCCGGCACTTCGCCCTCGGCGCGGGCGGCGTGGAAGGCGAGCTCGAAGCGGTGAAAGGCGATCTGGCGCACCACCGTGTTCAGCCCGTCCTCGATGCGGCCCGCCAGCAGGCCGCGCTGTTCGCGTGGTTTGGCGTCGGCCAGCAGCCGTTCGAAGGTCAGGCCCTCGGCGAAGATCGACGCGGTTTCCGCGAGCGTCAGCGGCGTGTCGGCAAGAAGAGTGCCCAGCGGTTGCGCGAGCGTCTGGTGCACCGCGTGGCCGAGTTCGTGCGCCAGGGTCAGCACGTCCCGGCGCTCGCCGCGGAAGTTCACCAGCACATAGGGATGCCGATCCGCGGTCACCGGATGGCAGAAGGCGCCGGGGTTCTTGCCGGGCTTGGGCTCCGCGTCGATCCACGGATGGTCGAAGAAGCGTTGCGCGCGGGCGGCGAACTCAGGTCCCAGATCGGAAAAGGACGCCAGCACCACCTGTTTCGCGCGCGCCCAGTCGTAGGCGGCGGGCGCGGTCTTTTCGATCGGCGCGTTGCGGTCCCAATAGTCGAGCGCCGACTTGCCCATGACCTTGGCCTTCAGCGCGTAGTAACGGTGGCTCAGCCGGGGATAGGCCTCGACCACCGCGTCGGTCATGGCGGCGACGGACTCGGCGTGGATCTCGTTGGCAAGGTGACGCGAGGCGGCGGGATCGGCGAACTTGCGCCAGCGATCCTCGACCTCTTTCTCCAGCGCGAGGGTGTTTAGGCAGAGCGCGGTCTGTTGCGCGACCTGCCCCATCGCCTGCGCCGCGCCCTTCGCCGCGCGTTCACGCTTGCCGGCGTCCGCATCGGACAGGCGCGCCAGCGCCGCGTTGAAGGTGAGGGTCTCGCGCCCGGCCTTCACTTGCATCCGCGCGAAGGTCTCGTCGTAGAGCCGCGACCACTGCGCGACCGCGGCGGTGCGTTCGGCGATGAAGCGTTCGAGGTCGGCGTCCAGTTCATGCGGCCGGTTCAGACGCACGCGTCGCAGCCACGGCGTCCACCGCCTCGCGTCGGGAACCGCGTTCAAGGCAGCCTCGATCTCGGCGTCCTCGAGGCGATTGAGTTCGAGGGTCACGAACAGGGTGTCGAGGGCGATGGTCTGGATCTTCAGTGACAGGTCGGCCTGGAACTTGCCGATCTCCGGATCGGCCAGCGCCGTCTGCGCCTTCAGCGCCGCATAGGCTCCGACCGCGCCCAGCCGGTCGGCGATGGTCTGGTACAGCGCCACCGCTTCGCCGATCAGGCCGCCGAGCCTGGCCGCATCGGCCCGCGCCGCCTCGAACGCCCCCTCGTACCGCTTCAGCGCGGCGACCTCGGCCGCCGCCGCGGCCAGATCCGCCGCCAGCTTGGGATCGTCGGGCGCGGCGTAAAGGTCGCTAAGGTCCCAGACGGGAAGTTCGGCGGCGGTCGAACCGGACATGGCGCGCTCCTGGCTTCGGAGCGCCGGTCATAGTCGATGCAGCGGCCCGGAGAGAACCCCCAACCGCGATCACTCCGACGTAGTGGTTTTCGCTTTCGGCGCGTTCACCCGGTCGATCAACGCCTTGAGATCGGTCTGGTCCGAACGTAGCGGCGTCACGATCGCTTGGAATTCGGGAAGGAGGCCCGGTCGCGTGAACGTGAATTGCGCCCCGACAGCGCGCCACCCGTCCCGCGAGCGCGTCAGGAACGCGACCAGGGCGTCCTCGTGGTCGAGGATGTCGAACTGAAGCCGCAAATAAGCGTTCAGGTCGGCATTGTTCTTCGATGTAGCCGCATTGAAGTCCGCAAGCGCTCGCGTCCGTGTCTCGGCATCGACGTTCAAAGCGTTGATCCGCGCTCGTTCGTCCGCCTGCCGCAGGAGTATCAGGGCCTGGTAGGCGGTCACGACGCCTCTTTGCTTCTTCAGCACCTCCGACGCCTTCGCCAGCCCGCCTAGGCGTTCGAGCGATTCGGGATCGAGAACCTGTTCCTGCGTGGTCTTCGCCAACTCGCTCTGGAATTGGCGCCCATCATCGGCCTGGACCGCATTGTAGCGCTGCGCAAGCTCAGCCACTTGTGCGCTGCCGCCACTGAGGCCGCCGAACTGGTGAAGAAAGGAGAGCGGACCGAAAATCAGCGTGAAGACGGTAATGAGGATCGCGAAATAAGCGGCGCCGACCCGGCGCCCCGAAGGTTTGACCGCCGCGAAATAGACGATCAACCACATGATGACGCCGATCAGCATCGCCGAGGCGAAAGTCTGGCCCATCACGCCGCCGAGCTTGTAGGCAAGGCCGCCGTGTCCCGGCTCGGCGCCCTCGACACTGCCGTTGATTATGGTGACGGCGCCCCAGAGAGTCCCGACAATCAGCGCGATGACCAAGGCGACGCGCGGCGCTTGTCCCTTCGGGCGCGGCTTGCGGTCCCAGGCGGGACCCGGATTTGTTTCATCGGTCATGTTCGCCCCCGCGATCAATTTGCCGCCCCATGCCGGCAATTACTCTCCGAGTTCCGCGTTCAGAGCTGCGCGATTTGCCGAGGTTTCGAAATTCATCTGGTACACCAGGTTCGAGAGCGTCGCTTCGCGGCCGCGCAGGTCGCTGAGTTCCTTTTCGTAGGTTTGAAGCAGGCCGGGGCGCAAGAACAGCACCCGGTTGCCGTCGGCGCGCCAGCTGCCCCGGATCCGGCGCAGAAAGGCGACAATGCCGCCTTCCTCGTCGATGACGCCGCGTTGCTCACTCCAGTAGGCGTTCATTTGCAGGCTGAGCTGCGCGCTGTTCTGGTCGAATTTCGCCAGCGCCGCCGATTGCCTGTTCGAATTGGCATAGAGCGCGCCGACCGTCTTGCGCTCTTCCGCTTTGCGCTGTCCGAACAGCGCCTCGTACTTGTCGATGATCGAACGCTGGCGCGCCAGCGCGTGGGTCGCGGTGTCGAGACCGCCCCGGGCGCCGAGCGCTTGCGGCATGAGAAATTGGCCCGGACCCGCGGCCTTGATCTCGCTGTTAAAGTTCTTGGCGTCGGCGTCGTACTTGGCTTCGATGGCGTGCATGGCGACCGCGGCGTCATGCCGGTTCGGACCGCCGAAGTCGGGGAGCCCGATCCTGATGTGCGGCCCGGTGTGGGTGACGCTGAAATAGATGGCCGGAGCGGCGATGCAGACCGCGATGATCAGGAAAATCCGAAGCGGGTTGGTCGCCGGATTGTGATCGTTCGCCTGAGTCCTGCGCGCCCAGGACGGCCCGTTCGGTTGGTCGCTCATGCGCCTGATCCCCCCGGTTGCATACTGGCGCAAACCTCTTGTTAAGGCAATCGGTTAGGCATTCGGCAGGAAGTCCTAAACCTGATCTTCACCGGTCTCTGTCTCAATTCGCGACAAGCCAGGCGGTCCGAAAGAGGCCGCGGCAAAGTGATTGGGTGTCTCCATGGCGAAGACCGTTCTGGTCGTCGATGACGATCCGACGCAGCGGCGTTTGATTCAGGCGGTGCTCGACCGTGACGGGTTCCAGGTCGTGCACGCCGAGAACGGCCAGCAGGCGCTGGATCGGTTGATCACCGGCGGCGGCGCCGACGTGGTGCTGCTGGACCTGGTGATGCCGGGTCTGTCGGGCATCGACACGCTGAAGGAAGCGCGCGCGCAAGGCGTGCGCACCCCGGTGGTGGTGCTGACCGCGACGGGCGGCATCGAAACGGTGGTGCGGGCCATGCAGGCCGGCGCCCAGGACTTTTTCGTCAAGCCCGCGAGCCCGGAACGGATCCTGATCTCGATCCGTAACGCGTTGCAGCTGGGCGACCTGACCGCGGAAGTCGATCTTCTGAAGCGCCGCCAGAGCGGGCGCACCTCGTTCGACGACCTGGTCGGCGATTCCGCGCCGATGCGCCTGGTCAAGACGCTGGGCCAACGCGCCGCCACGTCGACCATTCCGGTGCTGATCCTGGGCGACAGCGGCGTCGGCAAGGAAGTCATCGCGCGCGCCATCCACGGCGCGTCGGATCGCGCGGGCAAGCCGTTCGTGGCGGTGAACTGCGGCGCGCTTCCGGCGAACCTGGTGGAATCGATCCTGTTCGGTCACGAGAAGGGGTCGTTCACCGGCGCCCACGACAAGCACCTCGGCAAGTTCCAGGAGGCCAACGGCGGGGCGCTGTTCCTCGACGAGGTCGGCGAACTGCCGCTGGACATGCAGGTGAAACTGCTGCGCGCGCTGCAGGAGAGCGAGATCGACCCGGTCGGCGCCAAACGCGCGGTCAAGGTCGACGTGCGCATCATCTCGGCGACCAACCGCGACCTGCAGCAGGCGGTGAAGGAAGGCCGTTTCCGCGAAGACCTGTTCTATCGCCTGAACGTCTATCCGGTGGAAGCGCCGAGCCTGAGGGCGCGCCGCGAGGACGTGCCCTCGCTGGTCGAACACTTCGTGCGCCGCTTCAACGTCGAAGAGGGCAAGCGCGTCGTGGGCGCCACGCCCGAGACCATCCAGATGCTGCAGGCCTTCGACTGGCCGGGCAACGTGCGCCAACTCGAGAACGCGGTCTATCGCGCCATCGTGCTGTGCGACGGCCCCTATCTGCAGCCGCACGACTTCCCCGCCATCTCCGGCGTCGCCGCGCCGGTGATCGAGTTCGACACGCCCTCGCAACCCGCCGCCTTCGCACCCGCCCTGGCCCATTCAACCTCGGCCGCGCCGTCCTCGCACGAGACGCCGGTGCGCATCCTCGACGAGAAGGGGCACCTGCGCACGCTGGAAGAGATCGAACGCGACCTGATCCAGCACGCCATCGAGGTCTACGCCGGCCACATGAGCGAAGTCGCCCGCCGCCTCGGCATCGGCCGCTCGACCCTCTATCGCAAGGTGCGCGAACAGGGGTTGGAGGGGATCCTGAAGGAAGCGAGCTAAGCTCGGACGGAGTCGAGCGCGCTGTTCTCCGCTCGAATGCGGATGAACAGCACTCCGGCGTTCAGCACCGTGAACAGCGCCGCGAACCACCAGAGGCCGAAAACGACCGGCAGAACGAAGATCTCGGCCGCCACCACCGCGTAGTTGGGATGCGGGAAGAAGCGGTACGGACCCTTTCGCACCAGGGTTTCGCCGGGAACGATGATGATGCGTGTCGTCCAGCGGCGGCCGATGGAGGCCAGCATCCAGGCGCGGGCGATCTCGATCAACACGAAGACGCCGAGCCAAGGTAGCGACACCGAACGGTTCCACGCGAGCACCCAGAGACCGATCAGCCACGCCGCGTGCATGACGACGATCAGCGGATAGTGACCCGCGCCGACCTCATGTCCGCCCTGCGCGAGCAAGCGCCTGGTGTTGGCGCGCGCATAGACGAGTTCGCCCAGCCGCAGCAGGGTCACGAACCCCAGCACGGCGAGGGAGAGGATCATGCGGCTTCGTTCAGCAGCGAGAGCGCGCTGGCGGTAAAGCCCGGTCCGA
Source organism: Caulobacteraceae bacterium (assembly GCA_035551675.1). Classification (GTDB taxonomy): domain Bacteria; phylum Pseudomonadota; class Alphaproteobacteria; order Caulobacterales; family Caulobacteraceae; genus JAFECT01. The sequence goes on along the minus strand of DASZMV010000008.1, from coordinate 26,681 downwards.
GCGACGACAGGACCGAGCGGCGCGGCAGGCCTTCGTGCTGCATCACCTGTTCGGCCACGAACATCACCGTCGGCGCCGACATGTTGCCGTGGCCGGCCAGCACCTCGCGCTCGTGGTCGAGCGAGCCCTGGTCGAGGCGATAGGCGGCCTCCAGCGCGGTGACCACCTTGGATCCGCCGGGGTGGCAGACGAAGCGGTCGACATCCTCCATGCCGAGGCCCATCCGCGCGAGGATGCCCTCCATCGCCGGCCCGAGATTCTTGGTGGCGAACGGCGGGATCGAACGCGCGAAGATCACCCCGAACCCCTGTGGGTCGACGTTCCAGCCCATGATGTCGAGGGTGTCATACCAGGTGTGTTCGCCCGCGCCTTCGATGACCAGCGGTGACCGGTCTTCGGTCGACAAAACGCAGGCGGCGGCGCCGTCGCCGAACAGGGCGGTGGCGACGATGTTGGCCTTGGTCAGCTCGTCGAGACGGAACGCCAGGGTGCAGATCTCGATGGTGACGAACAGCACCTTCGATCCAGGATTGGCGCGCGCCAGACGATCGGCCAGTGACAGGCCGCTCACGCCGCCGGCGCAGCCGAGGCCGAACACCGGCACCCGCTGCACGTCGTTGCGGAAGCCCATGCGCGTCATCACCCGCGCCTCCAGCGACGGCGTGGCGATGCCGGTGGAGGAGACGGTGACGATGGTGTCGATTTCGGCGGCCGCGACCTGCGCGGTTTCCAGCGCTTTCGTCGCGCACTCGACGAACAGGGCCTCGGCGCCGTCGAGATAGGCGGCGGTGCGTTCGGGCCAGCCGCGCGGCTCGAAGAACCACTCGATGGGTTTCACCGACTGGCGCTCACGAATGCCGGTGGTGGTGAACACCTGGGACAGGCGTTCGAACTCGCGATAGCGGCCGGCGAAGAGGCGTTCGCACGCGGCGAGCGCGGCGCGCTGGTCGATGAGGTGGGGCGGGCTGGCGGTGGCCAGCGAGAGCAGTCTCGAGGGCGTCGTCACACGAACACTTCCTTTCGACGCCCCCGTCGAAGGTGAGCGAGCCGGTCAGGCCCCCCTTTAGACGGCCCAGGCCGCCGCCGGTTCCCGACAGAATATCCTGAAATTATAGGCGGCGTCCGCAAAATCGGATCGCCTCGGCTCAGGTCCGTGAATTTTTCTTTCGCGAAGCGCCGCGCGAGGGGCGCTTATCCCCTTTTGCCTTGGCGGTTATCTCTTTCAGCTTCACCGCCTGCATCATCGACAAGGGCGCGCGCGGGTCGCCTTTTTCGGGGTCGGCGAAGGCGCGGCCGAAGGTCTTCACCCGGGTCGCCACCGAACCCAGGAATTCGTCTTCCCACTCGGACAGCTTGACGCCGGCCCGGTCGGCGGCGCGCTTGGCCTTTTCCAGGGCGCGGACAGCGGCCTTCTTCGCCTGCTCCCTGCGGTCAGGGAGCGGCTTCTTCTTGGCGTCGGGTTTCGATCGGTTTCCGAACGAGGATCGCTTCACAGACCCCCGATAGCAGAAAGGTAGAGGTCGATCAGCGCCTCCTCCTCCTGCCGCTTGGCCTTGTCCTGTTTGCGCAGGCGCACGACCTTGCGGACGATCTTGGTGTCGAAGCCCTCGCCCTTGGCCTCGCCGAAGACTTCCTTCAGGTCCGCGGCGACGGCGGCCTTGTCCTCTTCCAGGCGCTCGATCCGCTCGATCAGGCTCTTCAGCTTGCCCTGGGCCGTGGCGTTCAGAATCTCGGCGTCGGCGGTGTTGGGGAAGGAGGCGTCGTCGGCGGCCATAAGCGTGCTCCGGGGAATCGGGTCTTGGGGATTTCCAAGACGCTAACCCTCCGCAGAGCGTCCCCTCAACGGCGCGCCCTGTCGCGGGCCGTGATCAGCCGGGGATAGATTGTGGATAAGCCCGTCTAGCGACCGAACCAACGCCAGCGGACCGTGCGGCTGCGGTCGCGTTTCGCCCAGACGATCCCGACCAGGACCGCGGTTTCAACCAGGACGAGGGCGAGCGAGAGCAGACCGCCGCGAGCGAAGTGATCGTTCGGCGTCAGGTCATGCGCGACCGTCACCGATACGCCGAGCACGATGATGTACGCGACAAGGCAGGCCCATCCCTGCCAGGACGCGGGCCCCAGCCCAATTCCCAGCCACTTTTGGCCGAACCAGTAGTTGCGCTCGTTCATGAGTGCGCCTCCTGGCCGCATTTTACGCCTCTCCGTTGCGGACAGCAAAAAGGCCGCGGGAGCGCCGCGGCCTCGCCAGCTTCGAAAGGGTGCGGGACCTCAGCCCTGCTTGGCCTTGAAGCGCGGGTCGGTCTTGTTGATCACGTAGACGCGGCCCTTGCGGCGCACGACCTTGCAGTCGCGGTGGCGACCCTTGAGGGATTTCAGCGAGCTGCGGACCTTCATCGTCTCGGCCTTATCAAACAAGAACACCGCCGGAGGGCCGGCGGAGCGAGCGGTGGGCTATACGGGGGGCGGTTGCGGCTGTCAACGCAGCGACCCAAAAACCACAGGCCAATTCGCCGCGCCCGAAAGGCTTTCCGCTCCCACAGTTGTGATTGAAGCGGCGGCCGGTTCACCCTTAGCTATCCCCATGCGTCGCCTTGGTCCTCTGCTTCTGCTCTTGCTCGTCGCCGCCTGCGCCCCGCAGGTCGTGGCCACCCCGCCTGCGACCAAGACCGCGCCGCCGCCGGTCGAGCCCAGCCCGGTCCCGCCGCCACCGGTGCAACAGCCGGCCCCGCCTGTGCAAACGCCGCCGCCGCCCGCCGCGACCCCGCCGGCGCCGCCCTCTGTGGGCCCGGCGATCAGCTTCGAGGCCTGGCGCGAGCAGTTCGTGGACAAGGCGGCGGCCAAGGGCTTCGACCGGGGCTTCGTCGAGCAGGAGCTGAGCGACGTCACGCTCAACCCCTCGATCCTGAACCACGACACCGGCCAGCCCGAGTTCGTGAAGCCGATCAGCGACTACATCCGCGCCGCCGCGTCGCCCGCCAAGGAGGCCGAGGGGCGCAGGCTGCGGCTCGAATATTCCTGGATGAACACGCTGGAGCCCCGCTACGGCGTGCCGCCCGAGGTGCTGATCGCGATCTGGGCCCAGGAGTCCGGCTTTGGAAAGGTCCAGGGCAACTACGACGTCATCTCCGCCTTCGCGACCCTGGCCTATGACGGGCGTCGCCGGGAGTGGGCCGAGGACCAGCTGATCGACGCGCTCAGCATCATCCGCGACCGAGGGATTCCGCGTGCGCGGCTGAAGGGGTCGTGGGCGGGGGCTATGGGCCAGACCCAGTTCATTCCCGGCGCCTATCTCGAGCTCGGCCAGGACGGCGACGGCGACGGTAAGGTCGACATCTGGAACGATCCGGCCGACGCCCTGGCTTCGGCGGCGAACCACCTGTCGAAACAGGGCTGGCAGCGCGGCCAGGACTGGGCGGTCGAGGTGCTGGTCCCGGCAGGCTTCGACTATTCGATCTCGGAGACCGAAAAGCACCCGCCGGCCTGGTGGGCCGCGCAGGGGGTGAAGCGGGCGGACGGCCGGCCGTGGCCGGCGGCGGATCGGGCGGCGGAAGCCGCGCTCCTGGTTCCCGCGGGATCGAACGGGCCGGCGTTCCTGGCCTTTCCCAACCACTTCGTCATCCGCAAGTACAACAATTCCATCGCCTACGCCCTTTCCATCGGGCTGATGGCCGACGCCATTCGCGGCGAGCCCCCGCTGCACACGCCCTGGCCGCACGAGGTCCCGCTGTCTCGCGCCCAGCGCTTCGCGGCCCAGGTCGCGCTGGATCGTCTCGGCTATCCCGTCGGCCTGCCCGACGGGGCGATCGGGGCGCAGACGCGGGCGGCGCTTCGGACCTGGCAGAAGAAGAGCGGCCTTGTGGCCGACGGCTACCTGACCGCCGACCTGGTGGCGCGGCTCGAGGCGGCGAACCCCTGAGGCGCGTTTACTCCCGGTAAAGCCTTACGAATACGCGCCCTTAAGCATTAACCGGCATGATCGGCCCGAGTTTTTCGCGGGCCACCCATGTTTCAGATCATCGGCATCGTCGTCCTGTTCGCGATGGTTTTCGGCAGCTTCATCATGTCCGGCGGCAATATGGGCGTGGTGCTGAAGGAGCTTCCGCACGAGCTGATGTGCATCTTCGGGGCCGCGATCGGCGCGTTCCTGACCGCCAACTCCCTGCCGGTGATCAAGGGCACCCTGGGCGGCTTCGGCAAGGTGTTCGCCGGGCCCAAGTGGAAGGCCGGCGACTATCGCGACCTGCTTTCGCTGCTGTTCCTGCTGACCAAGACGATGAAGTCCAAGGGCGTCATCGCGCTCGAAAGCCACATCGAGCGGCCGAAGGAGAGCACCATCTTCACCAAGTTCCCCAAGATCATGAAGGACCACTTCGCCATCGACTTCATCTGCGACACCCTGCGGATGATGACGATGAACCTGGAGGATCCGCATCAGATCGAAGACGCGATGGAGAAGCAGCTCGAGAAGCACCACCACGAGGCGCAGGGCCCGGCCCACGCGCTGCAGAGCATGGCGGACGCGCTGCCGGCGCTGGGCATCGTCGCGGCGGTGCTGGGGGTGATCAAGACCATGGGCGCCATCACCGAACCGCCCGAGGTCTTGGGCGGCATGATCGGCGGCGCCCTGACCGGAACGTTTCTCGGCGTGTTCCTGGCCTACGGCATGGTCGGTCCGATGGCGACGCGTCTGAAGGACATCATCGACGAGGAGGCGTCGTTCTACAAAATCATCCAGGCGACGCTGGTGGCCCACCTCTACGGCAACGCGGCCCAGATCTCGGTTGAAATCGGGCGCACCAACGTCCCGTCGACCGCCCAGCCCAGCTTCGCCCAGTTGGAAGAGGCCCTGAACGCGGCCCCGGCCGAGGCGGCGTAAGACGCAGCCCTCGCGGACGTGATCCCACGGTCAAGCCGGACCGACGCAATCCCTTTTCGTATACGGTCACGGCCAATCACGAAACCGTGAGATTTCGCTTGCGAAGGGTTCGGGACCCGCGTAATGGCCGCGGTGGGGGGCGTACGAGAAATCCCTTCTCGGAAGCCTCAAGCCTCTTATTAGGGACCAGGGAACTCACATGATCCGCAAGATCCTCATCGTCGGCGTCGCCATGGCTGCTCTTTCCGTCGCGGCCTGCAAGAAGCCGGCTGACGCGAACGCCGCCGCCGACGCGACCCCGACCGCCGCCGCCAACACCGCGCCGGACGCCGCCGCGACCTCGAACACCGCCGCGACCGACGCCAAGGGCGCCGCCGCTGCTCCGGCTGCGAACGCTGCTCCGGCCGCGAACGCCGCCCCGGCCGGCGACATGAAGGCCGACGCCGCGAAGAAGTAATCTCACGACCCATTCGGGTTATGAGTGAGGGCCGCTCCACCAGGAGCGGCCCTTTTTCTATGTCCGCATGAGCTCAGATCCGAACCCGCCGCTGGAAGACCCGCGCCTCGCCTGGAGCGACGCCGGCGAGCCGCGTTCGGGCCGCTTCGGCGACGTCTATTTCTCCGCCGACAATGGTCTGGAGGAATCGCGCGCGGTGTTCCTTAAGGGCTGCGGTCTGCCGGACGCGTGGCGCGGCCGCACGCGTTTCATCGTCGGCGAACTCGGCTTCGGCACGGGCCTGAACATCGTCGCCCTGCTCGACCTGTGGCGCCGCACGCGCGCCGACAGGGCAACGCTCCACATCTTCTCGGTCGAAGCCTTCCCGATGTCGCGCGCCGACATCGAACGCGCGCTCAGCCGCTGGCCCGAGATCGCGGAGATCGCGACGTTGATCACTCCGCGCCTGCCGCCGCGCACGCCGGGATTTCACCGCGTCGACCTGCCTGAGTTCGGCGCCGCGCTGGATCTCGCCTATCTGGACGCAGCCGACGCGCTGGCGCAGTGGGAGGGTCGGGCCGACGCCTGGTTCCTCGACGGCTTCGCGCCCGCCGCCAATCCGCAGATGTGGTCTAAGGCTGTGCTGTCGCTCATCGCGCGCTCCAGTGCGCCGGGCGCGCGCCTCGGCACCTTCACGGTCGCGGGCGAGGTTCGCCGCGGCTTGGCGGACGAAGGATTCGCGGTCGCCAAACAACCGGGCTTCGGCGCCAAGCGCGAGCGCTTGGAGGCGACGTTTCCCGGCGCACCGGAAGAGACCATCACGGGCACAGTCGCGATCATCGGCGGCGGCATCGCAGGCGCTTCGCTGGCGCGCGCGTTCAGGGCCCACGGTTGCGATTGCACGCTCGTCGACACCGACGCGACGCGCGCCTCGGATGTTCCTGCCGCCCTGGTGACGCCGCGGTTCGATGCGGCGGGCGGCGCGATCGCGCAACTGTTCGCCCAGGCGCTGGAGCGCGCGGTCGATCTCTATCGCCGCGAGACGCCCGAGGCGGTGCTGAGCGAGGGCGTGCTGCAACTCGAGTTTCAAGGGCGCGATGGCGCACGCTTCGACAAGATCGCGACGCAGGCGTTCTGGCCGGGCGAGGCCGTAACGCGCCTCGCATCCGACGCGGTGTCGACGCGCATCGGTGAACCGATCGCGACCGGCGCGCTGGATCTCCGCAACGCGCTGGCGATCGACCCCAAACGCGTGATCGCGACCTGGCTCGACGGGGTCCGTCGCATCGACGCCCATGTCGCCGCCGTCGAGCGGGACGGCGACGCCTGGGTCCTGCGCGACGCGCACGGCGGCGCCCTTCTGCACGCCGACATCGTCTGCATCGCCGGCGGTTGGGGCGCGCGCGATTTACTGCCGCAGGGCCTGCTCACGCCCACGCGCGGCCAGGCGACGCGTTTCGAGACGTCCGCGGCGCCGCCGGCCTTCGCCTGGGGCGGCTATCTCGTTCCACTGCCGGGCGGCGTGCTGGTGGGCGCGACCCACGACCGGGGCGACGAGGCGACCGACGTGCGCGCCGCCGACGATCAGCGCAACCTCGACAGTCTCGCGCGAATGACCCCGGTTTTGGCGCGGACGCTGACGGACGCGCCACGGCAAGGCTGGGCGGCGGTGCGGGCGCTTACCAGGGATCGTCTGCCGATGGCCGGGGCGTTCGAAACCGGCCTGTTCGGGCTCTGCGGCCTCGGGTCCCGCGGCTTCACGGCCGCTCCCCTGCTGGCCGAACACGTCGCCGCGCTGGCGACGCGGACGCCCTCGCCGCTGCCGAAGACGCTGGGAACCCTCGTAGCGCCCGCACGCTTTGGCTTTTGACGCGGGTGCGCGCGACGGATTCCCCGGATTTCCGGAATAGGCGGTCGCGCCTTACACTGCGCTCCGACGGAGACGCAGACAGACCAGGAGACCGGCTATGCGCGGCTATGCCCTGACCGCCGCCGCCCTTGCGGCCCTCTTCACCGTTTCAGCCTCCGCCGTGGCGGCGCCGCCGGCGCGCGATCCGGCCGCCAAAGCCCACCGCGCCTGTTTCAACCACCGCGAACTGAACGGCTTCACCGCGCCGAACGAACACACCGTCTACGTCCGGGTGTCGGTGAACGACGTCTACAAGCTCGAAACTTTCGGCCCGTGCATCGACCTCGACTGGGCCATGGGCATCGGGCTGGAAGACCGCGGCAGCGGCGGCTGGATCTGCGTCGGCGACCTGACCGACATCCTCTACCGCCAGAGCGGCATCGGCGAACAGCGCTGCTCCGCCAAGGTGGTCGCGCAACTGACCCCCGACGAGATCAAGGCCCTTCCGAAGAAGTCGCGGCCCTAACCCCGTCGGCTTTTAGAGATCGTCAGTTCTGCTCCCCGCGCGCCAGTTTGGACCGCCACGCGCCGTAGAGCAGGTAGATCACCAGGCCGAGCGCGCCCCAGCCCAGGAACAGCTTGTGGGTGAGGTCGGGCAGGCCGACGACGAACAGATAGGCGCAGCCAAGCACGCAGATCGGCGCCACGAGCCACACCAGCGGCACCTTGAACACGCGCTCGCGGTTCGGCTGGCGCAGGCGCAGGACGATGACGCTGAGCGCGACGGCGATGAAGGCCGCCAGCGTGCCCGCATTGGCCAGCACCCCGATGTCGGCGAGCGGCACCATGCCTGCGACCAGGGCCACGATCACGCCGGTCGCGATGGTCAGGCCCACCGGCGTGCCGGTCTTCTGGTTCACCCGGCTGATGCCCTGGGGCAAGAGGCCGTCGCGCGACATCACGAAGAAGATGCGGCTCTGGCCGAACAGCAGCACCAGAATCACGCTCGGCAGCGCGATGATCACCGCCGCGGTCAAAATCTGGGCCGCCAGCGGCTGCTTGAGGAAGTCGAGGATGACCACGAGCGGCGTGCCGCTGCCGGCCCAGCCCGTGTAGTACATGGCGCCCAAGGCCGCGAGCGCCACGCCCATGTAGATGACCGTGCACAGGAACATCGATCCCACGATGCCCAGCGTCATGTCCTTCTTTGGGTTCTTGGTCTCTTCCGCGGCGGTGGACACCGCGTCGAAGCCGTAGAAGGCGAAGAACACCAGCCCCGCCGCGCCGACGATCCCGTACTTGTTGTCCGAGTTGGCCGCCGCCGTCGCGCCCCAGCCGTGCGGCGCGATCGGGTGCAGGTAGCTCGGATGGAAGACCTGGCCGGCGATGACCACGAACATCAGGAGCGCGGCGAGTTTGATCGCCACCAGCACGATGTTCAGGATCGCGCTTTCGCGCGTACCCGCGGCGAGGAGCGCGGTGACCAGGAGCACGATGAACACCGCGGGAAGGTTGATCAGCGCCTTCGTCGGATCGACGTGGGCGTGACCTTCAAGCAGTTGAGTGATCGGCGCCGCCGACAAGAGGCCGCTCTGCAGATTGGCCGGAAGCCCGAAGCCGTGGCCGTTCATGAATTCGTTGGCGTGGTTGGCCCAGCCGGATGCGACCGCCGCGGCGCCCACCGCGTATTCCAGCACCAGCGCCCAACCGATGATCCAGGCGATGGTCTCGCCGAGCGCGGTATAGCTGTAGGTGTAGGCGCTGCCCGAGGCCGGCACCATGGTCGCCATCTCGGCGTAACAGAGCGCCGCGGTCAGCACGAGCACGCCGCACAACAGGAACGAGAAGATCATGCCCGGACCGGCGAGGTTCGCGGCGATCCCGGTCAGGGTGTAGATGCCGGTGCCCACGATCGCGCCCACGCCCATGGCGATCAGGTGCGGCCAGCTCAGCGTCTGCTTCAGCCGATGATGCTCGTCGTGGGTGGTGGCCAGGTCGATCGACTTGGTCCGGGTCAGAAATGAAGCCATGAAACGTCCCCTCCGCCGCGCCTCCCCAGGCGCGAACCGACGGGCGGCAACCTAGAACGCTTTGAAGCCGAACGGAAACCGCTTCGCTTTGGAAGGGGCGTTGTGGACCCCGGACGCCCCGGCGTAGAAGCGGGTCCAACCCCTCCCCGATCGACGGCCCCCATGACCGCCTCGCCCACCTATGCCGAGTACCTCGGCCTCGACGACCTCCTCGCCTGCCAGCGGCCGCGCACGGACCGCCACGACGAGATGCTGTTCATCGTCATCCACCAGGCCAAGGAACTGTGGCTGAAGGAGATCATCCACGATGTGGGCCTTGCCCAGCGCCTGATCCGCGAGGGCGACCTGGAGCCGGCCTACAAGAGCCTGGCGCGGGTGTCGCGCATCTGGACGGTGATGACCCTGTCCTGGGACATCCTGGCCACCATGACTCCGGCCGACTATCTGAGCTTCCGCGGCGAGCTCGGGACCAGTTCCGGGTTCCAGTCGCACCAGTTCCGCACGCTGGAATATTTGCTCGGTCTGAAGGACGGCGCCTTTCTGCGTTTCCATGAGGAGCGGCCGCAGGCGCTGGCGCAGCTGAAGACCGCGCTGGAAAGCCCCAGCCTCTACGACGACGCCCTGGCCCAGGTCGCCGCGCGCGGCTTGCCGATTCCCGACGAGGTGCTGCACCGCGACTGGTCGCAGCCGTACGCGCCGTCCGAGGCGGTCGAGAACGCCTGGCTCGAGGTCTATCGCAACACAGAGAAATACTGGGAGCTGTACCAGCTCGCGGAAAAGCTTGTGGACCTGGACGACGCGCTGCTGACCTGGCGGCACAAGCACGTGATCACCGTCGAGCGCATCATCGGCCGCAAGCGCGGCACCGGCGGCACCGAGGGGGTCGGCTATCTGACGCGCACGCTGGAACGGCGCTGTTTCCCCGAACTGTGGTCGCTGCGCACCCGCCTCTGAGACTTGAGACAATGAAGTTCAAACACCTTTTCACCCACGCCCTTTCCGCCGCTCCCGGCCGACTGCACATGGCCGCGCACAGCCATCACTTGTGGCCCGACGCGTCGCGCGAAGCGCAGATCCAGTGCTGGGACGACGCCGCGACCTTCGCCGACCGCAAGTGGGACAAGGTCATGGGCGAGGTGTGGACTAAGGCCCGCAGCAACGTCGCCACCGAGCTGAAGCTGCCCTCGCCCGACAGCGTCGTGTTCGCACCGAACACGCACGAGCTGATCGTGCGCCTGGTTTCGGCCTTTCCGAAACGGCCGCTGCGCGTCTTGTCCACCGACGGCGAGTTCCATTCCTTCCGCCGCCAGGGCGCGCGCTGGGCCGAGAGCGGGACCTTCGAGCTGGAGCTCGTACCATCCGAACCGTTCGGGGATTTCGCCGAACGGTTTCTTGCCAAGGCGAAGAGCGGAAACTACGACCTGATCTTCGTCAGCCAGGTGTTCTTCAAGTCGGGCCGCGTGTTCGAGAAGATCAACGAGCTGGCGCGCGTGTCCAAGCCTGAAGGCCCGTGGGTGGTGCTCGACGGCTATCACGGGTTCCTGGCGATCCCGACCGACTTCAAGCGCGCGTCGGACCGCGTGTTCTACCTCGCCGGCGGCTACAAATACGCCATGGCCGGCGAGGGCGCGGCCTTCATGCACGCGCCTGCGGGCTACGGGCCGCGTCCGGAGGTCAGCGGCTGGTACGCCGAGTTCGCCGATCTCGAGGGGTCGCCGGGCGCGGTTGGATTCGCGCGGGATGCGACGCGGTTCATGGGCGCGACCTTCGACCCGAGCGGGCTCTATCGCTTCAACGCGGCCTTCCAGATGCTCGCGGACCAGGGCCTGTCGACGACGGCGGTGTCGGCGCACGTGGCGGGCCTGCAGGCGCAGTTCCTCGACCTGGTCGAACAAGGCGAGGCGGGACCGTTCAAGGACGCGGAACTGCTCAATCCGCTCGGCGCGGGCCCGCACGCGCGGTTCCTGGCGTTCCGTCATCCGGAGGCGCAAGCGTGGAAGGCGAAACTGTTGGAAGCCGACGCGGTGACCGACGTGCGCGACGACGTGCTGCGCGTGGGCCTCGGCCTCTATCACGATCCCGAGGACATCGATCGGTTTGCGTCGGTGTGTAAGCAGGTGTTGAAGCCGCGCAACTAAGACCGGCTCCTTCTCCCGGACGGAGAAGGTGGTCCGAAGGACCGGATGAGGGGTTACGCGGTTCAAGAAAATGAACCACAAAGCGCACGAAGCGCACGAAGAAGATAAGGACCGCGCTTCGCGCGGTCGAAAAAGATAAATCGCCACGCGGTAGAATCTAAGCGCCGCCTTCTTCGTGCGCTTCGTGCGCTTGGTGGTTAAATTTTTTCCCAAGCTACCGGCGGATCGAAACCCCGACGCTCAAAATCCGCGGCGCCGCGTAGCTGACCACGCCGTCGGTTCCGACCGCGGTCGCTTCGTTGGTATTGAACAGGTTTTCGGCGGCGAGGAAAACTTCGGCGCGTGGACTGAGCGTCCAGTTCACCCGCGCATCGGTGACCAGCGCCGCGCGGATCACGCGCGTGTTCAGATCGTCCTCGAAGCGCTTGCTTTCGTAGCGCGCGTCGACGTCGACGCTCAGCCGCTCGCTCGCGCGCCACTGCGCTCCCGCCGTCGCGGTCCAGATCGGCGCCTCGGCCGGGCGTTTGCCGGTGAGCTGGGGCGCCTGATCGCCGCCGTCCACGCGCGCGTCGGTCGCCGACAAAGCGGCGCGTAATACCAGGCGATCGCCCATGAACTTATGTCGCGCGTCGAACTCCAACCCCGTCGCCTGCACCGCGCCGGCGTTCTCGCGCATCTGGAACACGCCGCCGGCCGGGATGAATCCGGCCTTGGGAAAGGTCCCCGGACCAACGCCCAGCGTCACATTGGTCACCGCATCCTCGAGACGATTCACGAAGACGGTCGCTTCGACATTGGACGCGGATGTCGTGCGGCCCACGCCGACCTCGGCGCCGAACAGCCGCTCCGGTTCCAGCGCCGGATTGGCCTCGGTCACCGTATTGCCGACCCGGAACGGCCGGTGCAGCTCGTTCAACGTCGGCGGGCGAAAACCGGCATAGGCCGCGGCGCGCGCGTAGAACCCATCGCCGAGGTCGCGGGTCAGGCCCGCGCGCGCGGTCGGGGTGACGCCGGAACGATCCGCGGGTTTGTCGTCGAGGGTCGCGGCGCCGTTCGACAACAGGGCCTCGATGCGCTTGCCGTCCCAGGTGCGCCAGCCGTCGACGCGCACCCCGGCGGTGAACAGCCACGGGCCCTCGGTCCGCGCGCCCTCCGCATAGACGCCCGCCACACCCGCCTTACCGCCGGCGATGCGGTTCTCGGTGAAGGCGCCGGAGACAAACTTGAAGTGTTCGCGCGTCTCACCCTCCGCCTCGCGCGCATCGGCGCCCAACTCCCAGCTCCAGGCATCGGTGGCGCGCCGGATGGCGGCGTTGAAGCCGACGCCCTGGGCCGGCGTCGCGTACTGCTGGTCCGCCGGCGTCGCGCTCGTATGACCGGGCGAATCCGACAACGATAGTTGCGAGAAGTTCGACTGCCGCGCCCAGACCTGCAGGCGGTAGCCATAGGCGCTCGCATCCGGCGCGCGCGCCCAGCTCAGACTCTCGTCGGTTCCGTTCGCGTGCGCGGTCCCGCCGCGCGTGCCCGTGCCGCGATCTTCGTCATAGGCGCCCGCGCGTGCCGCCAGCACGCCGCCGCCCAAATCCTCGGTCCAGCGCAACGCACCTTGGCGATCGTGCAGGCTGAGCGGGGTGTCGGCGAAGCCGCGGCTCGCGTGCACCGGGATCCAACCGTCGCTGCTCTCGCCCGACGCTTCGGCGAAGAGTTCGCCCGGCCCCGCCGACATCTCTGCGACGCCCGCCGCGCGCGCATAGCCGAGCGATCCGCCGGCTGCATCGCCCGACCAGTCGCCGGCCTTGGGCGTGCGCTCCTCCAGCGCGACGACGCCAGTGAGCGCGCCGGCGCCATAGGGCCCCGCACCCGCGCCGCGCACGATGTTCACCGCCTCGATGTCCTCGGCCGGCAGGGCTGACCAGATCACCCAGCCGCCGAAGGGGTCGTTCTGGGGCACGCCGTCCAGGGTGATCAGCGCCCGGCTCGACCCCGAGGGCGCGATGGCCCGCAGCGACAGGCCCTGGGTGGTCGGATTGGCCGAGAGGCTCGAGGCGCGGCGGAACAGCGAGACGCCCGGTACCTGTTCCAGCGCCGTATCCAGGCGAGGCGCGTCCTCGAGGTCGCTGCGATCCAGCCGGACGATCGAAAAGGCCTTATCCCCCAACGCCGGCGGCAGCCGCGCGGCGCGCACGGTCACCGTCTCCACCACCGGCGGCGGCGTGGAGGATGGGTCCGGCGGCGGCGCGTCGATAGGGGCCATGGTCCAGCTTAACCCGAAGCGGGCGACCGGCGTCTATCGCCGCGGCGTGAACCGCGTTACGGCCGAAACGTGAACTCGCCGCGCATCCTGTTTGTCCCCGACGCGGGCCGCGAAATCGGCGGCGGCCACGTGATGCGCTGCCTGACCCTGGCGCAGGCGCTGCGCGACGGGGGCGCAACCGCCGCCTTCATGGCCTCGCCGCCGACGGCGGAGATCCTGGACCTGTTCGCGGGACCGGAGATCGAACGGATCGCGGCGTCCGACGCCGAGCCGGCGCGGTTGGCCGAGGAGGCGGCGCGGGCGGCGGATAGGTTCGACGCCTGCGTGTTCGATAGTTTTCGCCTTGGCGCAGACGGGCACCGCGCCATTGCGCGCGGGAGACCATCGCTGGTCATCGACAATCTCGCCGATCGCGCGCTCGCCTGCGATCTTCTGATGGAGCCCGACCCCGGCCGCGATCCGCGCGACTATGACGGCCTGGTTCCGGAAACCGCGCGCCTGTTGCTCGGACCCGACTATGCGCTGGTGCGTCCGGCCTTCGTCGCGCAACGGGAGGCCGCCTTGCAACGACGCAGCGCACGCGGACCGGTGCAGCGCGTGCTCGTCTCCATGGGCCTCACCGACGTCGGCGCGATCAGCGCGCGGGTGGTCGACCGCATGCTGCCCCGCCTGGGTGATGCGTCTATCGACGTAGTGCTCGGACCGAATACGGCGAGCGAGGCGCGGCTGAAGACCCTGGCGGCGCGCGATCCGCGCCTGCGCCTGCACATCGCGGTCGAGGACATGGCCTCGCTGATGGCGCAGGCGGACCTCTGCGTCGGCGCCGGCGGCGCCAGCATCTGGGAGCGTTGCACGCTGGGGCTCCCCGCAGTTCTGGTGGTGCTGGCCAACAACCAGGCGGCGGTGGGCGACTGGCTCGCCGGACACGGCGCGGTGGAGCGCGTCGACGCCCGCGCGCCCGACTTCGAAGCCGCCTTCGACCGCGCTTTCACCGGCCTGATGCGCAGCCCCGACCGCGTCGCGCGGTTGTCGGCGGAAAGCGCAAAACTCTGCGACGGAACAGGGGCCGACCGTGTGGCCGAGGCGTTTCTCGAGATCATCGGCCGGCGCTAGCGTCCTCCTCGGTGCGTTCGAAGTCGAGCGCGCGGATGTCGTCACTGGTGAAATCGGGCTTGTCCGGATAGAGCCGCGCATAGACCCGTTCGACGAAGGCAAAATCCGCCGGGGTGTCGACGGTCCAGCGCAGGCGCGACAGGTCCTCGGCTCCCACCAGCCGCCCGATGCTGAACCGCTCCGGCCGGCGGTAGAGGAACATCGTCACGTGCTCGCGCTCGGCCGGATCGGCGGCTTCCGAGGCGGCGACGCGGAGCGCTTGCGCAGTCATCACCTCCACATCCAGGCCGCGCGGAAAGGTCGAGGGATGGTCGTTGGCGGTATAGTCGAAACCGCCCTCCACATGCAGCCGCACGCAGGCGTCGATCACCTCCGGGTCGGCCAGGGGACAGTCGGCGGTGAGGCGGACCACATGCTCGGCCGGGCCGAACGCGGCCACCGCGCCGGCGAACCGGTCCAGCACGTCGTTCAACGAGCCGCGGTGGGTCGCCACGCCCTCGCCCTGGAGCCGATGCGCCAACGGATCGTCGGAGGGATCGTCGCTGGTCGCCACCACCAGGGCGTCCAGCATTCGGGTGCGGCGCAGGCGTTCGAGCTGGCGCAGGATCATCGGCACGCCAAGCAAGGGCTTCATCACCTTGCCGGGCAGGCGGGTCGAACTCATCCGCGCCTGCAGCACCGCCAGGATCATGGCTGGAAATCCCCGCCGATTCGCCGCCAACCTAGCCCGCGCACGCCCGTGCGGCCAAGGAGACCCCGTTGCGGCCAATCCCGGACATTCGCGGCCTGAGGTTCCCGGACGAGTTCCTGGTCCGGCACTTCTTCCGCCGCGGCCTGCACCAGCGCGCCGGGCGGGTTGTCGGGCTGGGATGCGGCTCGGGCTGCAATCTGGCGCTCTACCAGGCGTTCGGCTGGAGCGTCGCGGGCGCGGACATCGACGCCCAGGCGATCGAGGACGCGCGCTGGAACCTGGGCGAGGACGCGCACCTGGTGCGTGCGGACCTGTCGTCGGTCTCGCCGCGGGAGCTCGCGGGCCCGTGGGACGCGCTGTTGGCGCCGAGCAGCCTCTACTACCTGGGAACCGAAAGCGCCGAACGATTGCTGCGCGATTTCGCGCCGCGGCTGGCGCCCGGATGCGAGGTCTATGTGCGGATTCGGCGCAAGGACGACTATCGCTGCGGCCGCGGCGAGCGCGTGGCGCCCGACACCTGGCGGCTCGCCACGCCGGAGACCGGCGAGGCGGGCCTGATCAACCGCTTCTACGACGAGGCCGAGGCGGTGGCGCTGTTGCGCGCGACGCTCGACCTGCAGGATATCGTGGTGCTGGGCCTGAGCTTCGACAACGTCCAGTCGGGCGTGCTGATCTCGCCTAACAGCGACCTGATCCTGACCGGGACGACCCCGTCATGACCCGCACCGTCGCGATCATGCAGCCGACCTACCTGCCCTATCTCGGCTATTTCGACCTGATCCAGCGCGCCGATGTGTTCGTCTTGCTCGACGACTGTCAGTTCGAGCGCAAGTCCTGGCAGCAGCGCAACCGCATCCTCGGCCGCGACGGCGAGGCGATGCTGAGCATCATCCTGCGCAAACAGCCGGTCGAGACCGACATCAAGGACATCGAGATCAACGACGACCTACCCTGGCGGCGCGATCACCTGCGCGAGATCAAGAAGGCCTATGCCAAGGCGGCATTCTTCGAGGAAGGGTTCGGCTGGATGGAGGCGCAGCTGGCGCGGCCGGAGCCGCTGTTGGCCGACCTGACCTGCGGGATGATCGAAGACGCGGCGCGCAAGCTCAGTTTCGGCGCCGAACTCGTGCGCGCGAGGACGCTAGCTTGCGGCGGAAAACGCTCGGATCACTCGGTCGAGATATTGCGCAAGCTGAACGCCGACCTCTACCTCTCCCCCCTGGGCTCGCGCGCTTACATCGAAGCCGACGGTATCATCGCCAAGGCGAACATCCCGGTGAAGTATCGCAGCTACGACCCGATCCCCTATCCGCAGACATGCGCAGGCTTCACGCCGTACATGGGTTTCCTGGACGCGGTGATGAACCTCGGGTGGAACGGATTGGCGGAGCACATGAAGCTGATCGCTCAACAATCCCACGCACCCTAGGTTTCTCTCCCGTTGAGCGACGGCAAGTCTGAGAGCGTGACGCGCCAAAGCGAGAGCGCTTTGGTCGCGAGACTCAATTTCCGCTACCGACCCATTGCGGTCGATCGTTTCCCGCCGGATGATGGGACTTGACGACATAAAGGGGTAGGCGTCGCCTCGGTCGAGGGGGAAATAGCGGTGAACGGCAACAACGTTCTATTCGACGCGAGCCGTCCGACTTACCCACTTGTCGGCGAAGGCAGTATTATACTGTTGCTGTTTGTGGTGATCGCTATCGCAATCATCCGATACCCAAAGCTCGGCGGCTGGCGGCGCGACCCCACCGTAAATCGGGCCGTAGCTGTATTCGTGCTCCTTTTTGCCAGCGCTTCGCTTATTGGATCCATTTCGCCATTTTTTCTTGGGGTGCTGGCGCAGCATGCGCAAGCGCGTGGGCAAGTTCAAATCGTGGAAGGGTGCGTTCGCGGCTACCAAAGAGTGGTCGGCGCTCACGACGTCGCCGACACTTATTTTTCCATCGGTGGGACTGCATTTCATTTCAATAGCAGTCCGTGGCTACCTGGATTTCGCAACGAAGCTGATGTCATTCGCCCTGACCAGGGCCTTAAAATCACGAAGAGCAACAATATAGTGATCCGCGTTGAGGTCGCGCCGAACGCTTGTGGGGCGAAAGGCTGAGAGCATCGCCGGTGCTGTTCAAGATCACGACATAGGCGCAATCTCCGGGTCGTTCGAAGGTCGGTCGGTCGGGGAGGTCTTATGTTCGCTTGGTCGCCGTTGGCTGCGCTTTACGCGGTCTGGATCGTCTGGATCGTGAGTTGGGAGCTGGCTGCGCTCTGGTCATCACGGGCCCAGGCGACGCCCGGGTTGCGGCCGCAGTCCTTCTTCCGCGTGTTCACACAGGCGGGCTTCCTCCTGGTGCTCTTCATGCCGCCGTGGCCCTGGGATCCCGGCCGATGGAAGAGCGTCTTCGCCCAGCCGGTTCTGAAGACCTTGACGACACCGTTGTGGAGCACCCCCGAGACGCTCGGCTGGGTCCTGGCTGGAATCGCCGCGGCGGGGTTCCTGTTTTGCTGGTGGGCGCGCATCCACCTCGGCGCACTCTGGTCGAGCGCGATCACGCGCAAGGCCGACCATCACATCGTCGACACCGGCCCCTACGGGCTTGTGCGCCATCCGATCTACACGGGCATTCTCACCCTGGGCTGGGCGCTGGCGCTCGACAAGGCGACGCCCGCCGCCCTCGCCGGCGCGGCTTCGCTCTGCGTGGGCTATTGGATGAAGAGCCGGATGGAGGAAGGGTTCTTGCGGAGCGAGCTCGGCGCGGAGGCGTACGACGCGTACAGCAAGCGCGTACCGATGCTGGTTCCGTTCCTACTGACGAAGCGGTGATGTCGAATGAAAAGTTGGGAAGCCGACCGCGGAGATTAAGTCGTACATGTCCCCACTTTCTCTCTCCACGCGCACGCACACGCAATGGACTCTCGCGCGATAGGGCTGAAACTCGGCCCCCTGCTGCTCAGGCTGCTCGTAGGCGCGATGTTCATCGCCCACCTCTATTGGAAATTCTGTCTGCTTCCAGGTGGGGCTCAGGCGTGGTGGGACGGCCTGGTGAAGAGCGGCTATCCAACGTTCGTGCCGGCCTATGTGCTTTCCGCGGAGTTCGGCGGGGCGTTGCTTCTGATGCCTGGGGTGCTTTCGCGGTACGTGGCGGTCTATGCCATGCCGATGAAGTTCGGCGCGGCCGAGTTCTGGCTGGTTCGCAAGGGCTTCTATTTTACAAGGGGCGGCGCAGAACTTCCGTTCGTCTGGCTCGCGCTTCTGGGCCTCCAGGTCGTCCCGGGAGACGGCGCCTATGCGTTGGTGCGCTCGCCCAACTTGCGTTTCTTCGCACGCATGCCGCACGACCCATCCCGTGCCAACTAGGTCTGTTCCCCAGCCATGGCGGACCTTGCAGAAACGGGGACGTCCGCTTCAAGGCTGGCTCCCACCGGCAGCAATCGACCCAAAGCGGACTCTTCCGCCCTTTCCGAAAGCGGGTGGTGTCTACACTGATTATTTCTCGATAAGCCACGGCACCGAGACTCGAGCTTCGCGCTCGGCGATTTCAGCGGTCTCATAGGAGCCGCCCTCCCAGCCGCCAGGCTTAGGGCGCCAAGTCTTACCCACTGTCGGCACATCGTGAAGCCAGATTTCGTAGGAGCTAAAGAGGCCGTCTTCGCCACGAGAGATCGCTAAGCCGACCTGGCGGTCTGGGCTGTAGATCGTCTTAACGACAGAGTCGTCAAACATGACGCTATCCGAGTCTTGCACGGTCTTTCCGTTGTTGCGCCAGGTCCAGTAGGTCAGGAAGGCCAGGATGCCCCCAAGCACGAGGATGTCGATGCCGGTCTGCGACTGGTTGGCCGCAACGAGGAACGCTCCGAACGCGAAGCAAAAAAGGGTAAAGCCCAGATAGATGAGCACCATGCGTCGCATGGCGCGATGATGGGGGTGCGCCCCCTGGTGCGCAATGCCCGTCAAGGTTCAGAGGTTCAGACCGAAGCACCACGCCGCGGTTTGTATGGGATTGAGCGGGCAGTCCGCATTTCACCCTCAACGGACCTACAAACACGGCCCATCAAACGGCCCCGCCGAAGCGGGCGTTTGGCTGGCATTTCCTGAGGTCGGCTAATGTTCGTTTCCCACCCCTTCCGGTCCGCTTACCGCACGGCGCGTGCCGCTTGGCATCAACCTAAGAAGCTCAGTACTCTGCCGACGTGACCGAGGATGAAATTACTAGCATTGAGGTCGATGCCGACGGAAAGCTTTGCGTCAAGCCGAAGTCCCGCGAGTTCGAACTTATATACCGGGCGGGCATGGAGGTCGGGTGGGACCCCGCACGGAGGTGTCTCTTCAGTCCTCTGCCCCGCGAATGGACCTATCCAAGGTGGTTCGACCAAATCCTTGCGGCTGCGGCAGACGAACATGGCGTCCGCCTGCACCTCACGGCTCACACCGCTTGGATCAACGTCCCCGAAGCGATCCGATCGGAAATAAGCGCTCGCCGAAATTAGGGAGTGATCGGTTTCCACCCCATGCGGGCCATCGTCAGGTCCGCTTTCCGGCTCATGGCTCCCGACCGGCATCGACCCTTAGCGGACGTCGGGCGGCAGCCCGGAAAGGTCTAACTCGCCGATTGGCGGCAGCGACGTTCCGCACCAAGGGCAAAACCCGATCTCGATGACGCTCGAACCATAACCATCGTCTCCGTCGCGGACGTAGAGACCATAGCCGCCTCGCACCTGCGCGATTATGGCGTCCGGGCAACCCGCTCGATCCGAGTGCAGCTCGCACACGTGGTTCAGGTCCGAGGCCATACGCTCGCAGCAAGCTGTGTTCATTGACCCACAATCGCGCCATGCCGCACCTTGAACAAGGTCTACCCTCTCCCGATCGTCCCCGGGTCCGCTATCCGGCTTGGGGGTCCCGACCGCTATCGACCCATTGCGGACCCTGGACCGAACCGCATAAGGTGCTGAAATGCCACGGCAACAAATCGCAGCCTTAAGCGCCGCAATCGCATGCTATGTTGCGGTTCCGTCGGCCGCAGCTGAGCAGGCAAGCGTAGATGGCGGCCATTGGGTCACTTCCCCGATATCAGTGCTTATGGCGCGTCTTTCGGATGCTAGAGACATTAGCCGAGAGCCAGGCGCACGGCTCTCTTGCTTGCCAGACAGCGCCGTGTGTCTTCTGGGATTTTCCTGGCGTCTGACGTTCGAGCTAAAGGTCGTATTGGCAGGCCGAAGCTTGCAAGGCCCAGTGTTTGAAGACACTGTTTCGGTGCGCCCACATGTTGGCGATGAGTATTATCTTGTCGTGGCGCATACCGATCATGGCCCGGCTGTAATCTGGAAGAGCCTCGTCGCCGACGGCTTTTGCTTGCAAGCTGAAGACGCCAACCATTACGCGTTGACATCATTCACGAAGAGTTATCCGTGCAAAAAGGATCCATGGTACGTCGATCCAACAGCGACCGAAGCGGCCCATAGCTGACTATCCACGCCTCTGCCAATGCCCGAGGGACAGGCCCGAATCCACCCATAGCGGACATCGGCTGACGCCGCCGTTAGCGACTGCCGACAGCAGCCTTGGCTCTCCTTGAGTCCTCCAATTTACGGAGCGCGAGCGCGTAATCAGGCTTAAGTCGAAGTGCGGCTTCGTAGTCCTGGATTGCCCGGTCGTATTCGCCCATGTCGGCGTAGCAGATGCCGCGGCCGGTGTAGGTTTTCGCGTCGTCAGGCGTTAAGCGGATGACCTGATTAAAGTCCTGGACTGCTCGCTCGTATTGCCGCTTGAGAAGGTAGATAACGCCGCGGTTGTTGTACGCCGTGGCATAGTCTGGCTTCAAACGGATAGCTTGGTCGTAATCCTGGATCGCGCGGTCATACTGGCTCATGCTCTGTAAAGCGAGGCCACGGTTGTAAAACGCTGTGGCGTAGTCCGGCTTAAGACTGATTGCCTGATCGTAGTCCTGGATCGCACGATCCGCTTGGCCAACGTCGAAGTAGGCCTTGCCACGGTTGCTGTAGGTAGCGGCCTCGTGAGGATTAAGGCGGATGGCCTCGTCGAAGTCCTGAATTGCGCGGTCGTGTTCGCCCTTCGCGTCATACGCGTTGCCGCGCTCGTCGTAGCTGTCTGCATCGTCCGGCTTCAACCTTATCGCCTGGTTGTAGTCCTGGATCGCACGGTCGTATTGGCCCAAATGACGATAAACGCCGCCGCGATCATAGTACGCGTCTGCGTCGTTCGGGCTTACGCGAATGGCCGCGTCGTAATCTTTCAGTGCGCGATCCTGTTGTCCCATCTGATCGTAAGCATTGCCGCGCGTGACGTAGGCTTCGGCATAGGCGGGGCTAAGACGGATAGACTCGTCCAAGTCCTTGATCGCCCGGTCGTACTGTCCCTTGTCCGAGTAGGCGGCCGCGCGGCCATTATAGGCGACCGCGTAGTTGGGGTTTAGCCGTATCGCTTCGTCATAATCCTGGATTGCTCGGTCTTGCTGTCCTTTGGCCCGGTAGGCGTTGCCCCGGTTATTGTAGGCCTCAGGGTTGACTGGATTGATGCGGATGGCTTGGTCGAAGTCCTGGATCGCAAGGTCTTCCTGCCCCATTAGTCGGTATCCAATGCCGCGGTCGTTGTAGGCTGAAGCGACTGCTGGCCCGGAGCCTGACTTGATGACCGCCGTGCATGCAGCGACCAGTTGTTGGGGGGTGACGTCCCGGCTGCCTATGCAGACGGCTTCCTCCGCCGTAAGCACGCGCACCGGGGAAGCGGTCGCTCCAACCACTGTCGCGAGGGCGAAGGCAGCCGCAGCCAGACCTATCGGAATTCGTGTCATGCGGCCCCCCGCGCTATTCAGCGCATACTAATTCAAGCTGCAAGAAAACAAAGCTTCAGCAATTTGCGTCCGCTTGCCACCCAGGTCCGCTTTGGGAGCTATAGAGCAGCCTCGCGCGTAACACGTCGTCGCGTACTCAGTGCGCCTCGGTGTAGACGTACTGGTGCTGGCTGTCGCGGATGGTGAGGGTGCGTTGGCCGCCCGCTTCGCCGATCACGGCGTCGAGGCCGATCGCGCCCGGGGCGATGGTCACCAGCGAGACGGTGCCGTCGGCGTTCTTGCGGGTGGCGACAGGTCCCTCGATGGAGCCCGCGTTCACCCACTTTCCGCCGTCGCGGTCTGCAATCGTAATGACGTTGCCGAGCTCGGCGTCGCGATACTTCGGCGCCAGGTGCGCGAGCGCGGCGGGATCGCCGGGGATGGTCAGGCGCGCGCGTCGCGCCTTTTCCTGCGCCTTGAGGTGCGCCGCCGCGTTCGCCACTTCCTGTTGCGCCTCGGGCTTGCCGTCGTACGCGACCTCGAGTAGGCGCCGCAGGAACGGACCGAACATGTAGGGCCCGCTGTCGGCGTTGGTCAAAAGCACCGCGCCGATCCCGGAGTCGGGAAGCACCCACCAGTCGCTGTGATAGCCCTGCAGCGTTCCGCCGTGGGTGATCACATTCACGCCAGAGACCGTCTCGTTGAAGAGGCCCATGCCGTAGCGGGCGTTGTCTCCGGTCGGCACGCCGGGCTTGCGCCGTTCCAAGAGGTTCGCTTCGCTGACCAGCCGCTTGCCGTCGGGCGTCACGCCCTTCGACAGCTCGAGTTCGGCGTAGCGCGCGACGTCCTCGGCGCTCGACCAGGCGCCGCCCGCCGGGCGGTAGGGCGAGATGAGATGGTTGAAGTGGTTCGACATCTCGGTCATTCGGCCGTCGACATCGAACCCGTGCGGCCGCGCCCAGTCGCCGCTTTCGCCGACCTTGAAGTCGAAGGTGGTGTCGTGCATCCCGAGCGGATCGAAGATGCGCGTCTGCATGGCCTTGTCATAGGCGGCGCCGAGTTCGAGCTTGGGATAGAGCCGGTCGCCGGCCACATAGCCGGCCGCCGCCGCCATCAGGTTGCTGTACTGGAAGAGGTCGCCGAACGCGCTGGTGGGTTCGGTCTCGGAAAGCTGGCGGAAGGTGTCGGCGGCCGGCAGATCCTGGTTGGCCAGGATGAAGGCGAAGTCGCGGCGCGGCAGGCCGGTGCAGGCGCACACCAGGTGACGCACCTCGACCGCCTTGGTCGTCGCATCGCTGCCCAGCCTGAAGGACGGATAGAGGTCGGTGACCTTCTCGTCCCAGCGCAGCGCGCCCTCGTCGGCGAGCACCGACAGCAATAGCGTCGTCATGCCCTTGGTGTTCGACGCGATCATGAACTTGGTGTGGGCGTCCACCGGCTCATCGGGGTGGCCGAGTTCGCGCACGCCGTAGCCGCCTTCATAGACGACCTTGCCGTTGTCGATGATGGCGATGCCGACGCCCGGCACGTCGAGTTCTTTTGCCGACTCCGCGATGAAGTCGCGCAGCGCCTGGATGCGCTCGGGCGTCAGATGATGCGCGGTCTTGCCGGCGAAGGTTTCGGGCGCGTATCCGGCCGGACGCAGGCTGCGTTCGACGATGGACAGCGCCGCGGCGCGCTTGTTCGCCGTCGCGTCGGCGCCGTCGACGATCACCACCGTCCAGGCGGCCCCGTTGCGCATCGCCAGCGCCGACACCACGGTCCGATCGCCGGGCGAGGTCTCATAGGCGAAGCTCGCCCGCTCGTCCCATCCGTCGCCCGCCGTGCCCGGACTGGCCAGACGCACGACACGATTGGCGCCGGGCTTGTACGCCGACCACGCCGCCGCCTGCGCGGCCTGGGCGGACGCTGAGGATCCCACGTCGACGACGACGATGTTCAGATCGCCCTCCGGCGCGCTGAAGGTCGTCACCGCGCCCTTGACCGCGACGGTCCAGTCCTTGGGCTGGGTGTAGGCCACGCCCGTCGCCGTCTTGCCGGGCGCATCGGCCGCGGCGGGAGTCTGGGCGAGTGCGGCCGCCGGCAGGGCTGCCAGGGTCAGGGCGAACAGGGACGTCAGGGCCAATCGCATCATCGGCTTGATCCTTCGGGGCATGGTCTTCGAGCGCCCGATCGCCTCGCCCCCAAGCGGATCAGAGATTTTGCTCAATTTGAAAGGGATATTTCAAAATCAGAAATGGTCAAGGGAGCGCGGGGCGAAAGGCTGTTGCATTTGCCGAATGAGCCAGATAACACTGAACCATATGGTTCAGCTTTCGACGCCCGCCCTCGATCTTTCCTTTGCCGCCCTGTCGGACACGACGCGGCGCGGCGTGCTCGAGCAGCTCGGCCGGGCGGACGCGTCGATCACCAGCCTGGCCGACCGCTTTCACATGACCCTGACCGGCATGAAGAAGCACGTCGCCGTGCTGGAGCGGGCAGGACTCGTCGTGACCGAGAAGATCGGACGCGTGCGCACGTGCAGGCTCGGGCGCCGCGGCCTCGACGCGGAGGCGGCGTGGATCGAAGCGCATCGCAAGCTGTTCGAGGCGCGGTTCGATGCCCTGGACAAGATCATTCTGGAATTGAAACGGGAGGAAGAAGATGGCCCTGCAAACGAGTGACCGCACCAAGGTCGAGCGGAAGACAGACCGGGAACTGGTGGTCACGCGCCTGTTCGACGCGGCGCCGCGCATCGTGTTCAAGGCGTGGTCCAACGCCGAGCTGTTTCGCAAGTGGTGGGTCCCGAAGGGCGCCGGCATCACGCTGTTGAACTGCGAAATGGACGTCCGCACCGGCGGCAAATACAAGCTAGAGTTCGCCCACGGCGACGGCAGCATGGCCTTCTACGGCAAGTACCTGGACGTGACGCCGAACGAACGCATCGTCTGGACCAACGACGAAGGCGACGAAGAGGGCGCGGTAACCACCGTCACCTTCGAGGACAAGGGCGGAAAGACGCTGCTGACGTTCCACGAGCTTTATCCGTCGAAGCAAGCGCTCGACGAAGCGATGGAAGGCTCGGCGGCCGGGTTGCCGACGCAACTGGATCAACTGGACGAACTGCTGCCGACGATTGGGGGGTAGCCGCCGTCCCCCCGCCCGCAAGGCGGGGGGACCGGCCCGTCTTCGGGCCACGAGGGCAAGTGTTTGCAGCCCTCGACGGTGGGTGATGAGCGAAGGGGTGTGTGAGCGCGACGCTCAGCTCAGGCGCCATATTCTGACACGATCACTTTCGAAAGTTGTGGGCTGCAAACACTTGCCCTCCTGGCCTGCGCCCAAGAGCGCAGTCCGGTCCCCCCGCCTTGCGGGCGGGGGGACGTGCTCGCGTGTGAATTAGGCTGCGTCTTCCGCCTTCGCTGCGACCATCCCCCACTCGAGCGGCTCGCCGCGCATGAGGTCGCGCGTCGCCATGCGTCCCAGCACCTCGGGCAAATGCTTCGGCGCCAACCCGTTGCCGGGTCGCACCGAGCGCACGTTCGCGCGCGTCAGCGCTTCGCCCGCGCGGACGTCGGCGGTGACGTACAGCGAACGCCGGTGCTGCAAACTCCCGCGTTCGGAGCCAAGCACGTCGTAGTGGGCGCGGCCCAGGGTGCGCCACGCGGCCTTGCAGTCGCGGGTCAGGGCGGTGAACTCGTCGGGTTCGAGGCTGAAGGCGGCGTCGGGGCCGCCGTCGGCGCGGGCGAGGGTGAAGTGCTTTTCCACAACGCAGGCGCCGAGTGCGATCGCCGCGACCGCCGCGGTGGTTCCGGGCGTGTGATCGGACAGGCCGATGGGCGCGCCGAAGCGAAACGCCATGTCGGGAATGGTGCGCAGGTTGGCGTCTTCCAGCGCGGCGGGATAGCTCGACACGCAGTGGAGCAGGATCACGCCCGCGGCGCCGGCCTCGAGCGCGGTGTCGCGCGCGGCGGCGATCTCGTCCGCCGAAGCCATGCCGGTGGAGATGATCAGCGGCTTTCCCTTCGACGCGGCGTAGGCGATCAGCGGCAGGTCCACCGCCTCGAAGGACGCGATCTTGTAGGCGGGCGCGTCCAGGCTTTCGAGCAGGTCGACGGCGGTCTCGTCGAAGGGTGACGAGAACAGGATCACGTCGCGCTGTTTCGCCCGCTCGAACAGCGCCGCGTGCCAGGCGTAGGGCGTGTGGGCTTCCTGATAGAGCTCATACAGGCTGCGGCCGTCCCACAGGCCGCCGTGAATCTGAAACTCGGGCCGGTCGCTGTCGAGCGTGATGGTGTCGGCGGTGTAGGTCTGCAGCTTGATTGCGTCGCATCCGGTGGCGGCGGCGGCGTCGATCATTTGCAGCGCGCGCTCGAGGCTGCCGTTGTGGTTGCCCGAGAGTTCGCAGATGACGAAAGGTTCGTGCGCGGGGCCGATGGCGCGGCCGGCGATGGTGACTTCGGTGATCATGCGGCGAGCGCCTCGTGGAGGGCCTGGGCCACGCGTTGCGGATCGCCGTCGCGCAGG
>DASZMV010000007.1:0-21084 GCA_035551675.1 Caulobacteraceae bacterium | reverse complement strand
GTAGAGGCCCGCCCACAGGCCGTCGCCCATGGAATCCCCGAACACCCCGATGGTGATGCGGTGGTCCAGCGACGGCATATCAAACTTCACCGGGACCAGGCTCGCCGCCTGGGCGGTCTGGGGCCGGCCTGCGCCCGCGTCGGGGTCGGGGTCGGCGGGGGTCGTCGCAAGCTTGGCCGAGGGAGGCAGGACCTTGGCTTCGGCCTTGGCGGGCTGGACGGCGGCCGCGACCGGATGGGCGGCCAGGGCGACCTGTTGGCTTAAGGGCATACCGCCCGAAGCGAACCACGCGCCGAGCAACCCCCCGACGATCACGCCGAGGACAAATCCCGCAAAACCTGCGCCGCCGGAGCCTGAACCCCGGTGCTTTGCGCCTGGATACTCCCCTGTCACCCTGAGCCCTCGAAACTGGGTTTTTTAAGGAACCATTAACGATTTCCGCTGGCAAGGCTCGTCGCGAAAGTGGCGAAACTTAACCCTGTCGCTGAGCTTCCAACGGGGCTTTCGGGTCACTATCCTGGCCCCACCTTGGCCCTAACGCGGAGAACCCCTGTGCTGGTTTCCACCACCAACGATATTCCCGGTCACACCATCACCAAGCACATCGGCCTCGTGCGCGGAATCACCGTCCGCTCGCGCAGCGTGTTGGGCAACTTCGCCGGCGGCGTCCAGTCGATCTTCGGCGGTAAGCTGACCATCTACGTCGAGCTCGCCGAGACCGCGCGTCAGGAGGCCTACGACCACCTGGTCGAGCACGCCACCAAGGCGGGCGCCAACGCGGTGGTCGGCATGCGCTACGACGCCAACGAGATCATGGACGGCATCACCGAAGTGATCGCCTACGGCACTGCCGTCACGGTTGACTGACCGACCTACGTAGGCGTGTGACATGACCTTGTCGGACCAGGCGCGTGCGCTCGCGAGCGGCGAGACCACCAGCCGCGCCCTGGTCGAGGCGTCCCTCGACGCTATTGCCCGCGACCCGCGTCCCTTCACCGCCGTCTTCGCCGACGAAGCGCGCGCGGCGGCGGCCGCGGCCGATCGCGAACGCGCGTCCGGCGACCGGGTCTCGCAACTCGCCGGCCTGCCGATCTCGGTGAAGGACCTGTTCGAGATCGAGGGCCTTCCGACGCCCGCCTCGACCGTGCATCTCCGCGAAGCCCCGATCGCGGAACGCGACGCGCCGGTGGTCTCGCGTCTGAAAGGCGCGGGGCTGATCATCGTCGGGCGCACCCAGATGAGCCCCTTTGCTTTCTCGGGCATCGGGTTGAATCCGCACCTGCCGCAGGCGGTCAATCCGCGCGATCCCGAACGCGTGCCCGGCGGATCGAGCTCCGGCGCCGGCGTGAGCGTGGGCCTTGGCCAGACCGCCGCCTCCATCGGCACCGACACCGGCGGTTCGGTGCGCATTCCCGCCGCCGTCTGCGGCGTCGTCGGGTTCAAGCCGACCAAGCGGCGCATCACCACTGAGGGCGCCGTGCCGCTTGCGCCCGCCCTCGACAGCATCGGGCCGCTGGCGACCACGGTCGAGGATTGCCGGCTGCTCGACGCGGTCATGGCCGACGCTTCGGTCGAGCATCACGGGCCGGTCAACATTGGCGGTCTGCGCCTGGGCGTGGTGGAGGACTTCTTCCTCGAGGACCTCGAGCCCCAGGTCGCGCAGGACTTCGAACGCGCGGTATCGCGGCTGTCATTGCAGGGCGTCACGATCGAGCGCCTGGGCTTCGCCGCGCTCAACGACATCCCGGAGATCGAAGCAAAAGGCGCGCTGGTCAACGCCCAAGCCTACGCCGTGCACAGACAGAACGGCTGGATCGAGCAGCGCGACCTCTACGATCCCAATGTCCTGTTCCGCTTGGAGGCGGGGGGCCGGCTCAGCTCGAGCGACTACCTCGAGATGCGCTGGCGGTTCGATGCCCTGGCGGGCGAGGCGAACCGCCTGTCGGAGGGCTTCGACGCCCTGGTCGCGCCGACCTGCGCGATCACCGCACCGAAGATCGCCGAGGTTCAGGAGGCGAAGGCCTTCGGCCGCGCCAACTCACTGTTGCTGCGCAACGCGCGGATCGTGAACCTCATCGACCGCTGCGCGATCAGCCTGCCGATGCACGAGGCGGGCAATGCGCCCACGGGCCTCATGCTGATCGGCGAGACTATGGGCGACGCGCGCCTGCTCGCCGTCGCCGCGGCGATCGAGGCCGCGCTGGCATGAAACGCCGTCTCGCCGCGACCGCGTTGCTCTTCGCAGCCGTGCTGCCCGGCGCCTGTACAACCACGATCCGCGAGCCGAACCCCGCAACCGAGACCACCTGCCGCTTCAACGCCGACACCCTCACGTTCGAAGTCGGCGACGCGCGCGCCCAGGCGCGATGCCTGTTGCGTCACGTCAACAAAGGCGGCTTCCTCAGCCCCGAGCAGCCCCTGCCCCCGACGCTCGACCGCCTGGTGGGAACCACCGACGTCCCGTCGCTCGATGCGCTCCGCCGTTACGTCGAGACGCGCGGCGACGACCGCTATCAGCGCTCCACCTGGAGCGCCGTCGCCTTCTTCCTCGACCGCCCCATCGCCCGCGCCTGGGACAACCGCCCCGATGCGCCGCAAGCCCGCTATTTTGTGATCCACGATACGTCCGAGCCCTGGATCGGCGCGGCGCCGTTCCCGAAGGATCTGAACGACGATCCGGCGGTCAACGACTTCCACATCTATTTCCAACCCGGCAAGGACCCGGTCGCCCACTTTTTCGTCAACCGAAAAGGCGAGATCGCGCTCGGCCACGACTTCTCCGTTCCCTGGCGCGCCACCAAGCGCGAACACTTCCCCGACGTGCGCGCGAAGGGCCTGTTCCTGCACACCGAGATGGTCCAACCGCGCCGGCAGGAGCCGGGCTTGCCGAGGAGCGACACCATCGCGCCGGAACCGGGATTCACCGACGCGCAGTACGATACGCTGGCGTTGTTGTATGTGATCGCGTCGACGCGGGCGCACGTGTGGATGACGCCGGCGTTCCACTCGGACGTGGACGCGGGGATCGCCGCCAAGCACGACGACCCGCAACATTTCGACCTGAACAAACTCGACGCCGCGATCGCCAGAGCGCTGGCGGCGATCGGGTAGAGCTACCGTAATTCACCGTATTTGCGGTCGGGCCACGCCCACCCTCTGCCGTCATTCCGCCGCCGCTTACAGCTCGATCGGCAGGACGATGCGCGAAGCCTGGTCCGGCGCGACGTAGACCGACTGCGTGGCCGCGCGGAAGTCCGACGCCTTCGCCGCGTAGATGCTCGGGACGAAGGTTTGCGGATTGCGGTCGATCACGGGGAACCATGTCGACTGGATCTGCACCATGATCCGGTGACCTTTCAGGAACACGTGGTCGCGATCCCGCAGCGGGATTTGCCAAAGCTGCGGCTTGCCCGGCGTCAGCGGCGTCGCGTGCTCATTGCTCTTGAGATAGCGCCCGCGCCGGACCTCCATGGCGATCGGCAATTCGTAGCCGTTGACGGACTTCGCGTATTCGCCCCGCGGCGGACCCTCGTCCGCAGGGCCCTGGCCCGCAGGCCAGTCGGGCTTCGCGGCGTTCTCGGGGAAGACGTCGATCAGCTTGACGACGAAGTCGCCGTCCGTGCCGGTGGTCGCCGCGTAGAGGTCGGCCGACACCTGGCCGGTCACGCGGATGTCGTGGTCGAGCGGCGCACTCTCGAAGGTGAGAACGTCGGGCCGATGATCGACGAAGCGCTGGTCGGCGGACTCCCACCAACGCCAGTCGCCTCCGGGATAGGTCGGAGAAATCGGCCGCTGGCGATAGGGCACGGGATTGGCGGGATCGGACACGTAATCGCGGTGCGCGCCGCGATCGGCGGGCGACGGCGCCTCGAAGCTGAGCGTTCCGTCCGCATGCAGGTAGAGGCTCGTCGCCTTCGCGTCCTTGGGCGGCCATGCCGCGTAGGTCCGCCATTGGTTCGAACCGGTCTCGAAGATGGTCGCGGCCCAGTCGGGCTTGGCGCCCTCGCCGTGCAGCCAGTAGCGGAAGAAAGGCGCCTCGATGTCGGCGCGGAATTCCTTCGACACATCGTGGCCGAGATCGACCGGCCCGAGCTTGGTGAAGGTGGGCGCGCCCCAGCCGCCGTGCCACCAGGGGCCGGCGACGATCAGGTCGGTGTGGTTGGGATCGCTCTCGCCCTCATGCCGCCAGATTTGCCAGGGACCCCACGGGTCTTCCTGGTCCCAGAAGCCCGCGACGTTGAGGTTGGGCACGGACGAACGATGCAACGCGTTCACCCACGCCTGCTGTTTCCAGAACGCGTCGTAGTCCGGATGCTCGACTATCCCATTCCAGAACGGAATCTTTCCGTGGATGTATTTGTCGTTGAT
Source organism: Caulobacteraceae bacterium (assembly GCA_035551675.1). Taxonomy (GTDB): domain Bacteria; phylum Pseudomonadota; class Alphaproteobacteria; order Caulobacterales; family Caulobacteraceae; genus JAFECT01. The sequence goes on along the minus strand of DASZMV010000007.1, from coordinate 16,716 downwards.
CGTCGAGAGGGGGCCCGCCCTCAAGTACCAGTCGTAGGTGTCCCAGGTATCGAAGGCGAAGTGGGTGTTGGCGTTCTTGTCCGCCTCCTCCAAGACCGAATACTCGAACGCGTACGAGAGCCGCAGCGCGCCGTAGCGGTGCATGTCGTCGTTCATCCACTGGTCGACGGGAGAGGCGCGCTCGCTGACCGCCTTCAGCGCCGGGTGCGGGTCGAGCAGCGTCGCCGCTGCGGTCAGGCCGTCATAGGACGTCCCGTAGATACCGACGCGGCCGTTGTTGTCCGGCACGTTCTTGACCAGCCAATCGATGGTGTCCCAGGCGTCGCGGGTCTCGATCGTGCCCTTCTGGCCGGGCTCGATGGTGGAGTCGTAGGCGAGGTTGAAGGTCCCTTCCGACTTGAAGCGGCCGCGCAGATTCTGGATCACGATGATGTAACCGTCGGCCATCAGATCCTTGAGACTGGCCGGGATCTGCGTCGGGGCCTTGTCCGGAACGCCGTAGGGCGAGCGCCTGAGCAGAATCGGCAGTGGCCCCTTCGCGCCGATGGGCGTCAGGATGACGGTCTGCAACCGGATCCCGTCGCGCATCGGGATCATCACCTCCCGGTATTCGAAGATCGGAGCCTTCGCAGGCTCGGCTTTGGCGGCTTGAGCCGGCGGACTTGCGCTCGGCGGCGTCTGGGCGTCAGCCGCCACGGGACACGCGGCGAGGATGCAGGACACCAACATCGCCGCGGCCTGGCGTTCGACGCCCAGGGATTTGCGACGCGTGAAAGTCTCGATCGGCGTAATCATCGTCCCCACCCTCAACTCCGCTTTGACCTGGAGTAGCGGTCCCAGCGCCCCCCGACAAGCTGGGTCCCGATAGCGACGGTCGAGGCCGCTACGCCACGCGGATCTCCGGGGCGCCTTGCGTCATGCGTCCCACAATGCGGGCGCCGTCGAAGCCGCGGGACTTTACGAACGCCAAGATTTCATCGGCATTCGATGGATCGACCGCGATAAGCAACCCGCCGCTCGTTTGCGGGTCGGTCAGCAGGTCGCGGCGCCAGTCTTCGATGCCGTCGGCGCGGACCTCGTGGCCGTAGCTGGCCCAGTTGCGGGTGGAGGCGCCGGTGCGCACGCCGCCCCGGGCGAAAGCCTCGACACCGTCGAGCAACGCCGGTGCGGTCGCCTCGATCTCGGCGCCGAGGCCAGAACCGCGGCACATTTCGAGTGCGTGGCCCAGCAGGCCGAAGCCCGTCACGTCGGTCACCGCGTGTACGCCCGCCACGTCGGGCAACTCGGCGCCGACGGTGTTCAGCTTGGTGGTCGACGCGATCAGCGCGCGGTAGCCGGCGTCGTCCAGCTTCTCCTGTTTCAGCGCGGCGCTGAGCACGCCGACGCCGAGCGCCTTGGTCAGGATAAGCACATCGCCCGCGCGCGCCGTCGAGTTCTTCTGCACCTTGGCGGGATCGACCACGCCCAAGGCCACGAGACCGTAGATGGGCTCGACGGAATCGATTGAATGCCCGCCCGCGATCGGCACGCCGGCCTCTGCACACACCGACGCGCCGCCGGACAGGATCTTGCCGATGGTCTCGGCCGGCAGTTTGTTCACCGGCATGCCGACCAGCGCCAGGGCGAAGATCGGCCTGGCGCCCATCGCATAGACGTCCGACAGCGCGTTGGTCGCGGCGATGCGGCCGAAGTCGAAGGGGTCGTCGACGACCGGCATGAAGAAGTCGGTGGTGGCTACGATGGCCTGGCGGTCGTTCAGGCGCCAGACCGCGGCGTCGTCGCCGGTCTCGGTCCCCACCAGCAGGTCGGGGAAGAACCCCGCCGCCGGCGTCTTGGCCAGGATCTCCTGCAGCACCGCGGGCGCCAGCTTGCAGCCGCAGCCGCCGCCGTGGGCGAGCGAGGTCAGGCGCACGGGCTCGGTCGGGGTCTGTGTCGTCGCCGCCGTCATGAAGTCCGTCCTTGCCACGGAGTCGTGGGCTTCGGGTTCGCCGGGAAACGATATAGTCGGGGTCAGCCATGGCCGCCATCGAGTCCCTCGAAACCGCCGACCCCGACGCCCTCGCGGGCTACGACATGGTCATCGACGTGCGCAGCCCGGCCGAGTTCGCCGAGGATCACGCGCCCGGCGCGGTGAACCTGCCGGTGCTGAGCGACGCCGAGCGGGCCGAGGTCGGGACGATTTACGTCCAGACGTCGAAGTTCGAGGCGCGCCGGATCGGGGCTTCCTACGTCGCGCGCAACGTGGCCGACCATCTGGCCGGGCCCCTGGCGGATAAAGGCGGCGGGTTTCGCCCGCTGCTCTACTGCTGGCGCGGCGGCATGCGGTCCAACGCCATGGCGATCATCCTGGCCGAGGTGGGCTGGCGCGCGGCGGTGCTGAAGGGCGGCTACAAGACCTATCGCGCGCGGGTGCGTGAGAAGCTCTACGACGAACCGATGGCGTTGAAGGTCGTCTTGATCGACGGCCCGACCGGCTCGGCCAAGACCGAAATCCTGCGGCGCGCGGGCCTCTTCGGCGCGCAAACCATCGACCTCGAGGGCCTGGCGGAGCATCGCGGCTCGCTGTTGGGCGCCCTGCCCGGCCGGCCGCAACCGGGTCAGAAGCTGTTCGAGAGCCGGCTGCTCGCCGAGCTCGAGCGGCTCGATCCCGCGCGGCCCGTCCTGGTCGAGGCGGAGTCGAGCAAGGTCGGCGACCTCGTCGTGCCGCCGGCGCTCTGGAGCCTGATGACCGGCGCGCCGCGCATCCGCATCGAGACGCCGGCGCCCGCGCGGGTGGCCTATCTGATGCGCGCCTATGCCGACACCGTTGCGGATCGCGAAGCCTTGGACCAGGCGCTGTCGCGTTTGCCGCTGCGCTTGGGGCGCAAGCGGATCGACGGTTGGCGCGTCCTCGCTCGCGGCGGAGTCTTCGAGGAGCTGGCCGAGGAACTGCTCTCGCGCCACTACGACCCGGCCTACGCCCGCTCGAGCCGCAGCGACGAGCGCACGCCGATCGAACATATTCCGCTGTCCCGGCTGGATGACGCGGCGTTGGATGCCGCCGCGCATGCGATTGCGGAGCGGCTAGGGTAACGGATTTCGTATACGAAAGACTTGGCCTCGCCGGTCCGCCGGTCCATCTTGCCCCCGCATGCGGACCGGGGGTCCGTCGGGAGGAATTGCCTTGAAAAGCCTGCGTTCGAGCCTCGCGCTCGCCCTTGCCGCGTCCGTCTCCACGCTCGCCCTCTCCGCGCAGGCCGCGCCGCACAGGCGAGCCGAGCCGGCGGCGGCGCCTCCCGCGCCGGTCGAGGCCTTGTGGGGCGACATGCAGTGGCGGCTGGTCGGGCCGTTCCGCGGCGGCTGGGGCTCGATGGTGGTGGGCATGCCGGGCAAGCCCGACAGCTTCGTCTTCGGCGCGGCGGGCGGCGGCGTCTGGCGCACCGACGACGCGGGCGAGACCTGGCGGCCGATGTTCGACAAGGGGCCGCAGGCCGTCGGCGCCATCGCGGTCGCGCCGTCCAACGCCGACGTCATCTACATCGGCACCGGCCAGCCGGAGGTGCGCTACGACGTGCAGGCGGGCGAAGGCGTGTTCCGCTCCGCCGACGGCGGCAAGACCTGGGCCTACGCCGGCCTGAAGGACACCAAATACATCGGCAAGGTCTGGGTCGATCCGGCCAACCCCGAGGTCGTGATGGTCGCCGCCGACGGCCGCCATTTCGGGCCGAGCCCCGACCGCGGCGTCTACCGCTCCGAAAATGGCGGCAAGACCTGGACGCATGTGCTCGCGATCAACGACGACACAGGCGTGTCCGACATGGCGTCCGATCCGAGCGACCCGAACATCATCTTCGCCGCGGCCTGGCAGGTGCGGCAGTATCCCTGGCAGAGCTATTTCACGCGTACGGCGGGACCGGGCAGCGCGATCTATAAATCCACCGACCGCGGCCGCACCTGGACGAAACTCACCGGCGGCGGCTGGCCCGGCGGATCGCTCGGCCGCATCGGCGTCGCGGCGACGCACACGGCGAAGGGCACGCGGGTTTACGCGACGGTCGATTCCGTCGACGCGCCCGGCATCTATCGTTCCGACGACGGCGGCGCGACCTGGACGCGGGTGAACAAGGAAGACGCGGTGGTGGGCATGTACGCCGCCCGCATCGTGGTCGCGCCCGACAATCCCGACGTGGTCTACACCGTCGGCCAGTCGATCCGCCGCTGCGACGACGGCGGCGCGCACTGCGAAATCGTCAAGGGCGCGCCCGGCGGCGACGACTATCACTACGTCTGGATCAATCCCGAGCACCCCGACCACATCGCGACCTCGAGCGACCAGGGCACGGTGATCAGCGTCAACGGCGGCAAGACCTGGTCGGACTGGTACAACCAGCCGACCGCCCAGCTTTATCACATCGAAACCGACAACCGCTTCCCGTACTGGATCTACTCGGGCCAGCAGGACTCAGGCACCGTCGGCATCGCCAGCCGCAGCGACTATGGCGCGATCAGCTTCCGCGATTGGCACCCGGTCGGCGGCGAAGAGCGCGACTATGACGTGCCGGACCAGTCGGACCCGCTGACTGTCTACGGCTCGGGCCTCGGCGGCAACGTCACGCGCTACGATACGCGCACGGGCCAGGTGACCAGCGTCTCGGCCTTCCCCTTCTCGACCTACGGCGCGCGTCCCAGTGACGTGAATCACCGGTTCAATTGGATCACGCCTTTGGTCCCGTCGAAGATCGGCCCGAACACGCTCTATCTCGGCGGCGAGGCGGTGTTCGCCAGCACCGACCGCGGCGATCACTGGAAGACGATCAGCCCCGACCTCACCGGCAAGACCGAGGGCGCCCAGCGTTGTGGCGGCGACATCGCCGTCGCCGACGCCACCGCGTGCGGCTATGGCGTGATCACCCAGATCATGCCCTCCTCGCGCCATCCGAGCGAGCTGTGGGTCGGCACCGACAACGGCAAGGTGCAACTGACGCTCAACGGCGGCGCCAACTGGACCGAGATCACGCCGCCCGGCATCAAGGACTGGACGCGGATCAACTCCATCGACCTGTCGGCGCAGGAGGACGGCGTGGCCTATGTCACCGCCGACGCCCAGCGCATCGACGACTACAATCCCCACGTCTATGCGACGCGCGACTACGGCAAGACCTGGCGCGACATCACTTCGGACCTGCCGCCCGATCACATCGCGGCGGTCGTGCGCGCCGACCCGGAGAAGCCGGGCCTGCTCTACGCCGGCACCGACTATGCGACCTTCGTCTCCATCGACGACGGCGGCCACTGGCGCAGCCTGCAGGCCAACCTGCCCAACGTGTGGGTGCGCGATCTGCAGGTGCACGGCGACGACCTGATCGCCGCGACCCAGGGCCGCTCGATCTGGATCCTCGACGACATCGCGCCGCTGCGCGAAGTGACGCCGCAGATCGCGTCGGAGCCGTTCCACCTGTTCCATCCGGCCGCGGCCGTGCGCGTGCATCCGAACAACAACAAGGACACGCCGCTGCCCAAGGACACGCCGCTCGGCAAGAACCCGCCGCCGGGCGCGATCATCGACTATTGGCTGGGCCAGCCCGCCAAGGGGCCGGTGGAGATCGACATTCTCGACGAGACGGGGGCCTTGGTCGGTCACCTGACCTCGGTTCCCGCCCCGGCGCCGGAAGCGGGCCAATACTTCGCCAGCGAGTGGACGCAACCGTTCCCGCATCTCTCCACCGCCGCCGGTGCGCACCGCGCGGTCTGGAGCCTGCACTATCCGCGACCGCACGCGACCGGCTACGGCTTCGACATCGCCGCCATCCTCGGCGACGAGACGCCGATCAAGCCCGAGGGACCCTACGTGCTTCCCGGCCGCTACACCGTGGTGCTGAAGGTCGACGGCAAGGAACAGCGTGCGCCGCTGGTGGTGACCGAAGATCCGCGCGTCACCGCGACGGCGGCAGACCTGCGCGCTGAACTCGGTCTTTCGCTCGATCTCGACAAGGGGATGGAGATCGCGTGGAAAGGCGCCGGCGAAATGGGCGCGGCGCACAAGCAGCTCGAAGCGATCTCGCACAGTGACAAGCTGAAGGATCCGGCATTGAAGAAGCGCGTCGAGGACCTGCTCGCGCGCACAGTCTCTGCCGGCGGACGTCGCCGCGGGGGCGAGGGCTTCGGCGGTCTCAGCGCCAGCTACGCCGGTCTCGAGAGCCAGTTGGAATCGGCCGACGCAGCGCCGACCCAGCCGCAACGCGACGGTTATGCCGAAACCACCGCCAAGCTGGAAAAGGCCGACAACGACTGGGCCGCTACGCGCCGCGACCTCGACGCGCTCGCGCCCGACCTGAAGAAGGCGGGGTTCAAGCCGATCACCTATCCGGCGATGGACCGCATGCACGTGGATCCGCTGGAGGGCGGCCAGGACATCGACTGACGACGACGGTTGCCAACACAGTTCCTCCCCCGCGCCTAGCGCGTAGGGGAGGTGGCGGCCGGCGGCCGGCGGAGGGGCCGGCGCGACGGTTGGGATTAGCGGGTTTGCGCAGTCGATGGGGTCAGCCTTGTTGGCGCGAACCTTCAGGCGGCGGCGCTGGCCCCTCCACCATGCTTCGACTTCGCTCGCATGGTCCCCTCCCCTGTGGCCTTCGGCCGGGGGAGGATCGTCCCTTTTTTCACTGCGACGAGAAGGGCTTAAGCGCGGCCCTTGCACATCCCACGATCGTCATGATATCTATTGCGAATAATTCTCAATCGCGTGTGTAGCCCCATGCCGGCCAAGGCGCTCAGGTCCCTTGAACCTCCCCCTACCGCCTCGACCCTGGGCGGGGCGTCCAAGGGGGCGCGCGGGGTGGTGCTGAAGGTCGGGGCCGAGGGGGTGCGGCCGGGCGGGCTCGAGCCTTCGGAGTTGGAGCGGCGGTTGCTGGAGATCGGGTTCGTCGAGGGGGCTCGCTTCGAACTGGTCCACGAGGGCCTGTTCGGGCGCGATCCGATCGCGGTGAAGCTCGACGACATGACCGTGGCGCTGCGGCGGCGGGAAGCGGCGTCGGTGCTCGTGCGTCTCGACGGAGACGACCTGGAGACGGGGTTCGCGGAAGCCGCGGAATGACCGCCGCAACAGAGACCTTCCGCGTCGCCCTCGTCGGCGCGCCCAACTGCGGCAAGACCGCCCTGTTCAACGCCCTGACCGGCAGCCGCCAGAAGGTCGCCAACTATCCCGGCGTCACCGTCGAGCGGAAGGAAGGCGCCTTGACCACGCCCGCGGGTCGCGCGGTCAATGTGCTCGACTTGCCCGGCACCTATTCGCTGCGCGCGCGCAGTCCCGATGAAGTGGTCACCCGCGACGCGGTGCTGGGCCGACTCGACGGCGAGGTCGAGCCGGACGCCATCGTCTGCGTAGCGGACTCCACCAGTCTGCGTGTCGTGCTGCGCCTGCTGCTCGAACTGAAGTCGGTCGGCCGTCCGATCGTGCTGGCGCTCAACATGTACGACATCGCCGAGCGTCAGGGCATCGCCATCGACCTGCCGCGGCTGACCCAGATGCTGGGCGTGCCGATCGTGACCACGGTGGCGACGCGCAAGCGCGGGCTCGACCATCTGCTGAGCCAGGTCGACGATGTGCTGCAGCACGATACGCCGCCGCCGCACGCCCCACCCTGGAGCGAGCCCAGCGCCGCCGACGTCCGCGCGCTCTATCGCGAGACCGAGCGCATCCTGAAGGCCTGCGTAAAGCCGCCGCGCCATCCCGACACCTGGACCGGACGCCTCGACCGCGTGCTGCTGCACCCGGTGTGGGGCTTGGCCATTCTATTCGTGGTGCTCTTCACCATGTTCCAGGCGGTGAGCTGGGTGAAGCCGCTGCAGGATCTGATGACCGCGGGCTTCGACTGGGTCTCGGCCGTGATCGTGACGCGGATGCCGGACAGTTGGTTCCGTAGCTTGCTGACCGACGGCATCATCTCCGGCGTCGGCAGCGTGATCGTGTTCGTGCCCCAGATCATGACCCTGTTCCTGTTCATCATCGTGCTGGAGGACGTGGGCTATATGGCGCGCGCCGCCTTCCTGATGGACAAGCTTATGGGCGGCGCCGGCCTGCACGGGCGCGCGTTCATTCCGCTGTTGTCGAGTTTCGCCTGCGCGATCCCGGGCATCATGTCGACGCGGGTGATCGACGACAAACGCGACCGGCTGACCACCATATTGGTGGCGCCCTTGATGACCTGTTCGGCGCGCATTCCGGTCTACACCCTGATCATCTTCGCCTTCATCCCGGCGCACATGCTGGGAGGTTTCGTGTCGGAACAGGGGCTGGTGATGTTCGGCCTCTACACCACCGGCATCGTCAGCGCCCTCCTGGTCGCCTTCGTTATCCGCAAGGTGTTCTGGCGCGGCCACTCCGAGCCGTTCCTGATGCAGCTTCCCGCCTACAAGACCCCGGACCCGCTGAACGTCGCGCGCGGGGTGCTGCTGCGCGGCCAGATCTTCCTGAAGCGCGCGGGCACCACCATCCTCTCGATGATGCTGATCGTCTGGGCGCTGTCGAGCGTGCCGCTGGCGCCCAAGGGCGCGCCGGGGCCCGCCATCGACTACAGTTTCGCCGGTATGATCGGCCACGTGCTGCAGCCGATCTTCGCCCCGGTCGGCTTCTCCTGGCAGATGGCGGTGGCGCTGATCCCCGGCCTCGCCGCGCGCGAGGTCGCGGTCGGCGCGCTCGGCACCGTCTATGCGGTCGGCAACGGCGGTGAGAACGCCGGCGCGCTGTCGAGTGTGCTGGCGCACCACTGGTCGCTGGCGACGGCGCTGGCGTTCCTGGCCTGGTACGTCTTTGCGCCGCAGTGCATGGCGACCCTGGCAGTGGTGAAGCGCGAGACTAACTCCTGGCGCTGGCCGATCATCATGTTCGCCTACATGATCACCCTGGCCTACGTCGCGGCCTTCATCGTCTATCATACGGCGCAAGCCTTCGGCGCCTGACGACGAGTTGCTAGCGCTTGCGCCCGAGCTCCGCGGCGATGTCCTTGGTCATGCGGCCCGCCTTGCGATGGGCGGCGACGAGTTGTTCGCGCGTCACGCCCCAGCGCTTCATCCAGTATTCGACGGCCTTGCGCTCGGTCAGATCGAGCCGGTCCTTGTCGATGAACCCGCGCTTGTCCTTGAGGCCGGCCATGGAGAGTCCCTGTTGCGTCGCGACGGCCGCGAGTTTGGCATGGGATGATCCGCCGCGCCAATCGACGCGCCAAGCGTTCGCTCTATAAATAAGTTTGCGCTTATATGCATATCGACTTATACAGCGCCGCAACCTGTAAGGAGCAGCAGCCATGGACGACCCAGCACGCCTCATCGGCGCGAACGCCCGCGAAGTCCGGGCCGGTGAACGCGACGGCAAGCCGGTCACCACGGTCACCACCGCGCGCGATTACGACACGGACGCGAAGGACCTGTGGAACGCGCTCACCGATCCGGAGCGTATCCCGCGCTGGTTCCTGCCCATCACGGGCGAGCTGAAGCCCGGCGGACGCTATCAGTTTGTCGGCAACGCCGGCGGTACGATCGAGACCTGTCGACCGCCGCAGACCGTCGCGGTCACCTGGGAATTCGGCGCGCAGACGAGTTGGGTGACGGTGACGCTCGAACCGCAGGGCGATCGGACGCGCCTCATCCTCGAACATACCCTCCCCGTCGACGATCATTGGAAGACCTATGGCCCGGGCGCCGTCAGCGTGGGCTGGGACCTGGCGCTGTTCGGCCTCGGCAGACATCTTGGCGGCGCGCCCAAGGTCTCGCCGGAGGCGGCGATGGAATGGATGCAATCGGACGAAGCCAAAGACCTCATGCGCGGGTCGAGCGAGGCGTGGCTCGAGGCCTGGCTCGCGTCGGGCGCCGCGCCCCAAGACGCCCGCGAGGTGGCGGCGCGCACGACCGCCTTCTACACCGGCGGCGCCTGATGCACGCCTTCGATGTGCTCGGCGATCCGGTGCGGCGGCGCATTCTCGAACTGCTGGCCGACGAGGAGCTCGCGTCCGGCGAGATCGTCGAAGTGATCGGCCATGAGTTCGGCATCAGCCAGCCGGCGGTGTCGCAGCACCTGCGCGTCCTGCGCGACGCGGGCTTCGCCACCGCGCGGCCCGAAGGCCAGCGGCGCGTCTATTCGATCGAACCGGCGGCGCTGGGCGAGGCGGACGCTTGGCTGGACCGGTTCCGGACGCTTTGGGCGCCGAAGCTGGATGCGCTGGCCACCGAAGTCGCGCGCGGAAAGAAACGACGGCGCCGTCTCTAGTCGCGCAAGCCTGCTTTGTGCGCCTAGTATCGCGCCATGACCGAAAAAATCGTGGTCTTTACCGGGGCGGGCGTCAGCCAGGAGAGCGGGCTGAGGACGTTCCGTGACATGGGCGGGCTTTGGCAGGAATACTCCATCGAGGAGGTCGCCTCGCCGCAGGGGTTCGCGAAGAACCCGGCGCTGGTGCTCGATTTCTACAATGTGCGGCGCCGCAAGCTGCGCGAAGTCGAGCCCAATGCGGCGCACCTCGCCATCGCCGAGCTGGAACGCGCGTTCGAGGTGGTGGTGGTGACGCAGAACGTTGACGATCTGCACGAGCGCGCGGGCTCGACCAACGTCATCCACATCCACGGCGAAATCCTGATGAACCGCAGTTCGGTCGATCCGACGCTGCGCTATCCGGCCGGTGACAAGGTCGAGATCGAACTCGGCGACCTTTGCGAAAAGGGCGGCCAGCTACGCCCCGACGTGGTCTGGTTCGGTGAGGACGTCCTGCACTTCGAGGCGAGCGAACGGCATTTCCGCGAGGCGGATAAGGTGCTGGTGGTGGGCACATCCCTCACCGTCTTCCCTGCGGCCGGCTTGGTGCGGCGCGCGCCGTACGAAGCGGAGAAGGTGGTGGTCTCGCTCGACCTGGACGAGGTCCCGCGCGGTTTTCGTTTCCTGCGCGGCAAGGCGACGGAAGTGGTTCCGTCCCTCGTGACCGACTGGATGCGGTAAGCGGTTTTGCCAGCGGCGACCCGAGCGGCTTCGCCTGTGTCGCGGCGCCCAGGTATAAGCCATTCACCGGCCCCCTCGGCCAGTACCTGACGCCGGAGCGCGAGGCCGAGATGATGCAGTTCCACCGCGGGCCCGGCGCCCCCACCCTGCCGGGCGACTGGTGACCTTGAAAGGGGCTGAGGAATGGACCAGCTGAACCTGCACGATCCGCTGTTCGCGACCTACGCCATCGCGGCGTCGCTGATGATCCTGAAGGTCGTGGCCATGTCGTGGATGACGGTGGTGCGTATGATCCAGGTCAACGGCGGCTTTCGCTCGCCCGAGGACCTGAGGAAGACGCCGGCCAATCCGAAACCGCATGCGGGCCAGCTCGAATGCGACGAACGGGTGGATCGTATTCGCCGCATCCAGCAGAACGACCTGGAGAACGTGCCGTTCTTCCTGGCGGCGGGATTCCTCTACGTGCTGAGCGGCCCCTCCCTCACCGAGGCGCGGTGGGTGCTCTACGGCTATGTCGTCTCGCGGCTGCTGCACTTCGCGGCCTACATCACCAAACAGATTCACGACATCCGCGCGGTGTTCTGGACCGTCGGCTCGCTGATCATCGTGTACATGGCGGTGCGCGTGCTGCTGGCGACGCTCGGGATTATTTCGCCGGCGTGAAGTCTAGGTCCTGGTAGTCGAAGCTGAAGTCCGCCAGGGGCGACACCGGCTTCAGCTTGATCTCCGTCACCGTGCCGTCGGGCGCGAAGGCGAAGGTCAGATAGGCGTCTTCCAGCGCGGGATCTGGAAAGCGCGTGCGGAAGGTGTCGTAGGCGACGTGCTGCAAACGCCCCTTCATAGAGGGCGTGCGGTCGAAACTCACCTCGAGACCGTGGACGCCGTTGGCGATGGTCAAGGACCCATACCAGGGATCGTGATAGACGCCGGCGAACTTGGCCAGCGGCGCAGACGGCGCCGGGCCCTCCGCCTGACCCGCCGGCTGCGATTTCATCAGCGCGACCGCCCCCGCCGCCTGCGCGTCCTCGGCCTGCTGCATCACCACGGGCCAGTCGACCGGCGCGGCGCCCAGATAGTGGTCGGCGATCGCGTTATCGATCGCGTGCAGCGCGCCGATGTCCTCGGCGTTGGTCAGCACGGCGAAGGCCACGTGTACGTCAGGCATCACCCACACGGTCGAGACGCCGCCCGGGACGCCGCCGTCGTGGGTGTAGATCTTGTGACCGCGATAGTCGCGCACGTCCCAGCCCAGCGCGTAGGCGGAGAAGCGTGCGGTGGTGTCGCCGAGCGGACCGGCCCGCGGTTCGCCGGTCGGGGTCAGGGTCTGCGGCGTCCACATGGCGGCGGCCTGCTGGGCGCTGAACAGCCGCTTGCCGTCGGGGAGAACGCCGCGCGAGAGCTGCACCTGCAGCCATTTCGACATGTCGACCGCGCTGGCGTTGATCGAGCCGGCGGGGCCGGCGTTGTCGATCAGTTCGACACTCGCCATCGGTTTCATGTCGCCGAGACCGCGGACGGCGCCGCCGGTGCGGATGTGCGGCCAAGCGCGATCGACCTTGGGACCGATCTCGCCGGAGGTGGCCACCGCGTCCGGCATGCCCAGCGGTTTGAAGACGTTCTGGCGGATGAAGTCGTCCCAGGTTTCGCCCGCCGTATGCGCCACCAGCTGGCCCGCGGCGATATAGAGCATGTTGTCGTAGGCGAACCGCTCGCGGAAACTCGACGCGGGTTTCAGATAGCGCAGGCGCTCGACGATCTCCTGACGCGTGAAGGTCGTCGGCGGGTAGAACATCAGGTCGCCTTCGCCGAGGCCCAGGCCCGAGCGGTGGGTGAGCAGGTCCGTGATGGTCATCTCGCCGGTGACGTACGGGTCGTACATCTGAAAGCCCGGCAGGTGCGAAACGACCTTGTCGTCCCACTTCAGCTTGCCTTCGTCGATCAGGATGGAGAGCGCGGCGGAGGTGAACGCCTTGGTGTTGGAGCCGATCGGGAAGATGGTGTGCTCGTCCACCGGCGCCGGGTCCCCCAGCCGGCGCACGCCGTAACCCTTGGCGAGCGTGACCTTGCCGTCCTCGACGATGGCGACCGACACGCCGGGAACGCCCGAGACCTTCAGCGCATGCGCGATATAGGCATCGAAATCCTTGGGCGGCGATGCTTGCGCGGCGCCGGCGACGGCCGCGCCAAGCGCGATCGCCGCCACCGAAGCCAGGACGCGAGACAAACAAAACATCGGGCGTCCTCTCAGGAATTCGAACTCAGAAGGCGGTGCCCGGTCCGAGCAGGTGGAGGATGAAGACGAACCACGTGAAATCAAGGCATGCCAGGGTCACCAGCACCGAGGCGATCTTGGCCCACCACGAACGCGACCCGTCGGTCCACACCGTGAAGACGTTCCAGATCGACACCAGCGCACCCAGGATCACCAGCAGCGAACCAAACTGCAGCAGGTGCATCCACGGATTCAGGTTGTCGCCGAGGAGCTCGAAGTTCTTCGACACCATCGTCAGCATCAGCAACCAGCCGACCGCCACGGCGAGGTCGAGAATCGCGATGATGCGCACCGCGCGATAGAGCATCGCCGGACGGCCGCTGAGCTCGAAGGTGTGGCCGTACTTGCGCCGCGCGAACGGCGCCACGATCCAACAGACGATCAGCGACAGGAAGATCAGGCACGAAGCGTAGAAGGCCTGGCTGTTCCAGCCCACCCGATAGGCGAACGGCACCGGCTGCATCACCTCGATCGCCGGAATGTTGCTGGTCGACCAGTGATCGACCTTGCCGTTCTTCACCACGGCCGAGAGCAGGTTGTGGTCGCCGTCGATTTCCTGCCAGAGGAAAGGCCCGACTTCACGCAGCTTCTTGGCCGGTCCTCCGCCCATGACCTCGATCATGCCGTCCGGAAGCGCCTTAACCTGGATCTGGCCCGGCAGATAGAAGAGCTGGATCCACGTCCCTTGCGCCCGGCGGCTGGCCCAATAGGTTCCAGCGATGATCTGCGCGTCGTGCTTTGCGGTCGGGGCCGTCGGCAGCGGAGCGGGTTTGGGAGCGGGGAAGTAGCGGTCGGCGAACTGCTTCAGCAGTTGGGCGCGGACGGTCTGGGCCGCGCCCTGGGCGCCGGGCGAGTTCATCGAAATGTAGAGACCGACCCCGTCGTTGATGAAGAGGTTCAGGTCGGAGTGGAACAGCACGGTGTCGCCGCCGTGGGCGATGATTTCGTGGCCGTTCGTGTCATCGCGGTAGAAGCCGAGATCCATGCCATTGAACGGCGGGGTCGGCTGGTTCTGCATGGTGTGCATCTCCTTGGCCGTCTCCGGCTTCAAGATGGTCACGCCGTTCCAGGTCCCGTTGCCCAGCTGCGCCATCATGAACTTGGCCATGTCGTCGCCGGAGATCGCCGAGCTGCCCGCGGGCGCCGCGTTGATCATCTCGTAGGGCTTGGGCGGCAGCGAGCCGAGCGGATAACCCTTGGCCACGTCGTCCTTGAACTTGGCGGGCAGCGGCTGGGTGAAGGTCGCGTGCTCCATGCCCAGCGGCTGGAAGATGTGGTGATCGATGTACTGGTCGAACGGCTCGCCCGACGTGCGCTGGACGATGTAGCCCGCGAGCGCGGCGCCGTAGTTCGAGTAGGCCGGCACTTCGCCCGGCGCGTAGATGCGGGTCGGCACCCACATGCTCAGGATTTTTCCGAGCGGATAGAGCTTCTTCGGATCGGAGGTGATGAGATGCTTCAGCGCCTCCTCGAATCCGCCCGTGTGGGTCATCAGGTTGCGCAGGGTCACCGGCTTGCCCTGGTAGGCCGGGATCTTGAAGTCGATGTACTGGTTGACGTCGGCGTCGAGGTTCAGCTTGCCCTGCTCGACCAACTGCATAACCGCGGTCCAGGTGTAGAGCTTCGACACCGAGCCCGGGCGGAACATGGTGGTCTTCGGATCGACCGGCTTCTGCGCCGCGACGTCGGCGAAACCGTAGCCGCGTTCAGTCAGGACCTGGCCGTCCTTCACTACCACGACGACGGCGCCTGGGATGTCGCCCGACTTCAGTGCGTAGGGCACATAGCCGTCCAGCCAGGCGTTGGCGTCTTCGGCGGTGAGTGCGTGTGTGGTCACGCCCGGCGTGGACGCGGGCGCCGGCGCGGTCGTGTTCGGTCCCAGCGGCGTAGGCGCCGCCTTGTGCGGGGTGAGCGGAGGCGCCTTGACCCCGGCGGGGCCTGCGGCGGGCGCGGACGCAGCGGCGCCGAACAGGAGTGAGGCGCCAAGGGCGGCGGCGAGAATTGCTTTCAAACGCATCTTAGCCTCTGTGTCTCACCGCCTGGGCGGCGTTTAAAATTGTCGCGGCGACCGCCGCCGTGTGCAGGCGGCGACGGTCGCACGCGTCGAAGCGCCGGCTGTCCGAAGACAGCCCCCCGCCTCAGAAGTTGGTCTGCGTGCCGACCAGATGCAGCGTGAACTGCACGTAGACGAAGGTGATCAAGGCAAGCGCGATGAGCACCGACGTGATCTTGGCGAACCATGACCGGCCGCCGTCGCGCCACACCACCACGAGGTTCCAGACCCCGATCAACGCGGACACGATCGACAGGAAGCCGAGCAATTGGATCGTCAACAGCGGGAAATCGATCGCCTTGGTGAGCTCGCCCGAACTGGTGATCATCGTCAGGAACACCGCCCACATCGCCATCACCGCGACGTCCCACAGGGCGGCGAAGTGGACGAGGCGGTTGGCCTTGGCGGCCGACCCCTCGAGCTGGAACCGCGCGCCGTAGCGGGCGCGCGCCCACATGCTGATCGGCCACAGGAGCGTGAACAACAGGATGTAGAGACAGGACAAGCGGAGCGGCCATGGGTTGGACCAAGCCGGCGCAGGCGAGAACAGCAGCACCGGCGGCTCGTCGTCCGATGTGAAGCCGATCATCTTCCCGTCCACGAAGCGCGCGGCCATGCGACTGCTGCCGTTCACTTCCTGCCAGTAGAAGTGCCCGACCTCGCGCCACTTCCTCATGACGCCGCCGGGACTTTTGAACGCGGAGACTTGCAGGATGCCGTCCTTGTCCGAGGTGACGGTCACGCGGCCCAGCACGTTGAGCGCGCGGAAGAAGCTCGTGTCCGCGCGACGGTTCATGATGTAGGGCCCGGCCATCGTCGCGCCGTCAGCCTTGGCGTCCTTCCAGGTCGGCAGCGGCGCGGTCGCTGGCGCAGGGAAGTAACGGTCGGTGAAGTCGCGGAACAGTTGGCTGCGCACGGCGCCGACGGCGCCAGCCTTGCCCGCACTATTGAACGACATGAACAGGCCGACGTTGTCGTTCAGGAAGAGGTGCAGGTCCGAGTGGAACACGGTGGTGTCGCCCGCGTGCGCGATGATCACCTGACCGTTGCGGTCCTCATGATAGAAGCCCAGCGCCATGCCGGGGAGCGGCGGCGCCAGAACGTACTGTTCCTTGTGCATCAGTATGGCGGTTTCGGGCTTGAGGATCGTGCCGCCGTTGTACGTGCCGTTGGCCAGGTGGGCCATCATGAACTTGCCCATGTCGTCGCCGGTGGACGACAGGCTGCCGGCAGGCGCGGCGACCACATACTCGAACGGCTTCGCCGGCTTCGACGCCTGCGGATAGCCCTTGGCCATGTCGGGCAAGAGGTTCGCCGGCAGCGGCTGCTCGAACGTCGAATGCGTCATGCCCAGCGGCTGGAAAATGTGGTGCGCGACGTAGGAGTCGAATTCCTCGCCGGAGACTCGCTCGACGATGTAGCCCGCAAGCG
>DASZMV010000006.1:0-1700 GCA_035551675.1 Caulobacteraceae bacterium | reverse complement strand
ACCCGCAGCGGCGGACACTTCGCCTCGCTCTACACGCACATCGACGACTTCGTGGAGTCCACGACCACGGTGACGCCGGCGGGCGTGATGGAGACCCGTCGCCTTCCTGGCTCTGGCGCGGGGCCGTCGCCCGACCGGATGATAATCGGGTCCGAGGGAGTGCTCGGCGTCATCGTCGAAGCGTGGATGCGGCTGCAGGACCGCCCGACGCGCCAGACCTCGGCCAGCGTGACCTTCCGCTCGATGGATGAGGCGACGGCGGCGGTGCGCGCGCTCGCGCAAGCCGGGCTCTATCCCTCGAACTGCCGCCTGCTCGACCCGGCCGAGGCGCATGGCAATGGCGTCGGCGACGGGACCTCGCCAATCCTGGTGCTGGGTTTCGAGAGCGCCGACCATCCGCTGGACGCCTGGATGCAGCGGGCGCTGGAGCTGGTGAGCGACCATGGAGGGACCTACGACAAAGGCGCGGTCGCGGCCCAGCTTCTGCCCGCGGCAGGCGCCGGCGTCCGCCGTGAGGGCGCGGCCGGCCAGTGGCGCAACGCCTTTATCCGCATGCCGTATGGCCGCAACCTGTCGGTGGGCCTGGGCATGATCGGCGACACCTTCGAGACCTCGATCACCTGGGACCGGTTCGACGCCTTCTATGAAGGCGTGCGCGAGCGGGCGGCGCGGGCGATCAGCGAGATCTGCGGTCACCCGGCGAGCGTCTCCTGCCGCTTCACTCACGTCTACCCTGACGGGCCTGCGCCCTACTTCTCTTATTCTGCTGTCGGCGCGCCGGACGGGAAGCTGGAGGACTCGCTCGCCCGCTGGCGCGAAATCAAGGCGGCCACGAACGAGATCGTCGTCGCCCTCGGCGGCACGGTCACCCACCACCACGCCGTCGGTCGCGACCATCGGCCCGGCTACGAAAAGCAGATCCCGCCCCTCTTCCGCGCTGCCTTGACGGCGGCGAAGACGGCCCTCGACCCGGCCGGCGTCATGAACCCCGGCGTCCTCATCGACCCCGCCGGCCGCAATGTGGGCCAGCGCGGCGTGCTGGGCGGCCCGTGAGGGGAGGGAGCTTTCATTAACCACGGACCTCACAGACAACACGGACGGTTCGCGAAATTCAATATCGATGGAGAGTAATGAATCGCGCCGAAGGCGCTGTCTTAATTCTTCACTCGTCCGTGTAGTCCGTGAGGTCCGTGGTTGATCTTCTTACCGACACCTCGAACGGAAGGAAACGCATGACTTTCGACGTGCTGGCCGAAGGGCTGCAATTTCCCGAAGGGCCGATCGCCATGGCGGACGGTTCCGTGATCCTGGTCGAGATCGCGCGCGGAACCTTGTCGCGCGTCTGGAACGGCAAGGTTGAAGTCGTGTGCGATCTTGGCGGTGATCCCAACGGGGCCGCCCTGGGACCGGACGGCGCGGTCCACGTCGCCAACAATGGCGGGGGCGGCCTGGCCGGTGGACCGCGAGCGGCGGTCCAGGGCGGGATCGACCGCGTGGACCTTGGAACCGGCAGGGCTGAGCGGCTCTACGACACTGTCGGCGAGCGTCCGCTTTCCGCCCCCAACGACATCGTCTTCGACGCGCAAGGCGGCTTCTGGTTCACCGACTTCGGCAGAACGACCGGGCGCACCCGCCACCTCAGCGGCGTGTACTATGCCAGGCCCGACGGGTCCCGAGCCGACGAGATCTCCTTCGGCGGG
>DASZMV010000005.1:0-138187 GCA_035551675.1 Caulobacteraceae bacterium | reverse complement strand
GAACAGATTGACCCGCGCCAATATCTCGCTGGCCCGGTGCTGGATCAGGGCCGCCGCCGGACCGTCGACCTTCAGCTCCAGCACCGCGCCGCCGCCGTTGCGCGGTTTGCTGAGTCTGGCGGGTTCGGTGCGGGCGGCCAGGGCCTCGCCGGCGATCTCGCGCCAGCGCGCCTTCAGCCCTTCGGGGCCCTGGCCGAAGCGGGCGTCCAGCGCCTTGATCAGGGGGGCCAGGGTGCGACCGGCGACCGGCGGCGGCCGACGCGGCGGCCGCGTCCGCTTCTCCGCCAGAATGCGGCGGGTCTCCTCGGGCGTCGGCAGGCGGCGGCTGGGCATGGGCTGTTTTAGCCTTCCCGAGCGCCGGGAGCGAGGACCGCCCGGGTCGCACCGCCCGCGCACTGGGGAAGTGGCCTGTGGATAAGCTGGGGATCAGCGCCTGCGGCCCCGTGCGCGGATGACCGGCGCGAAGGAGCGGGCTACCAAAAGGTCGTGCCCGACGCCCGCCCTCTCCGCCGCAAACTGCTCGCCTGGTACGACGCCAACGCGCGGGACCTGCCCTGGCGGGTGGGGCCCGAGGCGCACGCGGCGGGCGTCCGCGCCGATCCCTACCGGGTGTGGCTGTCGGAGGTGATGCTGCAGCAGACCACCGTGCCGCACGCGATCCCGTACTTCCTCGAATTCACCCGCCGCTGGCCCACGGTCGAGGCCCTCGCCGCCGCCGAGGAGGGCGCGGTCATGGCCGCCTGGGCGGGCCTTGGTTACTACGCGCGCGCGCGCAATCTGATCGCCTGCGCCCGCGCGGTGGCGGCCGATCACGGCGGCGTATTTCCCGACACGGAAGACGGTCTGCGCGCGCTGCCGGGCGTCGGCGCCTACACCGCAGCGGCGGTGGCGGCTATCGCCTTCGACCGTGCCGCCAATGTGGTCGACGGCAATGTGGAGCGCGTGGTCGCGCGCCTGTTCGCGGTGGACGCGCCGCTGCCGCGCGTGAAGCCCGAGTTGAAGCGTCTCGCCGAGACGCTCGCGTCGGACCAGCGGCCGGGGGACTGGGCGCAGGCGATGATGGACCTGGGCGCTGTCATCTGCCGACCGAAGGCGCCGCTCTGCGATCGTTGTCCGCTGTCATCGGCATGCGCGGCCCATGCGAGTGATACGCCGGACGCGTGGCCGCGCCGCGACGCGCGCAAGGCGAAGCCGCGCCGCTACGGCGTCGCCTATGTACTCGAACGCAACGGCGAAGTCGCGCTGGTGCGTCGCCCGCCCAAGGGACTGCTCGGCGGCATGCTGGCGCTGCCGACCAGCGATTGGCGCGCAAAGCCGTGGTCGGAAGCGGAGGCTATCGACGCGGCCCCGGTGGCGGCCGCGTGGCACGACGCGGGAAGCATTGAACACGTCTTCACCCACTTCGCGCTCACGCTTTCGGTGCGGCGTGCGAAACCGGCGCGCAAGGTCGAGGGTTTGATCTGGTCGCCGCGCGCAGATCTGCAGGCTTTGCCGAGCGTGTTTCTGAAAGCGGCAAGGGCGGCCCTATGAAGATCGTGCTGACCGCCATGGACGCAGATCTCGCCAACGCCTGGCGCGCGCACTGCGGCGACCTGTGCAACGTGAGCATCCATCACGGCTCGATCTTCGATGTCGCCTGCGATGCGATGGTCAGCCCCGCCAACAGTCTCGGCTACATGCGCGGCGGCATCGACGCACTCTACGCCAAACGTTTCGCCGGCATCGAAGCCCGGGTCCGCTCCGCCATCGCGACACGCTTCGGTGGGGAAATGCCGGTAGGAAAGGCGCTGATGGTCGAAACTGGCGATGCGACGGTCCCCTGGCTCATTTCCGCACCGACCATGCGCACGCCGATGATCCTCGGCCCCGACACCGACCACCCGCGCCGCGCGATCACCGCGGCCCTACGCGTGGCGGAAGGCATGATCGAAACCATCGCCTTTCCGGGCATGGGCACGGGCGTCGGCGGCGTCCCACCGGACGTCTGCGCGAGGCAGATGCGGGAAGCGATCCTGTCCCACTCCTAACACCGCTCATCCCCGCGAAAGCGGGGACCCAGGCGTTTTAGCTGACGCTGATCCGAGCGATGTTTCAGTTCGACTGCGGCCACTCGGAGTCGTGGCAGCGCATCCCGCGTTAAAAACCTGGGTCCCCGCTTTCGCGGGGATGAGCGGAATTTAGAAAGGTTAGACCCAGATCCGGTCCAACGTCGCGCAGAACGCTTTCATGTCGTCCATCGACCCGATGCTCACCCGCGAGTGCGTCGGCCACGCGGGAAACACCCGCCCGATCTCCACCCCCTGCGCGCGGAACGCGTCGCGCATGTCTCCCGCCGACTTCGTCTTCCAGTCGATCATGATCATATTGGCTTCGCTCGGCACGACGCTCAGGCCGCGTTTCTTCACGTGCTCGACCGTCATCGCACGCGTCTCGCGCAGCTGGGCCTTGCGGGCGGCGATCTCGTCCCGGGCGGTGAGGCTGGCGACGGCGCAAGCGAGGGTGGTGACGCACAAGGCGCCGGAGGTCATGCCGCCGTCGTAGCGCTGCATCGTCCGGATCACCTCAGGGCGCGCCATCATGTAACCCATGCGCAGGCCCGCCATGCCGAACACCTTGGAGAAGGTGCGCAGCACCACCACGTCCTTACCTTCCGTCACCAGCCGCGAGGCGGACGGAACGTCGGCGAAATGGATATAGGCTTCGTCCACGATCACGAAGGCGCCGTCGGGTTTGTTCGCCACCAGCCAGTCGATGTCCTCGATCGGCGTCAGCGTTCCGGTCGGATTGTTGGGTGAGCAGATGTAATAGGCGCCGGCGTTGGGGTCGGCGGCCAGCATCGCCTTCACGTCGTGGCGATAGTCGGGCGTCAGCGGTACGCGCTTCACCGGCGCGCCCAGCCAGTCGGCCGTCGCGCCCGCGAGTTCGAACACCGGATCGGCGGTAACCAGGCCGCGCTTCGGCGAACAGAAGGTCACGACGGCGCGACAGAGGGCGTCGCTCGAGCCGGGCCACGGCGACACGTGATCGGCCGGAATGCCTTCCACGGCGGATACGGCGTGCAGCAGGTCGTTGCGCGCGTCGTTGGGGAAGTAACGGTTGCCCTGCGCGACCATGGCCACCGCCGCCGCCTGGCCGACCTTCATCGGTCCGGTCCAGCACTCGTTCTTGTCGATGCGCACCTTGGCGTTAGGCGTCGGCGCCGGCATTTCGATGGCGGCCCAGCTTGGGCGACCCGAGGTCGCGGCGATCGCGCCGACGCCGAACACCGCGGCGATGCCTGCCAGTTGTCGCCGCGAATAACCGCGTGCGGTCAGGTCCTCGCGCGCTTCCTCACCGATCGGTCGTGACATGCCAAGCCTCCCAACACTGTGCGAGAACATCACCACGAAACCGGCGATGAGGCGAGCTATCCGGTGAAGCCCAGCGCATCCGCCTCGGCGGGACGCCGCCACGGCTCGCGCACCTCATAGATCGGAGCGGTGGTCGGCCCCTCGCGCTGGCCCGCGATGAGGCGGCGCCAGGTGAGGCGTCGCACCGCGTTCTGCACCGAGGATTTCGACAGGCCGGTCTCGGTGGCGATGGTCTGCAGGCTCGCGCCGACCGTCGCCCGTCCCTGGCCCCGGCTGCGGCTCCAGAGCCAGAGATAGACCACGAAGGCCGAGGTCGAGCGGTCGTGCCCCACCAGGTCGCGCATGAGGACGTCGAGGATGTAGGGGTCGAGCGGCAGGGTCTTCATGGTGATTGTTACTATAGCAGACATTGCACAGCTTGTCGTCGCCCAAGCCATTCCGGCAATCCTGCGCCCGCAACCGAAGGACCCAACCCGCCATGATCACCCACATCAAGTTCGTCGGGATCCCCACCCGCGACCAGGAGAAAGCCCTGGCCTTTTGGACCGAAAAGGTCGGCTTTCGCGTGATGACCGACAGCCCGATGGGCGCTCAGCGCTGGATCGAGCTCGGCATCGCCAATTCGGCCACCGGCCTGGTGCTGTTCACGCCGGAGGGCCACGAGGACCGCGTCGGCACCTTCCATAACGGCTCCTTCGCCTGCGACGACGTCGAGGCGACCTACCGCCAGTTCTCCGAACGCGGCGTCGAGTTCGAAAAGCCGCCCGAGAAACAGCCCTGGGGCGTCTTTGCCATCTTCAAAGACCCGGACGGCAACAGCTTCGTGCTGGCGTCGCGCTAGGCCGCTGACGGCGGCGTTTGTGTTTGGCGGTGGAGACTTGGAACACGAAGGACACGAAGGAAGAGAAGATCACGAAGAAGAAAGAAAATTTGTCCACGAACCACACGAACCACACGAACGATCTAGACTCCGCCGCGTCGCAGACGCGGCATTCAATGATTGGCGCTTCGCGCCGAAAGAGGCGCTGGAAACGCGACCTGTTCGTGTGGTTCGTGTGGTTTGTGGACAATAAAGAAGACGCCGGAGCCGGGCTCGACCTCGGAAGCATATTCGCTGCTTCTTCTTCGTGATCTTCTCTTCTCTTCCTTCGTGTCCTTCGTGTTCCCCATCGCCGCGCGCAACCACAAGCGCGACGCCAACCGTCAGTACATTACCGGCACCGGCGGGGATTTGGTCGAGGCGCCGAGTTTGCAGGCCCACTGGGTGAATTGCGCCTTGGCGAGTTGGCGCGCTTCGGGGGTGACGGTCTTGTCGTCGAGCACCGTTTCCGCGGCGGCGCAGTCGCCGAGTTTCGCCGCCGTCAGGCGCCACTTCAGCGCCTGCTTCGGCGCATGGGCCGCGTCGTAGTGGACGTACAGCCGTTCCGCCGCATCCTTGTCGCCGGCTTGCGCCTTGTGGGTCTGCACCTTCACCTCGGACGGCGACAGCAGCATGTCGGCTCCCGCGTCCTGGCGCGTCGCCGGGTGCGCCGCCGATTGGGCGGCGAGCGGGCTCGCGAACAGGATCAGGGCGATGGCGGCGTGCAGCATGACGGCCACGCTTTTGACGCGACCTTGCGGCGATCTCAAGGCAAGTTGCAGCGAACCGCCTAGTTCATCTCCGCGCGCATCTTGGCGCGGAAGCTGTCGATGGGGGTGAGGCCGCGGTCCGACTTCACGTGCCAATAGGTCCAGCCGTTGCAGGCGGGCGCCTGCTGGGCCAGGGCGCCGACCTTGTGGATCGAGCCCGACCACTCGCCGAACACCAGCGACCCGTCGGCGCGGACGCGCGCTTCGTGCTCGCCCTTGGGGCTATAGAGCCGGTCGCCCGGACGCAGCAGGCCGGCTTCGACCACGGCGCCGAACGGGATCTTCGGCTCGTGCTTTTTCGAACCCATGACGGCCAGGTCTTCGATCGAGGCGGGCGTGACCTTGGCGATGCGCGCCAACGCCGCGACCGCGTAGGTCTCTTCACGTTCGATACCGATCCAACGGCGCCCCAGCCGCTTTGCCGCCGCACCGGTCGTCCCCGCGCCGAAGAAGGGATCGAGCACCACGTCGCCCGGCTTCGACGCGGACAAAAGCACGCGGTGCAACAGCCCTTCCGGCTTCTGCGTCGGATGCAGTTTCTGGCCGTTCTCGTCCTTCAGCCGTTCGTCGCCGGTGCACAGCGCCAGCGTCCAGTCGCTGCGCATCTGCACGTCTTCGTTGAAGGCCTTCAGCGCGTCGTAGTTGAAGGTGTAGCGCTTTTGGCCGCGCCCTTTGGCCGCCCAGATCAGGGTCTCGTGCGCGTTGGTGAAGCGCGTGCCCTTGAAGTTCGGCATCGGGTTGGTCTTGCGCCAGATCACGTCGTTCAACACCCAGAACCCCAGGTCCTGGATCGCCGTCCCGAGACGGAAGATGTTGTGATAGCTGCCGATGACCCACAGCGTGCCGTCGTCCTTCAGCACGCGGCGGCATTCGGTCAGCCACGCCTTGCAGAAGGCGTCGTAGGCGGCGAACGACTCGAACCGGTCCCACTCGTCGTCGACCGCGTCGACCTTGGAGTTGTCGGGGCGCAGCAGGTCGCCACCGAGCTGAAGGTTATAGGGAGGGTCGGCGAAGACCAGGTCGACCGAACGGTCGGGCAGGGTCTTGAGGACCTCGATACAGTCGCCCGTGTGAAGGATATCCGTCTCGATCATGGCCCGGCCCCGGAGAACCGTCATCCGTGACCCGGCTTGGTGAAAACGGCGTTAAGTTTCCCCCCGAGAGCGAAGACCTCAACGCGAAGACGCCGCCGCCTCGGTTGAGGACGGCGGCGCCGTTCCGACGTTAACGATTGGACTTAGCGGGGACGCTGGTGGAGCGTGAGCTCGCCTATGCCGGCGGCGAGGTTGATGCCCGAAAGGCCTTCCACGCTGATCGGCTGCAGCACGATGGTGCGGTTGTTGCCGCCGATGAGGGCGTTCGCGGCGCCGCCCACGCCGACCGACGCGCCGGCGGTGAGGCCGCCGTAGTGACCCTTGAGCGCGCCCGGATTGACGTGATCGGTCGGGGCCAGCACCGCCCAGATCAGCACGCCGGACTTCTGATAGCCCGCGACGGCGCCGAACTTGGCGATATGGCCGCTGTAATACTCGACGTGGTGGCCGTTATCGAAGGTGCAGTGAATCTCGTGCGAGCCCACGATGAAACCCCAGCCGCCCGCCTCGTTGCAGGACAGGGTCCCGACCTTCACGCGGCTCTCGGCCGCGTTGGTCATGGAGGGGAGCGCCAAGGCGCCTAGCGCGATGCACGCCATCAGAAGTCGACGCATGGGTTATCCTTTCAGGGGAGTTGATCGCCTGGCCAGAAAACACGCTGCAACGGTCAAGGTTCCGCAGCTTGGCCGCGATTGTGGTCGCTCCCGTGCGACGGCTCAGGCAACCTCGTCGGGTATTTCTTCGGGAATTTCGAGGGTCAGTTCCCCCTGCAGCGCCAGCCTCACCGGGTTCCACGCCATGCGGTGAATAGGCGAGGGACCGAGTTCTTTCAGCGCCCGCCAATGGATCGGCGCGCGGTAGCCCTTGTGCGAGGCGAAGCCGTAACCGGGATAGAGCCCGTCCATCTCGACCATCAGGCGGTCGCGCGCGGTCTTGGCCAGGATCGACGCCGCGCCGATCGAAAGGCTGATCGCGTCGCCGCCGACCACCGTCTTCACGATGCACGGCATGGCGAAGGCGTAGTTGCCGTCTATCAGCGCCATCGCCGGCTGGGGCAAAAGCTGTTCGACCGCGCGCCGCATGGCGAGGCCGGTGGCGTGCAGGATGTTCAGCTCGGCGATCTCTTCGACGCTGGCGAAGGCGACGGCCCACGCGATGGCGCGCGCCTTGATCTTCACTTCCATCTCTTCGCGCATAGCGGGTGAGAGAAGTTTCGAATCGTGGATGCCGCGCGGCACCTTGCTGTCGGGTAGGATCACCGCCGCCGCGCACACCGGTCCCGCCCACGGACCGCGACCCGCTTCGTCGACGCCGCATACCGGCGTCATCCCGCATCCGCGCTCGAGCTTCAGCGTCGGCATCAGCGTTTCTTCCTTGCGGGTGTCTTCCGCGCGGTCTTCTGTTGCGCCATCCGCAAAACGTCGTCGTGGCGGAAACAGGTGGTCAGGTGGTCGTTGACCATGCCCACCGCCTGCATCCAGGCATAGACGATGACCGGGCCCGTGAACTTGAAGCCCTTGGCCTTCAGCGCCTTCGACACCTCGACCGACAGCGGCGTCTGGGCGGGGATCTGGGTGGTTTTGGTGAAACCGTTCTGGATCGGCTTGTGGTCGACATAGCCCCACAGCCAGTCGGAAAAGTCCTCGCCCGCGTCCTGCATGTCGAGGAACCGCTGCGCGCCTTGGATAGCCATGTCGATCTTGGCGTTGGAGCGGATGATCCCCGCGTTAGCCATCAGCCGCGCCCGGTCCTTGGCGCCATACCGCGCGACCTTTTCCGGGTCGAAATCCTGGAAGGCGCGGCGAAACTCGTCCCGTTTTTTCAGGATGGTGATCCAGGAAAGCCCCGCCTGAAACCCGTCCAGCACCAGCTTCTCCCACAGCGCGCGACTGTCGCGCTCGGGAACCCCCCACTCCTCGTCGTGGTAGGCGATATAGATCGGCTCGGAGGTCGACCAGGCGCAACGGACGGATTCGGCCATGGGCGGCAGCTTTAAGTCCCCCGGGCCTGGACGCAAGCGCGTCGAAGTGAAGCCGCCCAATTTCCCGATTGTGCGCCCGTGGCTACTTCGCCTTCAGCGGCTTCCTGAACTTGTAGATGAACTGGTCGGTGTGGCCGCGAATCTCCTTCTTGAAGACGAGCAGTTTGTGGTCGTCGGCGGGGTTGCGCAGGGCGTTGCTCTCGCCGACGAACTCGAAGCCGGCGGCCGTGACCTGCTTCTTCACGATCGCGCCGTCGATGCGATGCAGCGTTTCGGTGTCGCGCATGCCGGAGCCCGGCTGGGCCGCGTGGTCGACGACGATGAAGACGCCGCCGGGCTTGAGCGCGCGATAGACGGCGCGGTTCAGGAGCATGGGATCGGTCGGGCCCATGAACTTATCGGGATAGTCGTGATAGTTCTGGGCGGTGAACACGAGGTCGAGCTTCTCGGGCGCGGAGAACGCCGCGGCGGTTTCGTGCAGCACGCTCATGTTGCCGAAGCCCGGTTTCTTCACCAACTCGCCGGTGGAGACGACGTCCTGCTTGTCGTCGCTCTCGTATTCCTTCGGCCAGACCAGATAGACGTGACCCTTGGGCCCAACGACGTCCGAGAAGATGATGCTCCAATAGCCGTGACCGGGGATCAGGTCGGCGACCTTCGCGCCCGGCCTGACGCCGGTGAAGCTCACCACCTCCAGCGGCTTGCGCTTGGCGTCGAGACCGGGGTCGTCGCCCCGGTTCGGATTGGCCAGCGCGGCGGAGACATAGACAGGTGCGGAGGAGGCGGCCCCGGCAGTGCGGGCGGCCCAGACCGCGCCGGCGGCGAGGGTGAGGGCGGCGGTGGCGGCCAGGGCGAGGCGGGTGCGCATCGGGGTCTCTCCAGATCCTATTGCTAGGTTTCTTAGCGGAACCGCGAGAGACCGCAAGCGGGGGGTCGCCAGCCGACGGGCCTTGACGCGCTGCAACATGGCGCTAGTTTGAGGGCACTCATCGAGACCGGCTGAGGGAAAGGCCCTTTGACGCCGGGGCAACCTGCGATCCGTCGCAAGGTGCCAATTCCTGCGGGGACCCCGGTCCGCGACAGATGAGTGGAGAGCGGATGGTATCGTCCGCACGTCCACCTTCGTCCCGCAAGTTTTCTTCGAGGAGCGGGTTCGAAGGAGACAGGCCGGTGGGCCACGCGCTTGAACAACTGATCCAGACCAACACCTCGGCGCGATGTCGCACGTCGCGCGACGGTGCGGACTGGTTCGTCCCCGTGCCGTCCGATTTCCGCCTGGAAAACGGCCAGCGGCTGCCGGACCGCGAATTCCGCACCCGCCTCTACGGCCCGGCCGATGCGCCGCTGGTGATCGTGGCGGGTGGCATTTCCGCCGGACGAATTCCCTACGCCCAGGACGGTTCGGGCTGGTGGCAGGACCTGGTCGGTCCCGGCGCCGCCATCGACATCGACCGCTGGCGCGTGCTCGCCTTCGATTTCGCGCCCCTGGCCGACGCCGAGATCGCGATCACCACCAATGACCAGGCGCGACTGCTCGACCACGCCCTGACCGCCATCGGAGAGGATCGCGCCTACGCCTTCGCCGGCGCCTCCTATGGCGGCATGATCGGTCTGGCCTATGCGGCGCTGGCGCCCGAACGGCTCGAGCGTCTGTGCGTGATCTCCGCCGCGCACCGTCCGTCGGTGCTGGGCATGGCCTGGCGCGGCATTCAGCGCCGCATCGCCGCCCTCGCCGCCGAAGCCGGGCGCCCGGCCGAAGGTCTGGCGCTCGCCCGCGAACTGGCCATGACCACCTATCGCGGCGCCGACGAGTTGGAGGCGCGGTTCGGCCGCACCCTCGACGACGACGGGCTGAGCGACGTCTGCCGCTATTTGATTTCGCGCGGCCGCGCCTACCCCGGCGCCATGACGCCCAAGCGGTGGGCCGCGCTGTCCGCCTCCATCGACCGCCATGCGGTGACGCCCGAAGCGGTCGAGGCGCCGGTGACGCTGATCGCCTCGCTGACCGACCGCCTGACGCCGGTCTCCGACATGCGCGACCTCGCGGAGCGTCTGCCGGACCTTCGCCGCTTCGCCGAGATCGATTCGCACTACGGCCACGACGCCTTTCTCAAGGACGTGGACCGCCTCACCCCGCTGATCCGCAGTTTTCTGGACGCCTGACGATGACCCGCACCTATCACGACGAAACCCTTGCAGCCTCGACCGGTGTCAACGCGGATCCGACCCACGGCGCGGTCATGCCGCCCTTGTTCCTGTCGTCGAACTACAGCTTCGACGGTTTCGGCGGAAAGCGCGCCTACGATTACAGCCGCTCGGGCAATCCGACGCGCGACGTGCTGGGCGAAGCCCTGGCCGAACTCGAAGGCGGCGCCGGCGCGGTGGTGGTGTCCTCGGGCATGGCGGCTATCGACCTCGTGCTGAACCTGGTCGAGCCGGGCCAAAGCGTGATCGCGCCGCACGACTGTTACGGCGGCACTCATCGCCTGCTCGAAGCGCGCGCGCGCAAGGGCGCGTTCAAGCTGTTGTGGGTCGATCAGGGCGACGCCGTCGCGCTCGACCGGGCGCTGACCAGCGACGTCGCGCTGGTGCTGGTGGAGACGCCGAGCAATCCCTTGATGCGCCTCGTCGATATCGCCGACATCTGCGCGCGCGCCCAGCGCGTCGGCGCCAAGGTCGCGGTGGACAACACCTTCCTCTCGCCCGCCCTGCAAAAGCCCATCGCTCTGGGCGCCGACCTCGTCATCCACTCGACCACCAAATATCTGAACGGCCACTCCGACGTGGTCGGCGGCGCGGTGGTGGCGAAGACCGTCGAGGATCATCAGACCCTGGCCTGGTGGGCCAACTGCACCGGGATCACCGGCTCGCCCTTCGACGCCTACCTGACTCTGCGCGGCGTGCGCACCCTGTTCGCGCGCGTCGAACGCCAGCAGGCGAGCGCGGCCAAGGTGGCGGAATTTCTTGCCGCACACCCCGCCGTCGCCAAGGTCTACTATCCGGGTCTCGTCGATCACCCGAACCACGACTTGGCCAAGCGCCAGCAGTCGGGCTTCGGCGCAATGCTGAGCGCGGAACTGGCCGGCGGCATCGAGGCGGTGCGGCGCTTCGTCGAGGCCGTGTCGCTGTTCACCCTGGCGGAGTCGCTCGGCGGGGTGGAGAGCTTGGTGGCCCATCCGGCGACCATGACGCACCTGTCCATGACACCCGAGGCGCGCGTGCGCGCGGGCATCGGCGACGGCCTGCTCCGCTTCTCCATCGGTCTCGAACACCCCGACGACCTGCTGGTCGACCTGGAACACGCGTTGCGGGCGGCGTCTTCGCCGCTGCGTCTCGCGGCCGGCTAGGGATACTGAACCGAGGACGGAGATAATTTCCATTGCGGCGCAGGCTTGCGATCCTTAAGTCGCGGCCTCCGCTTCAAGGACGACCTAGACGTGTTCGACGCGCTCGAGACCCTGACCCGCCCGGCCGAGGCCGGCGGCGCGCACTCCACGGACGTGATCATCATCGGCGCCGGGCCGGTGGGCCTGTTCGCCGTGTTCGAGCTCGGCCTGCTCGACATGAAGGCGCACCTGATCGACATCCTCGACAAGCCCGGCGGCCAGTGCGCCGAGCTGTACCCGGAGAAGCCGATCTACGACATTCCCGGCTATCCGGTGATCTCCGGCCAGGAGATCACCAACAAGCTGCTCGAACAGATCGCGCCCTTCGGACCGACCTTCCATCTCGGCGAAATGGCCACGGCGATCGAGAAGACCGTCGACGGCAAGTGGCGCCTGACCACCGACCAGGGCACGGCGCTGGAAGCGCCGGTGATCGTCATCGCCGCCGGCGGCGGCTCGTTCCAACCGAAGAAGCCGCCGATCCCGGGCATCGAGGGTTTCGAGAACGGCGGTCCCGGCGCCGGCGTGCACTACGCCGTGCGCAAGCGCGAGCCGTTCCGTGGCAAACGACTGATCATTTCCGGCGGCGGCGACAGCGCGCTCGACTGGACGCTAAACCTGCATCCGCTGGCCGAACGCGTGACGCTCGTCCACCGCCGCGACGACTTCCGCGCCGCGCCGCATTCGGTCGCGCGCATGCGGGCGCTTGTGGAGGCGGGCGACATCGACCTGGTGATCGGCCAGGCGACCGCGCTGAACGGCGAGGGCGGGGCGCTGTCGTCGGTGAGCATCGAGACCGGCGCGGGCGAAACGCACGAACTCGCGTGCGACGCGTTCCTGCCGTTCTTCGGCCTGACCATGAAGCTCGGCCCGGTCGCGGAGTTCGGGCTGAACCTCCATGAAAACCTGATCCCGGTCGACACCGAGAAGTTCGAAACCTCGACGCCGGGGATCTTCGCGGTCGGCGACATCAATCACTATCCCGGCAAGCTGAAACTGATCCTCAGCGGCTTCCACGAAACCGCATTGATGGCGCAACAGGCGTTTCGCTACGTCTACCCGGACAAGAAACTGCGCTTCCAATACACGACGAGCTCGTCGGACCTTCAACGAAAACTCGGCGTAAAATAGTAAGCCCTCTCACCCGCGTTTCGCGGGGGAGAGGGTTGGGAGAGGGAGAACCACGCCGGCCGCGAGCCGCCACGCAACAACGTTTGCGCCAACGCGCCTGCGTTCAACGCCCCGTCTCCCAACCCTCTCCCCCAAACAAGTTTGGGTGAGAGGGCCAAGATCGGCGCGAATTCCTACAACTGATCCATATTGTTCTCGTACGCCACCGCCTCGCGCTTAAGCCACTCCACGAACCGGTGCGCGCCGGCCGACACCGGGCGGTTGCGCGGGAGCACCACGTAGTAGGCATGGTCGATGGCGGTCGAGCCGTCGGCGAAGGGCGCCACCAAGCGGCCCGCTTCCAGGTCCGCCTGCGCCAGGGTGCGTTTCGCCAGGCCTACGCCGCGGCCCATCACCGCCGCCTCGATCACCATGGCCGACTGGTTGAAGCCTGGGCCCCTGCGGCCGTCGACGC
Source organism: Caulobacteraceae bacterium (assembly GCA_035551675.1). Taxonomy (GTDB): domain Bacteria; phylum Pseudomonadota; class Alphaproteobacteria; order Caulobacterales; family Caulobacteraceae; genus JAFECT01. The sequence continues at coordinate 125,162 of DASZMV010000005.1, read as the reverse complement.
CGCTGACGGCGCGAGCCTGCAGCCACATGACCCAGTCGGGGCAGCTCGGATCGCGCTCGACCGACACGTCGTGCAACAGCGCGTGGTGCGCCAGGTCTTTCGGCGTGCGGATGGGGTGTTTGCCTTCGAGCAGACTGGGGCTGCACACCGGCAGAACGGTCTCGTTCAGCATCCGCTCAACGATAACGCCCGGCCACTTGCCGGCGCCATAGCGCACAGCCACGTCGACGGCGCCCTCGCTCATATCGACGATCGCCATGTCGGCGGAGATCCACACCTCCACGTCCGGGTGTTCGGCGTGGAAGTGGTCCATGCGCGGCATCAGCCACTTGGCGGCGAAGGACGGCGGCACGCTGACCGACAGTTGGCGCCGGCGCGGCGGCTCGCGCAGCAGGGCCGAGGCGTCGAGCAGGCGCTCGAACCCCTCGCGCAGCAACGGCAGGGCGGCGCGGCCGGTCTCGGTCAGCTCCAGCCCCCGCCCGTCGCGGCGGAACAGGGCGCCGCCGGCATGCTCCTCCAACTGGCGCACATGCTGGCTGATGGCGCCGGGGGTCACCGACAGTTCGTCGGCGGCCTTGGTGAAGCTGAGGTGGCGCGCCGCGGCCTCGAAGGCGCGGAGCGCATTAAGCGGCAGGAGGCGGCGCGGACCGGGCATGGGATCTCAGATAAGGACTGGGGGTCTCAGATAAGGATTGGGCAGCAGATTTTCTAAACCGAGGATCGAGATCATATCGGTTGTCCGACCCGGGGGAAAGGCGGAGAAACCCTTTGCTCCGTGTCCCTGGCGGTCGGCCGGCATTCCTCCTCGGTCGACCGCCTCCTTTAGAAAATCTGCTGGTCCTCCCCATGCGCAGTTTCCTGGCTTCCATCCCCCTCGACGGCCGGGCGGTCGTGGTGGTCGGCTCCGGCGACGCCGCGGTCGCCAAGGCGCGGCTGGCCGCCAAGACCCCCGCCGAGGTCCGCTGGTTCGCCCCGGACGGCGCGCCGGCCGAGCGCGAGCGTCCCGCGGGCGTCGAGCCCATCGCCCGCGCGCCCGAAGACACCGATTTCGCCAACGCCGCGCTCGTCTTCATCGCCGTCGACGATCCCGCCGACGCCGCCTGGTACGCGTCCCTGGCAAACGCAAGCGGCGCGCTGGTCAACGTGGTCGACCGGCCCCAGCTCAGCGATTTCCACACCCCGGCCCTGATCGACCGCGGCGACGTGGTCATCGGCGTGGCGACCGGCGGCGCGGCGCCGGTGCTGGCGCGCGACATCCGGGCGCGCATCGAAGCGGCGCTGCCCGTGGGCGTCGAGACGCTCGGCCGCGTGGCGCGCGAGTTGCGCGAGACGGTGAAGGCTTCGGCGCCTCAGGGCGTCGCGCGACGCCGTTTCTGGGAGCGCGCCTTTCGCGGTCGCGCCGCCGAGGCTGCAGACGCGAACGACGCCGCCGCCGCGCGGCGCGAAGTGCTGCGCGAACTGAATGCGCCGCAGCCGCAAGCGAGAGGCTTTGTCTGGCTCGTGGGCGCGGGCCCGGGCGATCCGGAGCTTTTGACGCTGAAGGCGCTGCGCCTGATCCAAAACGCCGACGTGATCGTGCACGACCGGCTCGTTCCCGAAGCCATCCTCGACTTCGCGCGCCGCGACGCGCGCCGCATCGACGTCGGCAAATCGAAGGGAGACCACCCCGTGCCCCAGGACGAGATCGAACGCATCCTCATCGACGAAGCGCGCAAGGATCAGCGCGTGGTCCGCCTGAAGGGCGGCGACCCGTTCGTCTTCGGCCGCGGCGGCGAAGAACTCGAAGCCTTGAAGCGCGCGGGCGTCGAAACCGAAGTCGTACCGGGCATCACCTCGGCGCTGGCCTGCGCGGCGGCGGCGGAAGTGCCGCTGACCCACCGCGATCATGCCCAGGCGGTGACCTTTGTCACCGGTCACGGAAAGCGCGGTGCGGACCAGATCGACTGGGCCGCGCTGTCCTCGCCGCAGCACACGCTGGCGATCTACATGGGCGCCGAACGCGCCGGCGCGATCACCGACCAGTTGATCAAGGCCGGGCGTGATCCGCAGACGCCGGTCGCCGTCGTGGTCAACGGCGCGCGGCCGGGGCAGCGCGTCGTTGCCGGCGCTTTGCACGAACTCGAACTTCTGGTCGCTCTGCATGAGGCGGAGGGGCCGTCGATGATCTTCGTCGGTCGCACCGCGCGGTTCGCGGCGGCGGCGCATCTGATCGCGGAGGCCGCGGCATGAAGGTTCTCACCGCCAACCGTCTGACCGACGGCGCCGTCGTCTGGCTGGGCGACCACGACGTGTGGACGCTCGACTTCGACAGTGCGGCGCTTCTGGACGCCGCCACCGCGGAGGGGGCGCTCGCGGTCGCCGAGGACGATGCGGGTCTCTTGGTCGCGCCTTATCTGGTCGAGGTCGACGCCCAAGCCTCGGTGGAGAAACGGGAACGCCTGCGCGAGACCATCCGCGCCGGCGGCCCCACCGCGGGCCACAGCCTAAGGTCCGATTGATGTACCGCTACGACGAGTTCGACGCGCGTCTGGTGCGCGAGCGCATTGTTCAGTTCCGCGACCAGATCGAACGCCGCCTCGATGGCCGGCTGGCCGAGGACCAGTTCAAGCCGCTGCGCCTGATGAACGGCGTCTATCTGCAGCTTCACTCGTACATGCTGCGCGTCGCCATCCCCTATGGCGAGCTGAACGCGCGGCAGCTGCGCGCCCTGGCGCACATCGCGCGCACCTTCGACAGGGGCTACGGCCACTTCACCACGCGCAGCAACATCCAGTTCCACTGGCCCGCGTTGATTGACGTTCCGAGGATTCTAGAGGCCCTGGCCGAGGTCGAGATGCACGCCATCCAGACGTCGGGCAACTGCATCCGCAACGTCACCACCGATCCCTATGCCGGCTTAGCCGCCGACGAGGTGGAGGATCCGCGGCCGTGGGCGGAGCTGATCCGCCAGTGGTCGACCTTCCATCCCGAGTTCAGCTTCCTGCCGCGCAAGTTCAAGATCGCAGTGATAGGCGCGCCCAAGGACCGCGCCGCCATGCGCACCCATGACGTCGGGCTCGAAGTCGTGCGCGATCTCAACGGCGCCCTCGGATTCCGGCTGTTCGCCGGCGGCGGGCAGGGGCGCACGCCGTACATCGGGCAGGAGGTCAGCCCGTTCGTGCCCGCCGCGTCGCTGTTCGCCTATCTGACGGCGCTGCTGCGCGTCTACAACCGGCACGGCCGCCGCGACAATATCCACAAGGCGCGCATCAAGATCCTGGTGCAGTCGCTCGGCATCGATCGCTTCCGCGAAGAGGTTGAGGCGGAGTTCGACGCCCTGCCGAAGGCGTCGCTCGAACTGCCGCAGGGCGAAGCAGCGCGCATCGCCGCCTATTTCGCGCCGCCGCCTTTCGAAACCCTTTCCAGGCCCAGCGACGCCTTCGACCGCGCCTTGTTCGCGGACCCCGACTTCGCGCGCTGGACGCGCAGCAATCTGAAACCGCACAAGCAGCCGGGCTATGCCGCGGTCGTGGTCTCGCTGAAGCCGGTCGGCGGCGTACCGGGCGATGCGACCGCCGATCAGATGGATCTGGTGGCCGATCTGGCCGAGCGGTTCAGCTTCGCCCAGGCGCGGGTCGCCTACGACCAGAACCTGATCCTGCCGCATGTGAAGCTCGACGACGCCCCGGCGCTGTTCCGCGCTCTGGCCGATGCGGGTCTGGCGACCGCCAACAGCGGGCTCGCGGGCGACATCATCTCCTGCCCGGGCCTCGACTACTGCAGCCTCGCCAACGCGCGCTCGATCCCGGTCGCCCAGGCCCTGTCGCAACGGCTCAGCGATCCTCAGTTCCAGTCCAACGTCGGGCCGGTGCGCATCAACATCTCCGGCTGCATCAACGCCTGCGGCCATCACCACGTCGCCCACATCGGCGTGCTCGGCGTCGATAAGCAGGGCGAAGAGTTCTACCAGATCACCCTCGGCGGCTCTCCCGACGAAACCGCGTCGATCGGAACCATCGTCGGCAAGGGCCTCGCGGGCGATGCGGTCGCGCCGGCGATCGAGCGCGCGCTGCATCGTTACCTCGACCTGCGCAATGAAGGCGAGTTGTTCATCGACACGGTGCGGCGTCTCGGGACCGAGCCGTTCAAGGAGGCGATCTATGCGGTGGCTTGATCCCGGCGCTACGGCGCCGTGGGCGGCGTTCTCCATCGACGGCGTCGAGGCGGCGTTGAACGAGACGCCGCGCCGCGAAATCCGCGTGCGCGTGGCGCCCGAAGCTGATGTCGAGGCGCTTTGGCCGCGACTGAACCTCATCGGTCGAATCGCGGTCGCGTTCTCGGGCTTCAAGGACGGTCGCGGTTTTTCGCTGGGCCAGATGCTGCGCGAGCGCGGCTTCGCGGGCGAACTGGTCGCGGCGGGCGAACTGATCCCCGACCACGCGCCGATGCTGGCGCGCTGCGGTTTCGACGCGGTGGACCTGCCGCTGGGCGCCGCGCAGACGGACTGGACGCGAGCACTGGAGAGCTTCAGCGCCGCCTATCAGCCGGCCGCCGACGGCGCTTCGACGGTCTGGGCCCAGCGCGATGCGGCGCGCAGGGCGGCGGAGGCCGCGACGCTCGCGGCCGAACTGAACGCGCAGTATCGCGACGCCTCGGCCAAGGAGATCGTGCGCGCGGCGATGTCGCGCTTTCCCGGCCGCGTGGCGGTGCTGTCGTCATTCGGAACCGAGGCGGCGGTCGGGCTGCATGTGGTGGCGAGCGTGGATCGCACGACCCCGGTGCTGTTTCTCGACACCGACCGCCACTTCGTGCCGACGCTGGAATATCGCGACCGCCTGACCCGGCACCTGGGTCTCACCGACCTGCGCAACCTCGAACCGAAGAACGCCGCCGAACGCGATGCGCGCGGCGACCTGTGGCGCACCGATCCGGACGCCTGCTGCGCGCTGCGCAAGGTCGAACCCCTGGCGGCGGTTTCGCCCCAGTTCGATGTCCTGATCACCGGCCGCAAGCGCTTCCACGGCGGTTCACGCCTGCGCCTGCCGGTGTTCGAGGCGGTGGGCGCCCAGATCCGGGTCAATCCCCTGGCCAACTGGAGCGCCGAGGCGATCGAGGCGCACTTCGAGGCCTATGGCTTGCCGCGCCATCCCCTGACCCAGGGCGGTTATCGCTCGGTGGGCTGCTGGCCCTGCACCCAGCCCTCGTCGGACGAAGAAAACGTGCGCGCGGGACGCTGGAAGGGACTCGCAAAATCCGAGTGCGGCATCCACATGCCTGATCGGTGGGTCGCGGCGGCAGAGCGGCGCGCCTCATGACCGCGCCCGCGAGGTTCCCCATGGCCGACCCGATACCCGCCGACAGCGTCATCGACCTGATCGGCAACACCCCCCTGATCAAACTTCGTAAGGCGTCGGAGCTGACCGGCTGCACCATCCTGGGCAAGGCCGAGTATCTGAACCCCGGACAGTCGATCAAGGACCGGGCGGCGCTGGGCATGGTGCTGGACGCGCGCGAACGCGGCGCGCTGCGCCCCGGCGGAACCATCGTCGAGGGCACCGCCGGCAACACCGGCATCGGGCTCGCGCTGGTGGGCGCAGCGCTCGGTCACCCGGTGGTGATCGTCATGCCGCGCACCCAGACCGAGGAGAAGAAGGCGGCGGTGCGCACGCTCGGCGCGCGGCTGGTCGAGGTCGACGCCGCGCCGTTCTCCAGCCCCAACCACTTCGTGCACTATTCGCGCACGCTGGCGGAAGAGCTCGACGACAGCGAACCGAACGGGGCCTACTACACCGACCAGTTCGACAACCAGGCGAACCGGCGCGCGCACTATACCGCGACCGGGCCGGAGATCTGGGAGCAGACCGGCGGGCGCATCGACGGCTTCGTCTCGGCGGTGGGCAGCGGCGGGACCCTGGTCGGCGTCGGGACCTTTCTGAAAGAGCGCGATCCCGACATCCAGCTCGCACTCGCCGACCCAGCCGGCGCCGGGCTCTCCAACTTCTACACCACCGGCGAAATGAAGGCCGAAGGCTCCTCGATCACCGAGGGGATCGGCGTGTCGCGCATTACCGGCAACCTGGAAGGCTTCCAGCCCGATCACGCGTGGCGCGTCGAGGATGCGGATTTGTTGCCGATCCTGTTCGACCTGGTGCGCGAGGAAGGTCTTTCGCTCGGCGGTTCGAGCGGGGTGAACATCGCCGGCGCCATCCGCCTCGCGCGGGAGCTCGGCCCGGGCAAGATTATCGTGACCCCGCTGTGCGATCCCGGCGCACGCTACGCCTCTAAGCTGTTCAATCCCGAATTCCTGCGCGGCAAAGGCCTGCCCACGCCAACCTGGTCCGAGCGGGTGGGTATTCCGGCCTGACCGCCGCGCAGTCCCGGGGCGCGAGTTCGCGCTTGCCATCGCAACCGTAACGGTTTCCCCTGGGTCGTCCGGGGAGGACCGCATGCTTGCCATCGCCCTGATCACGCTGGCCCTGACATCGGGGGCCCTGACATCGGGGGCCCTGACACCGGGGGCCCTGACATCGGGGGCCCTGACATCGGGCGCGCCGCAGATCGTCGTCGCCAAGGAAGACGCGCCGCCGGAGCATTGCGACACCCGCCCGGATTGCCGCTACGCGCGTTCGGTGGATCTGCTGATGCCGAACGGCGGGACCTGGCATCTGAAGGTCGACAAGCCCGCCGAGTTCATCGTGGGCCAGGGCGACGACCGGCGTATCGCGCTCGTCCCCAATGAGAGCGTCGTGCTGCGCCTCGACGACCATGGCCAGCCGAACGCGGTGATCCTCAGCCACAGCATGGCCGCGGACGTACCTCCGTCGCGTCTCGAAGTCGCCGCCGAAGATCAGGTGACGGCGATGGCGAAGTCGGCGCACCCGCCTCAGGAAGGCGTGCCCTACGGCACGGTGATGCCGCCGCAGCCCGTGCGCCTGGACCCGGCGCGCCAGAACGGCGGCGACCTTCCCGACCGTGCGCCGCTGGACAAGGACACCATCCGCTTCACCTTCAAACAGGTACCGGGCACGACCTGGATGCTGCTGTACATCGAGAACGGCTACGGGCGTAAACTGGAGTATCGGGCGCACATGCTGAAGATGGGCGACACCGTCGAGCCTACCGACGTCTGCCAGGTGATGTCGGGCAAGCCCAGCTTCGAAAATTGGCCCTATCCCTTCGCCGAGATCGAGATCAGCGACCTGCGCCTGGTCGACGGCGACCCGAACCAGCCGGAATGCAAGTGAAACCCGATGAGCGTTGAGGCCGCCACCACGGCGGCGGCGCCGCGCGATCCGACGTTCCGCTCGATCCAGTACCTGCGCGGCGTCGCGGCCCTGGCGGTGGTGTGTTTCCACGCCTTTCAGTGGACCAATGTCTACGGTCTGACCGCGACGGACTTTCCCACCGGCGCGGCCGGCGTCGACGTGTTCTTCGTCATCTCCGGCTTCGTGATGTGGGTGACCACCGATCGCGACCCACCTAAGCCTCTGGAGTTCCTGCGCCGGCGCGCGGTGCGCATCCTGCCTCCGTACTGGCTGTTCACCCTCGTCGCCGCCGCGCTCGCGCTGACGCTTCCCGGCGTATTCCAGGACATCCGGTTGAGCACCGGAAATCTGCTGCTGTCGATGCTCTTGATCCCGCACCTCGACCCGGCGGGCGATGCGTTCCCGCTGCTGAAACCGGGCTGGACGCTGTGCTACGAGGCGGCTTTCTACATCCTGTTCGCCATCGCGCTGTTGTTCGCGCCGGCGCGTCGGCGGCTGCTCTTTCTCGCCATAGCGCTGATGACTATCACCATCGCCGGCTCGCTGTCGAAATGGGCGTCGGTGCTGCTCGCCAATCCGTTGATGCTCGAGTTCCTGGGCGGCGTGCTGCTGGGCGCCATGTGGCGCTCGGGCCGGCTCGGATCGCACCGGCGCGGGCTAAGCCTGATGGTGGTGGCCTTCGCGGCGCTGGTTTACCTGCAGTCGATCGACTACCGCGACTACGACTGGCGACCGCTGTTCTGGGGCGTGCCCGCGGTGATTCTGGTCACCGGCGCCGTCGACTTCGAGGCCAAGAGCGGCCTGCCCAACATCCTGCCGCTGAAGTGGCTCGGCGACGCGTCCTTCTCGATCTATCTCTGCCACCCGCTGGTGATCGAAACCTTGGCGCGGCTCGGCCCGCTGGACAGCGCCTGGATGTTCGTGCCGGAGGCGATGGTCGGCGCCGTCGCCGCCGGCCTGATCGTGCGGCAAGTGTTCGAGAAGCCGACGCTCTATTGGCTGAACGGCGTCGGCCGCGGCATGCCGGGCTTCGCCGGCCGTTAGCCCGTCATCCAGTCGGGCCTGTCGATGCGCACCGCGCGACCGTCGACGGTGAGCGCCGCGCCCTCGACGCGATCGAGACGCACCAGCGCCAGCGCACGGCCCTCGCGGCCCGACAGCACTTCGCCCGCGCGCAGCTCGCCGGCGAGCACCTCCGACCCCGGCGCCGGCGCCGCGCCGTCGAAGACGATCGGCACGGTGCGCGAGCGGATCTGGCCGCGTCGCTTCATGCGCGAGGTCGTCTCCTGACCGACGAAGCAACCCTTCTGGAAGTCGATGCCGTGCAGAAGGTCGAAGTCGGCCTCGATGGGAAAGGTCTTGTCGACGGTGCAGTCGCGCGTCGGGTTGGGGACGCCGAGCGAAAGCCGCCACGCGTCGTAGTCGTCCGCGCTCGCGGTCTCGGCCTGCGGCGCGTCGCCATAGGCACGCTCGCCGAGCGCCGGCAGGCGCGGATCGCCGACCCAGGCCGGTGAGGCTTCGCCGCCGCCCCAGCGGGCCCAGACGCCGCCCTCGGCGGGAGCGATCTCCACCTTCGCGCGCAGGCGATAGGGGGACAGGCGCTGGATGAAGGCGTCGCGACGGTCCGCTTCCACGTCGAGCAGCAGGCTTTCGCCGCCGAGTCCCTCGTTTCTTCGCAGGAACAGGTCGAACAGGAACTTGCCCTGGGGCGTCAGCAGCGCGCCGAAGCCGAGCGCGCCCGGCGCCAGTCCCTCCACGTCGCAGGTCAAGAGCCCCTGCAGGAACGCGGCGGCGTCCGGGCCGGCGACCTGGACCAGGGCTCTGTTTCTAAGGCGTGCGACGCTGGCGCTCATGACGCGCATTTAGTCACGGCGGGCCCGAGCCGCTATAAGCGCCCGATGTCCGGCGCCTTTCCGATTCTCGTCATCGTCCCCGATAGCGTGGGGGACGCGGTGCTCTGGTCCGGGGTGATCAAGCGCCTCTACGACGAGATTCCCAACGCCCGCTTCACCATCGCAGGCGATTCGAAGCTCGACGCCCTGTTCCGCGACATGCCCCGGCTCGACCGGTTCGTGCGCGGTCGCCGCGGGCGCAAGGGCTTGAAACTGCTGCCGGTCTGGAGCCAGGTGCGCGGCCGCCGCTGGGGGCTGGTGGTCGACGGCCGGGGCTCGTCGCTGCCCGGCTTCCTCAGCGCCAAGAAGCGCGTGGTCTATCAACGCACGGTCACGCCCGAGCACGTCCCCCACGTGGTCGAGGACGCCGCCCGCGCCCTGAAGCTCGAGGACGATCCGCCCGCGCCCTACTTGTTCGTCAGTTCCGAGACGGAACAGCGCGCCGACGAGCTGCTCGGCCACGACGGCCCGATCCTCGCCCTGGGGCCGGGGGCCGACTGGGTGGGAAAGACCTGGCCGGCAGAACGCTTCAATGAGGTCACGGCGCGGCTGCTCGGCCCGGATGGTCCCCTCGAGGGCGGCCGGCTCTTGATCGTCGGCGGCGAGGGCGACCGGGACGCGGCGCATACGGTGCGCGCCGCCCTGCCGCGCGAGCGGGTGATCGACCTGACCGGCAAGGGCGATCTCCTGACCACCTTCGCGTGTCTCAAGCGCGCGCGCTTGTTCATCGGCAATGACACCCCCCTGATGCACGTGGCCGCCGCGGCGGGCGTGCCGACGCTGGGCCTGTTCGGGCCGTCGGACGAGCGTCGCCGCGGTCCCTGGGGACCGGATGCGCGTGCGGTGCGCGGCCCGCGCGCCTATGAACATTTCCTGGCGGCGGATCCCACGCTCAGCCAGGCGCTCAATCACATGCTGGACCTGCCGGTCGAGACGGTGTTGAACGCCGCCCTGACCCTGTTGGCCGACACGGAGCCGCGCGGTGGCTGAAACCTTCGACCTGATCGTGCGCGGCGGCGAGGTGGTGAACCACGCGGGCCGCGGCATCGCCGACGTCGGCATTCGCGACGGCAAGTTCGCTAAGATCGGCGACCTCTCCCAGGCGTCCGCCGCCGAGGTGGTGGATGCGACGGGCTTAGCGGTATTGCCCGGCGTCATCGACACCCAGGTGCACTTCCGCGAGCCCGGACTGGAGTGGAAGGAAGATCTCGAGACCGGATCGCGCGGCGCGGTGCTGGGCGGCGTGGTGGCGGTGTTCGAGATGCCCAACACCCAGCCGACCACCACCGATCCCGAGGCGCTGGCCGACAAGCTGAACCGCGCGCGCGGGCGCATGCATTGCGACCACGCCTTCTACGTCGGCGGCACGCACGAGAACGCCGACGTGCTGGGCGAACTGGAGCGTCTGCCCGGCTGCTGCGGCGTGAAGGTGTTCATGGGCGCCTCGACCGGGACGTTGCTGGTGCCCGACGATCCGGGCGTCGAGGCGATCCTGCGCCACGTCAATCGCCGCGCGACCTTCCACTCGGAAGACGAATATCGCTTGGCCGAGCGGCGCTCGCTGGCGCGCGAGGGCGACTGGACCAGCCACGAGGAAGTCCGCGACGCGGAGTCGGCGGTGCGTTCGACCGAGCGGCTGCTGCGCATGGCGCACGAAACCGGCAAGCGCATCCATGTGCTGCACGTAACCACCGCGCAGGAGATCGACCTGCTGGCTCGGCACAAGGACGTGGCGACCGTAGAACTCACGCCGCAACACCTGACCCTGACCGCACCCGAGGCCTACCAGCGCCTGAAGGGTCTGGCGCAGATGAACCCGCCGATCCGCGGCGCGGAGCACCAGGCCGGATTGTGGCGCGGCCTTCAGCAGGGCGTCGCCGACGTCCTGGGCTCCGACCACGCGCCGCACACGCTGGAGGAAAAGGCCCGCGTCTACCCCGCCTCGCCCTCGGGCATGCCGGGCGTGCAGACGCTGGTTCCCGTCATGCTGAACCACGTGGCCCACGGGCGCCTGACGCTGGAGCGCTTCGTCGACCTCACCTCCGCCGGCGCCCAGCGCGTGTTCGGCATCGCCGGCAAGGGCCGCATGGCCAAGGGCTGGGACGGCGACCTGACCCTGGTGGACCTGAAAGCCCAGCGCACGCTGAAACACGCCGACATGGCCACCCGCTCGGGCTGGACCCCGTTCGACGGCATGGACGTCACCGGCTGGCCTGTCGCCACCATCGTGCGCGGCCGCGTGGTCATGCGCGACGACGAGATCATCGCGCCATCAATCGGCGAACCGGTGCGCTTTCAGGAAACGCTCGCAGCGTCCTGAAGAAGAGAAACACGAAAAAGAAAAGGCCCGCGGCGTGAACCGCGGGCCCAATCGTTTCGTCTCCGATCGCGATCAGGTGTTGCCCGCGATGGTGCACTTGTCTTCGCCGCGCGCGGCGATGGCGCACGGGATGGTCTTGATCGTCTTGGAGCGATCCGGCGGCAGGTCGAGGATGTAACCCGGCTGGCCGCCGCCGCACTTCACTTCCACCAGGTCGCCGTCGCCGTCGTCCGGGCCGTGCATGGCGAAGTCCGTCGGCTCGCAGGTCTTGCCGATGGCCACGAGGATCGGCTTCAGCCTGGCCAGCAGTTCCTTCTTCGGCGTCAACTGACAGTCGAGCGCGCGTTCGGCCGCGCCGAGGCAATCGTAGTGATCGAACTTGCCCGTGGAGCCGGCGCCCGGGATCACCGCGACCACGCCGAACGGCTGTTCCGGACATTTGAACTCGACGATGTCGCGGTTGGTCCGCTTGTCCTTGCCGTAGATGCTGGTGTCGGTGGCCGTGCAGGGCACGCCGTTCTTCTGCAGGGTGGCGGCGAAACCGCTCCCCGCCGCCTGGGCGAGCTTTGTCGTGTCGGTCATGGTGCAACCGCCGCCGATGCTGCGCGCCGAGAGGCAGTCGAGGACGCGCACGCCCTTGCCGCCGTTCGCTTCCAGCATAAAGCCGGCCTTATTGCTGCAGGCTACTTCGTAATAGTCCGACTTGCTCGACGTATCGCGGCCCACGAAGCGGGCGTCCGACGCCTGGCACTGCTCGTCGTACGGCTTCGCCATCGCGGCGATGCCGGCGACGGCCTGCGCCTTGGTGGTCAGCTTGCACGGCCACTTGGTCGGGTCGGTGGTTTGCTGCAGGCACGAGACCGGATTGCCCGTCGGCGCACCCTTGGTGTCGACCGTGATGAAGTAGCCGCCCTGATCGCCGCACGACACTTCGTAGTGTCCGAAGTGGTCCGAGCTGGTGCCCAGGAACATCACGTCCGCGACGTGGCAGCTCAGACCGGCGTGGTCGACGAGCGGCTGAATCTGAGCGTTGTAGTCCTGGTTCTCGGGCAGGGTGCATTGCAGCGTCTTGTTGCCGGCGCCCGCCGAGGCGCGGAGCTGGATGCAAGGATAGGCGTCGGCCGAGTCCGCCATTTTCTGGATCAGATAGCCGGGGCCCTCGCCGCAGGCGACCTCGTAGGTGTCGACCGGCACCGACTTCTTATCGACGGTCTTCTTCCCGCCGCCGACCCAGGCGGCGTTCTTGAGCGTGCAGGTGATGCCTGCGGACTGGATGGCGGCGGGGGCGCCCTCCATGCCCTTCTTGATGCTTTCCGGGGGCGGCCCCTTGACCGCCGGTTCCGGCTTGGCGGCGTACGCGCCGGCCACCAGCAGTCCGCTGGCGACGACGGCGGCGGCGAGAACGGACAGTATCCTCTTCATCGCCATTCCTCCTCATCACTGTTGGTTCTTGTTGGGGTCCGCCGGCTCTCCGGCGGGTTGGCGTGAAATTGCATGGCGCGCGAGGCTGAAGCAAGGCCGCAGCACGCTCTAGGGGCGCCAACTGACGCGTCCGGACCGCCTTTGACGCGAACCGGGATTGCGCCCATGGTGCGACAGGGTTTCGATTGGAGACTTGCTTGCTGGACGGGACGCCGGACACCGAGGTCGTGGCCGAAGCCGCCGAGGCGCGGCGCGCGCCGCTGGATTATCCCTTCGCCGGCAAGCCCCAGCCGGGCGAGGCGATCCCGGTCGCCGAGGGCGTCCTGTGGCTGCGCCTGCCGCTGCCCTTCGTGCTCGATCACATCAACGTCTGGGCGCTCCGCGACGGGGACGGCTGGACCATCGTCGACACCGGCGTTCGCGCACCGGCGATCCGCGAGGCCTGGGAAACCGCGTTCGCCGGGCCGCTGGAAGGCAGGCCGGTCAAGCGGGTGATCGTCACCCACATGCACCCAGACCACGTGGGTCTGGCCGGTTGGCTGACCGAGCGGTTCGATTGCCGGCTGTGGATGACGCGGCTGGAGTACGTCACCTGCCGGCTCTTAGCCGCCGACACCGGCCGCGAGGCGCCGGAGGACGGGGTGCGGTTCTATCGCGCCGCCGGCTGGACCGAGGCGCAGATCGAGAGCTACCGCAAGCGCTTCGGCGGCTTCGGCCGCGGCGTGCACCACCTTCCCGAAAGCTTCCGCCGCATCAGCGACGGAGACATGATCGAGATCGACGGCAAAGCTTGGCGCGTGGTCAGCGGCAACGGCCACTCGCCGGAACACGCCTGCCTGTGGCGCGAGGACGACGGGGTGCTGATCTCCGGCGACCAGGTGCTTCCGAGGATTTCGTCCAACGTCTCGGTCTGGCCGACCGAGCCCGACGCCGATCCGCTGGCCGACTGGCTGGCCTCCATCCAGAAACTGCGCGCGACTTTCCCCCCCGACGCCCTGGTCCTGCCTTCGCACGGCGAGCCGTTCCGCGGCTTGCACCTGCGGCTCGACGCGCTCGAGCGTGGGCACGAGAAGTCGCTGACGCGGCTTGTGCGCACCCTGCAGACGCCGCGCCGGGCCGTGGACGTGTTCGGCGCCCTGTTCGCGCGGCCGATCGGCGATGACCTTATGGGCATGGCGACCGGCGAGGGGCTCGCCCACCTGAACTGCCTGAAGAACCGCGGTCTCGCCGTCGCCGATCCGGATGCGGACGGTGTAATCTGGTGGCGCGCCGCCTGAGGAATCATTCCGCATGACCGACCACGTGAAGACCGACCTCGACGCGGGGGTGCTGACCCTGACGCTGAACCGGCCGGACAAGCGCAACGCCATCACCGACGCGATGTATGCGGCCATGGCCGAGGCGCTCGACGCCGCCGGCGCCGACCCGGCGACGCGCGTGGTGCTGCTGCGCGCCGAGGGCGACGTCTTCAGCGGCGGCAACGACATCGGCGACTTCATGGGGCAACGGTCTCAAGGCGTGAACACCCAGGATCTCTCGGTCTTCCGCTTCCTCAAGGCGCTGGCGCATTTCGAGAAACCGATCGTCGCCGCTGTGAAGGGCGTCGCCGTCGGCATCGGCACGACCGCGCTGCTGCACGCCGACCTCGTCTTCGTCGCCGAGGATGCGAAACTGTCGACGCCGTTCGTGAACCTCGGCTTGGCGCCAGAGGCGGCGTCGAGCCTGCTGCTGCCGGCGCGCATCGGCTATACGCGCGCCTTCGCCATGTTCGCCCTGGGCGATGTGCTCGACGGCAAGACGGCGGCGGCCTGGGGCCTCGCCAACGCAGCCCTTCCCGCGGATCAGGTCGAGCAGGCGGCGCGTGAGGCGGCCATCGCCCTGACCAAGCGCCCGTCCGGCTCGCTGATCGTCACCAAGCGGTTGATGCGCGACGCCGAGATGATCTGGTCGGTGATGCGCGAGGAGGGCGCGGTCTTCCACGAGCGCCTGCAGAGCCCCGAGGCGGCCGAGGCCTTCACGGCCTTCGTCCAGCGCCGCGCGCCGGATTTTTCCAACGTGGGATAGACGTAAGGCCCCGGGGGCCGTATGTGCGCGCCCCTCATGCATGCGCACACCGCCAGCTCTGACCCGATCGTCATCGACCTCGAAACCGAGACCGACGCGGACGCGGTCGCGCGCCTGGTCGACGCCGCCTTCGGCCCCGGCCGCTGGGCCAAGACCGCCGAGCGCCTACGCGAGCACAATCGTCCGCTCATCGGCCTGTCGCTGGTGGCCCGCGAGGACGGACGCGTGACCGGATCGGTGCGTCTGTGGCCGGTCACGATCGGCGACACGCCCGCCGCGTTTCTCGGCCCCATCGCGGTGGAAGACGCCGGCCGCCGCCGCGGCCTCGGCGCCAGGCTCGTCGAACGGGCGTGTGCGGAGGCACAGGCGCAGGGCCTCGCGGCCGTGCTGCTGGTCGGCGACGAACCCTATTTCGGCCGCTTCGGCTTCGCGCATTGCAAGGCGCGCCTGCCGGGCCCGGTGGATCAGCGCCGCGTGCTGATCCGCATGTTCGGGGACCGCGAGCCTCTCGAAGGGGACGTGCGGCGGGCGTAGCCGGCGTTGCGTTGGGAACACGAAGGCCACGAAGAGCACAAAGAACACGAAGAAGAGAAAGAGCGCAGCGTTTCGCAGGGCCGCTTCGCGCCGAAGGCGCCTTCATGATTAAGGCCCGCTACGCGGGCGAAGAGTTTCCTTTGTGATCTTCGTGTCCTTGGTGTCCTTCGTGTTCCCGTCGCCGATCTAAATCCCGGCCACCAACGCTTCTAGGACCGGCTCGCGATCCGCCGACTTTCCGTGTCGCTCCACCATCTGCAGGCGCGGCGAGAGCACGGCGGGCGCGACGGCGCGCACGTCGGCGGTGGAGGGCGACGGTCTCCCGTCGATCAGGGCAGTGGCGCGCGCGAGGCGCATGAGGGCTTGACCGGCGCGAGGACCAGGGCCGCGCGCGACGTCGCTGCGGACGATCGCCGGCGCGGAAGGATCGTCGGGACGCGCGCGCCGGACGAGGTCGAGCATGGCTTCCACCACGCGTTCGCCGACCGGGAGTTCTACCGCAATCCGCTGGGCCGCGAGCAACGACGGCGCGTCCATGGCGGCGGATGTCGGCGCCCGGCGTTGAGCGGTCTCGATCAGCATGCGGCGTTCGCCGTCGCGGTCGGGCGCGCCGAGATCGATCTGCAACAGGAACCGGTCGATCTCGGCTTCGTCGAAACCGGCGAGGCCGTCGCGGCCGCCGGTGGCGAACAGGTGAAACGGCTTGGCCAGGGCGACGCTTCGGCCGTCGACCACCAGGGTTCCGTCGTGCGCCGCCTCGAGCAGGCTGGCGCGCACCGCGGGCGAAGCGCGGTCGAGTTCGTCGGCGAGCAGGAGTTGGGAGAACAGCGGCGGGTCGCCCGAACGGCGGCGGCCGTCCACGCTCAACACCGGCCGCGTGGCGGCGGCGAGGTCGAGGTCCCGGGCGAAGGGGAGGCGTCCGAAGCTGAGGCCCGCAACCCGCGCCAGACCTTCGGCGAGCCAGGTTTTAGCCGAGCCGGGGCCGCCGGCCAGCATGGCCCAACCGCCCGCCACCAGGGCGGCCAGACCCAGGTCCACCGCCTTGTCTTGGCCGAACACAACCCCGCGCAGGGCCGCCCGCGCCCGGCCGAGCGCCTCGCTGGCCCGCTCAAAGGCGGCGACGGTGTCGTTGGACGCTTCCCTGGCGGGCTCCATCGGCCTACCTCAACCCCTGAACTCGGACATGAACGCGGACTTAGACACGGATAGGCCAGGGTGAAGGGCGAAGGCGACAATTCCGATAAACCCGGCCCCGATAATCGCGGCTTGGCGGCCCTCGTCGAGCGCGCGCGCGCTTCTGGAGAAAAGCGGCGCGGCCTGCCGCCCGTCCACCTTTGGAATCCCGAGGTCTGCGGCGACCTCGACATCGTCATCCGCAAGGACGGTCTGTGGCTGCATGAAAAGACCCCGATCGGGCGCAAGGAGCTGGTGCGCCTGTTCTCCACCGTGCTGCGCAAGGACCCCGACGGCTATTGGCTGGTGACTCCGGTCGAGAAGATGCGCATCACCGTCGAGGACGCGCCCTTCCGCGCCGTGCGCGTCGACCGCGACGGCGAGGGCTTGCGATTTCTCACCAACGTCGAGGACGAGGTAATCGCGGGTCCGGAGAACGTCATTCGCGTCGAGACCGATCCTTCGACCGGCGAACCCGCGCCCTATCTGCACGTGCGGCGCGGCCTCGAAGCGCGCATCGACCGGGCGGTGTTCTACGAACTGGTCGACCTCGCGGAAGAGCGCGAGATGCCGGGAGGCCCGGTCCTGGGGGTCGTGTCGATGGGCGAGTTCTTTCCGCTCGCGCCCGCGGGGTTCCATCGCCCATGAGCACCGCAAAAGCGTTGGCGGAGTTGCGCGCGCTGATGCAGGCGCGGCTCGATCCGATCTCCGGATGGAGTGGTACGGCGCATCCGGAATATTCCGACTTCGATCTCAATCCCGGGTTCCGGCCGGCGCAAAAGCCGAAGCTGCGCGACTCCGCGGTGCTGATCCCCGTCGTCGCGCGCGAGGAGGGGTTTGGGATTCTGCTGACCCGCCGCGCCGACACCCTGACCAGCCACACCGGTCAGATCGCCTTTCCCGGCGGTCGCCGCGACGAGGGCGAAACGCCGGTGCAGACCGCACTCCGCGAAGCGCACGAGGAAATCGGTCTCGATCCCGCCTTCGCCGATCCGGTCGGCCTGTCCGACCGCTATGAGACGATCACCGGCTATGCGGTGACGCCGGTGGTGGCGCTGGTGCGGCCGGGATTTACCCTCACGCCCAGTCCGGCGGAAGTGGCCGAAGTGTTCGAAGCTCCCTTCGCCTTCCTGATGGATCCGGGCAATCACAAGCGCGAATTCTTCGAGCGCGACGGTCACAAGCGGTGGTTCTACGCCATGCCCTGGGAGGGCAAGTACATCTGGGGCGCGACGGCGGCGATGCTGCGGGCGTTGTGGATCCGCCTCTATGGCGAAGAGGCGACTCCGGCCGAAGCGGAGGCCGCCGGTTGATCGCCGCCCCGACACAGGCCAGCCTTCGGGCGCCATGAACGAGCGCATTCCGCCCCAGGACTGGATGAGCGATCCCGCCGCGAACGCGGTGCTCGACGCCTTGGAGGCCGCAGGCGGCAAGGATTGCGCGCGCTTTGTCGGCGGCGCGGTGCGCAACACCCTTCTGGGCCTGCCGGTCGCCGACGTGGACATCGCCACGACGCTGACGCCCGATGCTGCGATGGCGGCGTTGCACGTGGCGAAGATTCGTGTCGTTCCCACCGGAGTCGAACACGGCACCGTCACCGCAGTGCGCGATCACAAGCCATTCGAGATCACCACCCTGCGCCGCGACGTGGAGACCGACGGCCGCCGCGCGGTGGTCGCCTTCACCACCGACTGGGTTGAGGACGCGATGCGTCGCGATTTCCGGCTGAATGCGCTCTACGCGGACCGCGACGGATTGATCTACGACTATGTCGGCGGCGGCGTCGAGGACGCGCACCAGGGTCGCGTGGTGTTCGTGGGCGATGCGGAGACGCGCATCCGTGAGGACTATCTGCGCGTCTTGCGCTTCTTTCGCTTCTTCGCCTGGTATGGACGCGGCGAGATCGACGCCGAAGGGCTCGCGGCCTGTGCGCGGCTGAAGGACGGCGTCGCCCGTTTGTCGGCGGAACGTGTGTCGAAGGAGTTGCTGCGCCTGCTCGAAGCGCCCGATCCGGCCCCCGCCGTGCGCCTGATGGCGGAGAGCGGCGTCCTGGGGGTGGCGATCCCCGCGGCCCTGAATCTCGATCGGTTCGACGCCATGGTCGAGATCGACCCCGATTCGGAACTGCGGCTGTCCGCCTTGCTGCCCGACGACCCGGCCGAGGTCGTGCAGCTTGCGGACGCGCTCCGTCTGTCGTCGGCGCAGCGCGACCGGCTCGAACTCGCGACCCACCCGGTCAGTCTCGATCTCGACGACGCCGGCTCGCGCGCCGCCATCTATCGCTTCGGTGCGCGGAACTTCGCCGATCGCGTCAAACGCGGCCTCGCCCAGTCACCGTCGAAACACGTGCAGGCGCTACGCCTGCTCGAAGTTGCGTCGCAATGGACGCCGCCGGTGTTTCCGCTCGGGGGCGCCGACGTGATCGCGCTCGGCGTGGCGAAGGGGCCAGATGTCGGGCGGTTGCTGCGCGAGACTGAAGATTGGTGGGTTGCGAACGACTTCCCGACCGAAGGCATCCGTGAAAAGCTGGCGTCGCTCGTCCAGGACAGACCATGAAACTCGGCATTCTCGAAACCGGCGCACCTCCAGGCGGCCTCGAAAAGGAATTCGGCGACTATTCCGCCATGTTCGCGCGCCTGCTGCGCGACGCGGGCTTCGAGGGCGCCATCGACACCCTCGATGTGCAGAACAACGCGTATCCCCATGCGCCGGAAGCCTACGACGCCTATCTGGTCACCGGCTCGGCCGCCGGCGTCTACGATCCGGAGCCGTGGATCGCGCCGCTGATCGGCTTCCTGCGCGCGGCGAAGGGTCGCGCGAAACTCGTGGGCGTGTGCTTCGGTCACCAGGTGATGGCCGAGGCGTTCGGCGGCAAGGTGATCAAATCGCCCAAGGGTTGGGGCCTGGGCCTTACGGACTACGCCGTGGAAGACGTCGAGCCGTGGATGGATTCCGTGTCGCGGGTCTCGCTCGCCGCCTCGCACCAGGACCAGGTGGTCGAACTTCCGCCCGGCGCGCGCATCGTCGCGGCCAGCGACTTTACGCCGTATGCCGCGCTGGCCTACGGCGACCAGCCGGCGATCTCGATCCAGCCGCACCCGGAATTTGAACCGGCCTACGCGACGGCACTGATCGAGCGGCGGCTGGAAACCGTGCTGAATGAAGCGCAGGGCCGAGCCGCCATCGAAACCTACGCGCGTCCCAACGACAACGCACGCGTGGGCGGGTGGATCAGGCGGTTTTTGGAAGGCTGAGCGTGAGGATTGCGCAGCGTTGATGTCACGCTTGCTGGGTCCTCGATCCCGTGGAGTTGACGCTTCCCGTGCTCAAGCATGACAAGTGTAATTTAAATGTTGTCGTCATCCTCGGCGACGCGCGGCTTTAGCCGCGTGGCGCTGAGGACCCAGCAGCTCCGCGCTCAAAGCTGCGTCACGGCCACTTCACCACGGGCGGCATGGACGAGAGGATCGACTCCACATTCCCCCCCGTTTTCAATCCGAACAGCGTGCCGCGGTCGTAGAGCAGGTTGAACTCTACATACCGACCGCGGCGGATCAGTTGTTCTTCGCGCTCTTGGTCGTTCCAGGCTTCGCGCATGCGGCCGCGGCAGATTTCGGGATAGACTTCGACGAAGGCCTCGCCTACGTCGCGCACGAAGGCGAAGTCGCGGGCGAAATCGCCTGAGTCGTGGCGGTCGAAGAAGACGCCGCCGACGCCGCGCGGTTCGTCGCGATGCGGCAGGAAGAAGTACTCGTCGCACCAGGCCTTGTATTTCGGATACCAGCTCGGATCGTGCCGCTCGCACGCCGCCGCCAGGGCGTCGTGAAAGCGCACCGCGTCGTAGAAGTCGGGCTTGCGCTGATAGTCGAGCACCGGCGTCAGGTCGGCGCCGCCGCCGAACCAGGCCTGGGTGGTGACGATGTAGCGGGTGTTCATGTGCACGGCGGGAACGTGCGGGCTCCTCGGATGCACGATCACGCTGACGCCGGTGGCGAAGAAGCGCGGGTCGTCCTCGGCTCCCGGCATGGTCTTGGCGAACTCCGGCGAGAAGGTCCCGTGCACGGTCGAGACGTGGACGCCGGCTTTCTCGAAGAAGCGGCCGTGCAGCATGGCCATCATCCCGCCGCCGCCCTCGGGCCGCGTCCAGGGCGTCCGCTCGAACCGGCCGGGGCCCGGGCCGTAGAGGTCCTCGGGCGCGCGGTCCTCGATATCCTCCAGCGCGGTGCAGACGCGGTCGCGCAGGGTCTCGAACCAGGCGCGGGTCTCACGTTTGCGGTCGTCGGTCGGATCGGTCACGCGCGGGTGTTAGGCCCGGGCGCGGGATTTCTCCACAGGCTTTTCAAGAGGGGCGTTCAGTGGGGCCATCCGCCGGTCTGCCGGAGCGCCTCCCCCAGCGCCAGGGCGGCGGCGGTCACCACGTTCAGCGAGCGGGTCTCAGCGGTGATCGGAATGACCACCCGCGCGTCGGCGTGCTGGTGCACCGCCTCGGGGACGCCGGCGCTCTCGCGACCGAGGAGGAGCGTGTCGGAGGCCTCGAACTGAAAGGCGTCCAGCCGCGTCGCGCCGCGGGTGGTGAGCAGCACCAGTCGTCCCGGAACACGGGTCTCCAGAAACCGGGACCACGAATCATGCCGCCGCACCTGGGCCTTCTCGCCGTAGTCGAGGGCCGCTCGTTTCAGGCTCCGGTCCGACAGCGGGAAGCCGCAGGGCTCGATCACGTCGAGCGGAACCCCCAAACAGGCGGCCAATCGTATGGAACCGCCCAGGTTTTGCGGAATGTCCGGTTGAAAAAGGGCGAGGCGCATTCTAAGCGGGGTCCGCGACGCGCGACCCGGGGGGTCCGACGCGCCGTCGAGGCTGGGATTCGGCCGAGGCGGTAGGCGTACGGCCGGGCCCGGACGGGCTGAGCAAGGTGTAAGTGAGGCGGCTTTCCCCGCAAATGGGGCCCCGGCCGGTTCAGGAAAAAAGGTGACGCAGTTGACCGATGCGGTCGAGCACGCGCCCGATGGGGGCCAGGACCCCAACCGGCGCGACTTCATCCATATCGCGGCGGGCGCCATGGCGATCGGCGGCGCGGCCGCGATAGCCTGGCCTCTGATCGATCAGATGAACCCCGCGGCCGATACCCTCGCGCTTTCGTCCATCGAATTCGATGTGACCAAGGTGGCCCTGGGTCAGCAGGTGGTGGTGAAGTACCGCGGCAAGCCGCTGTTCGTGCGTAACCGCACGCCGGCTGAGATCGCGGCGGCGCGCAGGGACGACCATGCCAATTTGCGCGATCCGCAGACCGACGCCCAGCGGGTCAAGCCGGGGCATGCACAGTATCTGGTCGTGATCGGCGTCTGCACGCACCTGGGCTGTGTGCCCACCTTCGGCGGCGGCGAGTGGCACGGCTGGTTCTGCCCCTGCCACGGCTCGCAGTACGACACCTCCGGCCGGATCCGCAAAGGACCCGCGCCGCTGAACCTGCAGGTTCCGGATTACACCTACCTCACGCCCACCAAGATCAAAGTCGGCTGAGGGAGCAGGGCAAGGTCATGAGCGCGGATCACGAATCCACCTACATTCCCAAGACCGGTATCGAGAAGTGGCTGGACACCCGGCTGCCGATCATCCGGTTCGGCGCCGACTACATGGCGCTGCCGACGCCGAAGAACCTGAACTACTGGTGGACCTTCGGCGGCATCCTCTCGATCTGCCTGATGATCCAGATCATCACCGGCGTCGTGCTCGCGATGCATTACACGCCGGCGTTCAACTCGACGACCAACCAGGCCTTCGACAGCGTCGAACGCATCATGCGCGACGTGAACTTCGGCTGGCTGCTTCGCTACATCCACGCCTCCGGCGCCTCGATGTTCTTCATCGCAGTCTACATCCACATGCTGCGCGGCCTGTACTACGGCTCGTACAAGGCCCCGCGTGAGATGATCTGGCTGCTCGGCTGCGTGATCTTCATCCTGATGATCGCGACCGCCTTCTTCGGCTACGTCCTGCCGATGGGCCAGATGTCGTTCCACGGCGCGGTGGTGATCACCAACGTGATCGGCGCCATTCCCGTGATCGGCCCGGGCATCCTGACCTGGCTGCAGGGCGGCCCTGCGGTGGACGAGCCGACGCTGAAGCGCTTCTTCTCGCTGCACTACCTGTTCCCGTTCGCCATCCTCGGCGTGGTGGTGCTGCACCTGTGGGCGCTGCACACCTCGGGTCAGAACAACCCGGTCGGCATCCTGATCCCGAAAGAGACGCGCAAGCGCGATACGGTTCCGTTCCACCCGTACTACACGGTGAAGGACGGCTTCGCCGCGATGCTGTTCCTGATCATGTTCGCGGTGATCGTGTTCTTCATGCCCGGCTCGCTGCTCGATCCGTCGAACAGCATTCCCGCCAACCCATTGCAGACGCCGCCGGAAATCTCGCCGGAATGGTACCTGCGGCCGTTCTACGCCATGCTGCGCGCCATCCCGAACAAGGTCGGCGGCGTGTTCGTGATGTTCGGCTCGCTGGCCCTGCTGTTCGCGCTACCCTGGCTCGACACCTCTAAGGTGCGCTCCATGCGTTATCGCCCGGCGATGCGCTGGTTCTTCATCCTGTTCGTGATCTGCGGCGTGGGACTCGGGTGGTGCGGCGGCAATCCGCCGGACGTGCAGGTGATCAAGACCGACGCCCTGCCTGCGATGCCGCTGTTCGACGGCGACCTGAACAGCTTCCTGTGGCTCGCCCGGATCCTGACCTTCTATTACTTCCTCTTCTTCCTCGTCATCATTCCGTGGATGGGACTTCGCGAGACGCCCCTGCCGGTGCCGGAGTCGATCTCCGCCCCCGTGCTGTCCCACGGCGAAGAAAAGAACGGTTGAGGCCGATGATGCCCGCTTTCACCCCGATCAAGCGCCTCATCGTCGCCGCAGCCGCGATTGCCCTGTTCGCGACCCCCGCGCTCGCTGCGCGCACCGCCGACGAGCCAAAGTCGCCTCCAGGCGGCTACAGCTTCAACGGTCCGTTCGGTCAGCACGACCAGCGCCAGCTGCAACGCGGCTTCAAGGTCTGGCGGGAAGTCTGTTCGTCCTGCCACGCCATGCACCTGGTGCACTTCCGCGATCTCGGCGAGAAGGGCGGACCGTTCTGGAATCCGAAGTACAAGTCGACCGACAATCCCGTCGTGAAGGCGCTCGCGGCCCAGTACCAGATCTCCGACCTCGACACGACGACGGGTGATCCGATCAAGCGTCCCGGCACGCCGGCCGACGCCTTCCCGAGCCCCTATCCGAACGCGACGGCGGCAGCGGCGGCCAACGGCGGCGCCGCGCCGCCCGACCACTCGACCATCGTCAAGGCGCGCGACGGCGGCGCGGAGTACATCTATTCGCTCATCGCCTTCGGTTACGGCAAAGCCGTGCCGGCGGGCCTGAAGGTCGGTCCGGGACAGAACTACAATCCCTACTACCCCGGCGATCTCGGCTCCTATTACACGGGCAAGGGCAAGGTCCCGACCGGCGGCTTCATCGCCATGCCGCAGCCGTTGAAGGCAGGCCAGGTGACCTTCGACGACGGCACCAAGTCGACGCTGCCGCAGGAATCGGCCGACGTTGCGGCCTTCCTCGACTGGGCGTCCGATCCGCACGCGGACGAGCGCAAGGAAATGGGCACGGGCGCGGTCTTCTTTATGCTCATTCTCGCGGGCCTGACCTTCCTTTCCTACAAGCGGATCTGGCGCAACGTCGCGCACTGATCGGCTTCGACCATGACCACGATCACACCCGCGGCGGCTTCGGTCTCGCGGGTGTTTTCATTTGCGGGACCGCCATGGACCTGAAACGCGCCATCCGCACCATTCCCGACTATCCGAAGCCCGGGATCATGTTCCGGGACATCTCGACCCTGCTCGGCGATCCGCGGGCGTTTCGCACGGTGGTGGATGAGCTGGTGCAGCCGCTGGCGGGGCGTGGCGTCGCCAAGGTCGTGGGCGTCGAGGCGCGCGGCTTCATCATCGGCGGCGCGGTCGCGCATCAGCTCTCCGCCGGCTTCGTGCCCATCCGCAAAAAGGGCAAGCTGCCACACCGCACGCTGCAGGTCGCCTATGCGCTGGAGTACGGCGAGGACATCATCGAGATGCACGCCGACGCCCTCGTGGCCGGTGAACGCGTGGCCCTGGTCGACGACCTGATCGCCACCGGCGGCACCGCCGCGGCGGCCGTGAAGCTGCTGCGCCAGGCAGGCGCGGAGGTCGTCTGCGCTCTGTTCATCGTCGACCTGCCGGACCTCGGGGGCGCGCAACGGTTGCGCGACCTGGGGGTCGAGGTTTCGGCCCTGGTCGCGTTCGAGGGCCACTGAAAGCATCACCGCTTGCCGCTTGACTTAAAGACCTGGGCGGGGTCGGTTCGCGGCGAAGACACAGCCGGAATACCCATGAGCACCGCCGCCAAGCTGCAAGTGACCAACGTCCCCGAGGGGCGCGCCAACTCCCAGACCGGGATGTGCGAGATCGACATCGTCCACAGCGACGGGACCTCGATCCTGCAGATGGATCAGGAGATGCTGCTCCGGCTCACCGCCATGGTGCTGCGGCTGCAGTCGATACCGCCGCCCGAGGCGGATACGCCCCTGAGCCTGCGGCCCTTCCCGGTGGACTGGTGGACGCTGGGCCCGACGCCGGATCGGCGCGAGCTGGTGATGAGCTTCGAGATCCAGGGCGGCGGCCACATCGCGTTGCGCCTCGACCTGGAGAACGGCGCACGCATCGCCGACATGCTGCGTCAGATCCTCGGCGGAGTCGCCAGCATGCCGCCGCGATTCACCAACTAGGGCCAGCGAGAACCGGGCGCCGAGAACCGGGCGTCGAGAACCGGGCGTCAGCCCTTTTCGATGAAGCTGTCGATCACCTTCTTCTCGCCGGCCTTGTCGAAGACGACGGTCAGCTTGTTGCCCTCGATGGCGCTGATCTTTCCATAGCCGAACTTCTGGTGAAACACGCGCTCGCCGCGCGCCCAGCCGGCGCCGGCGGACGGCTCCGACACCGCGATCAGTTTCGCCTGGCCGTCGATCACCGGCTGACGCGACCCGCCGCCGCCCAAGGATCCACGCTCCTGCGCGCGGCGCCATCCGGGTGAATCGTAACCCGACTTGAAGGCCGGCGCCTCGTCCCAGCGGCTCGCCGCCTGCTGCATGCCGGGGCCGCCGCCGTAGTAGCCGGTCTCGCTCGCGGCTTCGACGGAGTCGAGCGGCAGTTCGTCGACAAAGCGCGACGGCAGCTGCGTGGTCCAGCGTCCGTACACCAAGCGATTGGCGGCGAAGGACACTCGCGCCTCCTCGCGCGCGCGGGTTATGCCGACATAGGCGAGCCGGCGCTCTTCCTCGAGGCCCTTCTCGCCCTTCTCGTCGATGGAGCGCTGCGAGGGAAAGACGCCTTCCTCCCAGCCGGGCAGGTAGACGACGGGGAACTCCAGCCCTTTGGCCGAGTGCAGGGTCATGATCTGCACCGCGTCTTCGCCGGCGCCGCGGTCGAGATCGAGCACCAGCGACACGTGCTCCAGATAGGCCTGCAGCGTGTCGAAGGCCTGCATCGACTGGACCAGTTCCTTCAGGTTGTCGAGGCGGGTTTGTCCAGTAGCGCGATCGCTTCGCCAGAAGTCGGTGTAGCCGCTCTCCTCCATCACCGTCTCGGTCAGCTCGAAATGGCGCACCGACTGCGAAAGCGTCGACCAGCGGTCCACGTCGCGGATGAAGTTCGACAAGGCGGTGCGCGTGCGCGCCGGCAGTTCGTCCGCGCCGATCAGCTCGCGCGACGCCGTCATCGCCGAGACGCCCGAGCGGCGCGCGTGCGCCAGGATTTTCTGCACCGATGCGTCGCCGATGCCGCGCTTGGGCATGTTGACGACGCGTTCGAAGGCGAGATCGTCGTCCTGGGACTGGATCAGGCGCAGGTAGGCGTGGGCGTCGCGGATTTCGGCGCGCTCGAAGAACCGCGGGCCGCCGACGACGGTGTACGGAATCTGCAGCAGCACGAAACGCTCTTCAAAGGCGCGCATCTGGAACGAGGCGCGCACCAGCACCGCCACGTCCTTGTATTTGCGGCCCTTGCGGCGCAGGTCTTCGATCTCGTCGCCGATCAGGCGCGCCTCGGCCTCGCCGTCCCAGACGCCGCGCACGCGCACCTTCTCGCCGGTCTCGCCCTCGGTCCACAGGGTCTTGCCCAGACGCCCCTTGTTGGCGCTGATCAGGCCCGACGCGGCCGCGAGAATGTGCTTGGTCGAACGGTAGTTGCGCTCGAGCCGGATCACCTTGGCGCCGGGGAAGTCGCGTTCGAAGCGCAGGATGTTGTCCACCTCGGCCCCGCGCCAGCCATAGATCGACTGGTCGTCGTCGCCCACGCAGCAGACGTTCTTGCGCTCGGACGCGAGCAGACGCAGCCACAGATACTGGGCCACGTTGGTGTCCTGGTACTCGTCGACCAGGATGTAGAGAAAACGGCGGTGATATTCCGCCAGCACGTCGGCGTGCCGGGTGAAGATCGTCAGATTGTGCAGCAGCAGGTCGCCGAAGTCGCAGGCGTTCAGAATGCGCAGCCGGTCTTGGTACAGCGCATAGAGCTTCTGCCCGCGGTTCAGGGCGAAGTCGTGCTCGGACGGCGGCAGCTTGTCAGGCGTCCAGCCGCGGTTCTTCCAGTGATCGATCAGGCCCGCCAGCGCGCGCGGCGTCCAGCGCTTCACGTCGATATTTTCGGCCTCGAGCACCTGTTTGATCAGCCGCTCCTGGTCGTCGACGTCCAGAATGGTGAAGCTCGACTTCAGCCCGACCAGCTCGGCGTGACGGCGCAGGATCTGCGCCGCGATCGAGTGGAAGGTGCCGGTCCAGCGCAGGCCCTCCGCCTGGGGCCCGATCAGGTTGGTGATCCGCTCGCGCATTTCGCGCGCGGCCTTGTTGGTGAAGGTGACCGCCAACAGCTCCCACGGCCGCGCCTTGCCGGTGGCCAGGATATGGGCCAGCCGCGTGGTCAGGGCCTTGGTCTTGCCCGTTCCGGCCCCCGCCAGCACCAGCACCGGCCCCTCGATCGCCAGCACCGCCTCACGCTGCTCCGCATTCAGCCCCTCCAGATAGGCCCCACCCCCGGCCGGCTGAGGCCGGGCAAGGTCGGAGATACGGGGCGGGGCGGGGAGGTCGGTCATGGGGGCGAGTCGGAAGATATGGTCCGCACGCCGCTTGGGGAACCAGCGGAGCCAGACCGCGACGTTTGTGCTGGGCTTCGGGACCCAGCGGGACCAGTCCTCGACGACTGCGCCGTCCATCCCGTCGCGACGACGAACACGAAGTACACGAAGAAAGGGAAGGTCACGAAGTCAGAGTACGATTCGTTTGAGGCCCTGCTTGAACAGAGAAACGTTGAAATTCATCAGGAACCCGAGCCGGAGCTCGGATAGCCTCAGGTACGTTGCTAGCTGAGCTTCATGGACGCGCGAAAACGCGTCGATCGCCTTAACTTCCACGACCACCTTGCTTTCCACCAGAAGATCGAGCCGGAAGCCTTTCTTGAGCGTCATCCCCTCATAGATGATCCGGACCGGCGCTTGACGATCGACCCGAACGCTTCGGAGCTGCAACTCACGGACGAGGCAATGCTCGTACACGGACTCGAGCAGCCCGGGGCCAAGCGCCCGATGAACCTTGAGACCTGCGTCCACGATGACCGTGGCCAAAGTCTCGAGTTCAGCATTCAGCCCTTCGTGGACTTCGTGCCCTTGGTGTCCTTCGTGTTCCAAGTCTCCGCCCCCGATCGCTTCAGCGCCGTCTAGAACATATCATGAACGAGAAGGCGGTCCAAGTGCTGAGCGCCTCTGCGCCCAGGCGAGCGCCGCCAATCGGCAGGCGGAGGCGAGGGGGCGGGGGCCGCGGGATTTGTCGAGGTCGCCGACCAGGGCGGCGAGGCTGCGGTTTTCGGCCTGGGCCTTCGCCTCCAGTACGGACCAGAACTCCGGCTCCAGCGCCAGGGAGGTGGAATGGCCGGTCAGGGTCAAAGATCGCTTTCTGAGATTGACCATAGGTGATCTTGCGCCCGTTCTGATCAGCGATAACCTGTCGCCCCATGCCCGACGACCTTACGTCCATGCCCCAGGCCCGGCCAACGCTTCCCCGGCCAACGCTCGAACTCGTTTCGACGACGGACGGCCCCGCGCCGACCGCGGAGGACGCCGAGCGCGAATACAAGGGCCGGCCCATCCGGCCGCTCGCGGCCTGGCGCGCCTATCGCAAGCTGGTGGCCGACAAGGAAGACACCGTCCAGGTGTTCGAGATCATGAACGCCCTCACCGGCATGGCGACTCCCAAAGGCTATATGAAGCTGACCCGTCTGGCCGGCGGCCTCGCGTTCAAGCGCGAAGAGCTGGCGGACAAGTTCCGCGATCCCGCGTGGCTGGCGCAGTTTGAACCGGGCACCGTCGGCGCCGCCTACCGCGAGTTCATGAGGCGCGAGAACCTGTCGGTGGATGCGCTGGCGCGCGACAACCGCGCGATCTCGCCGTTCATCGAGGCGCCGCATGTCTACGCCTGGTACGCGCGCCGCATCCGCGACACCCATGACGTCTGGCACGTGCTGACCGGTTATGGTCGCGACGCCATGGGCGAGACCTGTCTGGTGTCGTTCTCCTACGCCCAGACCGGCAATCTCGGCTTCGGCTTCATCGGCGCCGCGTCGGCGTTGCGCATCGGCAAGGCCATCCGTTCCGTCCCCGCGCGCAAGGCCGCGTGGGAAGCGTACCGCCATGGCCGCAAGGCGCGCTGGCTGCCCGCGGTCGACTACGAGAAGCTGTTCGCCGAGCCGCTGGAGTCGGCGCGCGTACGCCTCGGCATTGCGACGCCCGTGACCTATCTCGCGGTGCCCGACGACGTCCGCGCGCGCCTGACCTTCCAGGGCGTGACGGCGCCGGCGTAGATCGAAAGCCGCGGTCGCGGTAAGACGAGCTCCATGAGCATCAAACGCATCCAACCCGGCCCGCGCTACAGCGAGGCCGTCATTCACAACGACACCGTCTATCTCTCCGGCCAGGTCGGCGAGGGGGATGACGTCTCGGCCCAAACCCGGTCGGCCCTCGCCTATATCGAGGAATTGCTGGCGGAAGCGGGCAGCGACAAGTCGAAACTCGTGTTCGTCACCATCTGGCTCGCCGACATCGCCGACTACGACGCGATGAACGCGGTCTGGGACGCCTGGATCGGGGGCGAGAACGCCCCAGCCCGCGCCACCGGCGAAAGCAAGCTGGCGTCGTCAGATTACAGGGTCGAGATCATCGCCACCGCGGCCTTGTCCTAGGCCTGGCAACCCCGCGCGCGGGGAGGCGTTAGGAATGGGTAATCCTCGATGAACGGATCGCGACGCGGTGTTAAGCGCAGTTTCATCCGGCGATGCTTAAATGGAACCCATGACCCACGCGACGATTCGGGATCAGGACACCGACGAGCGCGTCATTCCGCATTACCCGAACCTTTGGGAACGGGCTGCGGACAAGTGGGTGCACCTCTCGGCCCTGGCGGTGTTCGGTCTTGGCGCGGCGGTGCTGGTCTATCTCGCGGCGACACACGGACAGGCGGGCCTGGTGGTCGCGGCGGCGGTCTATGGCGCGGCGCTGATCGCCATGCTGGCCTTCTCGACCGCCTACAATCTCAGCCACGAGGGCGCGGCGCGGCCGTTTCTTCGACGTCTGGACGAGGCGGGCATCTTCCTGATGATCGCCGGTTCCTACACCCCGTTCACGACCCAGAGCCTGCACGGCGCCTGGGCCTGGAGCATGACCATCCTTGTCTGGACCATCGCGGCGGCGGGCATCGTCGGCAAACTTTTGTTCTCGCGCATCTCCGAACGCGCCTGGACCGCGCTCTATGTGCTGTTCGGCTGGGTCGCGGTGATCGCGCTCGAGCCGCTGCGCCGCAGCCTGCCGGTGGCGGCGTTTCTGCTGCTGCTGGCCGGCGGCCTGGTCTATACGGCGGGCAGCGTCCTGTTCCTGATCCGGCGGCTGCCGTTCCGTCGCGCCGCGTGGCACGGCATGGTCTGCGTCGGCGCCGCCCTGCACTTCAGCGCCGTCCTGGTCGGGGTGATGTTCGCGTCCGCCGTTACCGGCTGAAACCTGTCGCAACAAGAATCGAGACGCGCGCCGCGCAAACCTCTGCTATCGGCGGCGCATGACCGCTCCCGCCGACGAACCCGAGATCGCGACATCCGCCAAGGCGCCCGCGACCATCGGCGCCGACCTCGTCGCCGTCGTCGCCTGTTGTCTGATTTGGGGCACAACCTGGTTTGCGATCACCTTCCAACTCGAGGGTCCCGGTGGGCATCCGATCGTGTCGCCGATGGTGTCGCTGGTCTACCGTTTCGGGTCGGCGGCGCTGATCCTGTTCGGGTGGCTGTCGGCGACGCGTAAGCAGATCCGCCTGACGCCGCGCCAGCACCTGGAGGTGTTGCTGCAGGGCTTCTTCATCTTCACCATCAACTACGCCTGCGTCTATTTCGCCGAGGAGCGCATCGTATCCGCGGCGGCCGCCGTGGGCTTCGCCGGCCTCGCCTTCCTCAACCTCGTCCTGTTCCGCATCTTCTTCGCTCAGAAGGTCCCGGTCGCGGCCTGGGCGGCGTCGGCGGCGGGGGTCGTCGGCGTGGCGGTCATGTCCTGGGCCGAACTCCAACGCGCACACCTCGACACGCGCGCGCTTGTGGGGCTGGCCGTGTTGTTCACCGGCGTGGTCGCGGCCGCCGTCGGCAACCTGTTTGCGCACCGCGCCCATGACGCGGGCGTCGAGGTGGGCGCGAGCACGGCCTGGTCGATGGCCTATGGCGCGGCGCTCCTGGCGGTCTGCGCCGTCGTCCGCGGAGACGCTTGGACCTTCGATCCGAGCCTCGGATACGGGCTGTCGCTGGCCTATCTCTCGTTGTTCGGCTCGGTGATCGGCTTCGTGCTGTATTTCGGGCTGGCGCGCCGGCGCGGTTACGGATTCGCGTCGTACATTTCCGCCATCACCCCGCCCATCGCCATGGCCGTCTCTGCCGTATTCGAGCACGCGCGCTGGGGGATCGAGGCGGTGTTCGGCGTCGGCCTGGTGGTCCTCGGCCAGATCCTCCTGATCCGCGCCAAGAAGGCGTGACCGCTTTGCTGGCGGCGCCCGCTGAGCTAGGCTGTCCCGAAGGGGTCCGGTCATGCACATCCTTACGCCCTCTCTCGTTCTGACGGCGGTGCTGTCTTTTGCAGGCGTCGCTTCTGCCGCGGATGTCGGCTGCAGGCCGCATGGCGCGGTGACCTGGATCACCCATTTCCGCGACCTTCCGCCCCCGATCGCCCAAAATCTCTTCGATCGCCTTCATGAAATGGCCGACGTCGGCGGACCGTTCAACGAAACGGACGTGATTGACGTCAATCACCCGCTCCCACAGCACCGACTGGTCGTCGCCGCGCGCGCCGGCCGCACGACAGTGGTCTGGTACGAGTACGGCGGCTTTGTCAGCGGAACCAATGCCGCCGTCTACGACGAAACGCGCTTCGTCGAGGACGTACAGGCCTACCGCGGATGCGCGGCGTTGGATCGCGCGAAGCGCTAGGTCTATTCCCGCTCGCGCTCATGCTCGTCGAGCTTGCGCGTCGCGCGTTTGCGTTCGGCTTCGGTCTTGTCCTTCTCGGGCTTGGTGCGGCCGAAGGCGACGCGGTTGGTCTTGGCCTGGGTCGACCGGTCGGCCTTGGCCTTCGCCTTGCGCGCCTTGTTCAGGTTGACGATCTCAGCCATCGGCGTTTCCCCAGGGTCCGCCGACGACGGGAGCGCGGGGTCGACGAACCGCGAAGAAACTTATCAGGATCTGACCCGCGATGAAGCCGCCGAGGTGATCCTGCCACGCGACGGGCAGGATGTGGAACCGGGTCAGCGCGGCCATCAACAGCACGTTCACCAGCAGGAACGGCACGCTCATGGCCAGCGCTCTGCGCGACCAGGGCGCGTTGAGCGGTCCGGGCGTGAAGGGAATGCGCACCATCGCTCCCCAAAGGCCGGAGATCGCGCCAGAGGCGCCGATCGCCGGCAGGGCGCTGTTCGGCTCGAACACGACATAGGCCAGACCGCCCGCGAGGCCGCACAGCAGAAACAGCACCCAGAACTTGAGGAAGCCTACGACGCCGCGGCCCATGGCGAGCGCCACGGGCGTCGATACCGACAGCGCCACCGCCGCGTTCATGCTGATGTGCAACCAGCCGCCGTGCAGGAACATGGAGGTGAAGAGCGTCCACCACCGGCCCTCGTGCAGCGCCTGGCCCGACAGTCCGCCCCAGGCGATCAATGCGTTCTGCCGCGCGTCGCTCGTGCCATAGGCGAGCTGGGCCGCGAAACAAAGGACAAGCACGACCGGCAACACGATGGCCGCCGGCGCCGCGGCGAAGGCGCTTCCGAAGAAAGGTTCGCCTCGGCTGTCGCCCTGCTCCGTCATGCCTCGTCCTTCGCCGTAGCGCGCGCGTGCGCGGGCCGCGCCTCGCAGCGCGCGAGATAGTTGGTGTACGGCGGCTCCTGCGGCAGGAGCTTGGCCTGGAAACCGGCGACCTTCACCGAACTCGCGATCAGCACGTCCGCGGCGCTGAACCGTTCGCCCAGGATATAGGGGCCCTTCGACAGCGCGGTCCGCAGCGTCGCCTCCACGTCGTCCCACTTGCCCCAGGCGGCGGAAAGGGGGCTGACCTCCCATTTGAACAGCTTCGAGAAGGCGGCCGGTTCGATCACGCCCGCATTGTAGGCGAGCCAGCTCAGGAACGGGCCGCGTAGGGGGTCGCCGATCGTCGGGCCCAGCTTCGCTTCGGGGAAGGCGTCGGCGACATAGGCGCAGATGGCGGAGGATTCGGTGACCGCCACGCCGTCGTGGACGATGGCCGGCACCTTCTTATGCGGATGCACGGCGCGGTAGGCTTCGTCGGCGCCGCCCTCGGCGCGAATATCGTGGCGCTGGATCTCATAGGGGACGCCTGCCTCCTCCAGCAGCCACAGGATGCGGAACGAGCGGGTCTTGGGCGCGTGGTGCAGCGTCAGCATGGTCGATCTCCCAGCCTGATCATGGCGAAGCTTGCGGCGCTGTAAAGCTTGGGAACTTACGCCAACGGCGAGGGTTGTGAGGCATCCGCCCGCCGGCGGGCCGTTTTTCGTTCCCCGTGAAAGGAAGCCCCATGATCGAAACCTCCAGCATTCGCGAACACATGGAAGTGGTCGGGTCCGACGGCAAGCACATCGGCAAGGTCGACCATGTGAAGGGCTCGGAAATCGAGCTCGCCAAGTTCGACTTCGGCGCCGGCCTTGCCCACCATCTGGTCCCGGTCAGCTGGATCGACCGCATCGCCGACGACAAGGTCTTCCTGACCATGACCAAGGATCAGGCCAAGGATCAGTGGATCAAGGAATCCAAACACTAGGATTCGTTTCATCCACTGACTGGAACGCCGCCCGCCTCCCCCTGCGGGCGGCGTTTTCGTGTGTGCGGTAGTCGGTGGGCCTGACCGGGTCGCATGGGGGTGTTCGCAGGGCGCGTCAGCGCCTGATTAAGGAGAGCCCACAGAGAAGCGCGGAGCTGACGGTGGATGAAGTCAACAGAGCGCTCAATCTTCCTCCGCGTCCTCTGAATCAAATTGGCGCTATGCGTCTAGTTTGGTCCGTGACGCCGCCGTTGCCTCAGCCCGGGTGGATCATGTTCTCCGGGCGCACCAGGGCGTCGAACTCCTCGTTGGTGACATAGCCACCGCCGACGGCTTCTTCGCGCAGGGTGGTTCCGTTCTTGTGCGCGGTCTTGGCGATTTTGGCGGCGTTGTCGTAGCCGATCTTGGGCGCCAGCGCGGTGACCAGCATCAGCGACCGTTCGAGCGCGGCCTTGATGTTGTCTTCGCGCGCGGTGATGCCCGACACCATGTGGTCGGTGAAACTGACCGCCGCGTCGCTCATCAGGCGCACCGACTGCAGAAAGTTGTAGGCCATTACCGGGTTGTAGACGTTCAGCTCGAAGTGCCCCTGCGAGTCCGCAAACGTCAGCGTCGCGTGATTGCCGAAGATCTGACAGCACACCTGGGTCAGCGCCTCGGCCTGGGTCGGGTTCACCTTGCCCGGCATAATCGACGAGCCCGGCTCGTTTTCCGGTAGCGAAAGTTCGCCCAGGCCCGAGCGGGGGCCGGATCCCAGAAAGCGGATGTCGTTGGCGATCTTGTACAGCGCCGCCGCTGCGGCATTGATCGCGCCGTGGCTGAACACCATCGAGTCGTGCGAGGCCAGCGCCTCGAATTTGTTGGGCGCGCTGACGAAGGGAAGGCCGGTGATCGCGGCGACGCGCTCGGCGACTTTTTCCGCGAAGCCGACCGGCGCGTTCAAACCGGTGCCGACGGCGGTGCCGCCCTGGGCCAGTTCGTACAGGCCCGGCAGGGTCGCTTCGATGTTACGGATCGCGCGCGCGACTTGCGCGGCGTAACCCGAAAACTCCTGACCAAGCGTCAGCGGCGTCGCGTCCTGGGTGTGGGTGCGGCCGATCTTAATGATCGCCTTGAACTGCTCCTGCTTGGCGGCCAGCGCTTCGTGCAGATGCTTCAGCGCCGGGAGCAATTCGCGCGCAACGCCCTCGGCGCAGGCGATGTGCATGGCCGTCGGGAAGGTGTCGTTCGACGACTGGCTCATATTGACGTGGTCGTTCGGATGGACCGGCTTCTTCGAGCCCATCTGGCCGCCCAGAATCTCGATGGCGCGGTTTCCGATCACCTCGTTGGCGTTCATGTTCGACTGGGTGCCGGACCCGGTCTGCCAGACGACCAGCGGGAAGTGGTCGTTCAGCTTGCCGTCGATGACTTCCTGCGCCGCCTGGATAATGGCGTCGGCGACCTTCGGGTCGATCTTGCCGAGCGCGAGGTTGGCTTCGGCGGCGGCGCGTTTGACGATGCCGAGCGCCCGCACCACCGGCAGGGGCTGCTTCTCCCAGCCGATCTTGAAATTGCCGAGGCTGCGCTGCGCCTGGGCGCCCCAATAGCGGTCGGCGGCGACCTCGATCGGGCCGAAGGTGTCGGTTTCGGTGCGGGTCGCGGCCATGGTCTCGCTCGGGCTGGAATCGGGGGTGGAATGGGGCGCGGTATGCACCACGCGGCGCTTCGCGAACAGGGCGGCGAGCCGGTCGACTACGGGATCCCTCCTGTCCCATGGGGACGCGCGGGGCTACCATCGGGCCATGGATAGACGCCATGGATAGCCGTCCGGTGACGGCCGACGCCGGCTGGACCGTGTCGGGCAAGGTGCGCGCGCGCGCGACGCCGGGCGGCGGCGTCGAGGTGATGATCGACGGCCTGACCACCCAGGCGCGCTACTACAAGCCGCTGGTCTACGAGTTCTTCCGCAAGGAATGGCGCGGCGCCCGTCCGGCCTGGGGCGACTTCTCCGTCGAGATCCGCATGGAGCACCAGGGCGACCCGCCGTGGATGGACCTCGACAACCTGGCCAAGGCGCTGTTGGACGCCCTCAAAGGCTGGGTTTTCCACGACGACGCCCAGGTCGCGCGCCTGCTGGTCGAACGCATCCAGGGTGAGCGCGAACGGATCACGGTGCGGGCCGAGCCGCGGGGAAGAAAGTAAGATTGGCCACGAAAAACCGAAAAGCACGAAGAAGAAATGAACCACCAAGCGCACGAAGCGCACCAAGCTGGGACAAATTAGTTTGCGGTGTTTCGAGAGCCAGCGGCGGCGCGAAGTTTTGTCCGCGAACCGCACGAACAACTCGCGCTTCTCTGCCTAACGTCGGCGCTAAGCGCCTTTATGAATACCGCGTCTGCGACGCGGAAAGCTTGAACCGTTCGTGTGGTTCGTGGACAATTCTTAGCTAGATCCCCGCGCCGCCGCCGCGACGGCGTTTTCACCTTCGTGCGCTTTGCGCGCTTTGTGGTTCATTTCTTTTCGTACTTTTCGTGTTTTTCGTGGCCAGTCTTGTTAGGGTGACCCCGCCGTCCGATTTTCGAAGCGCATGAAGGGGAGCAGTTCCTTCGCCTGGCCGCCGATGTAGGTTTGGGGTTCCGAGGCGGGTTCGAGGTGCTGTTCGGTTTCGCGTTTGGCGACGCAGGCCTTGGCCTTTTTGGACAGCACGAGAAAGTCGGACGAAGTGGGCCAGCTCTCCAGGATGCAGGCGTCGAAATAGGGATAGCGGTCCTTGTCGCTGCAGCCGAAGGACGAACGGTCCTCGCGCGAGGCGGTCATGATCATTCGGTTGGACGCCGCAATGCCCGGTATGAACACGCCGGAGAAACAAGCGGAAACCACCACCACCGTCGGACGCGCGCCGCAGACGCTGTCGAGGATGATCTTCAGGGTTGGCGGGTCGAGCAGCGCCGTCGGTCCGAACACCGCGCCGTCGGGCGAGCCGTGCGAGGAGACGTAGAACAGGCATCCGCCCGTCACCTTCTTGCCCAGAGCGTCGAAGCCCATCACCACGTCGTGCGGCGTGACATAGACCTTGGGATCGTCGCCCGGGCGCAGCGGCCGCAGCGAATACTGCAGCACGTGGTCGGGTGCGAAGCCGGCTTTCTCCAGGGCCGACGCCACATCGCGCCGCGTGTTGTCGAAGGCTTCGGTCTCACCGCCGTCATGACCGCGCCAGTCTCCGGCGATGACCACCGCCGCCCAGTTGGAAAAGTCGCTCTGCGGCGCGCGCGGTTGGGCCTTGGGGCTGGAGCAGGCCAGCAGACCCACGAGAAGGACCACAAACGTGGCGGCCAGATTGCGTCGCATCGTCAGCCCCGGTCGGGGAGAAGCTTAATCCGCGGCGCTGAACGCGGAAAAGGGCGTCGACGGGTCTTTCGCGCTATTTCTTGCGGAACTGGTCGAGTGAGACGACCTTGGGGCCTTCCTCGGCGGGCTCCGCCTCGGCGGCTTCGGGCGCGGGCGCCTCGACCGGCTGGGCGCCCTCGGGGACCTCGAACTTCAGCATGAACTGCACGTGCGGGTCGAAGAAGCGGGTGATCGCCGCATAGGGGATCGACAGCCGCTTGGGCTGACGGTCGAAGCTCAGCATCACCGAGAAGAAGGTCTCGCCGGGCGCCAGATCCCAGAACTGATTCTGCAGCACCACCGTCATCTCGTTCGGATAGGTGGCGGCGAGGTCCGGCGGCAGGCTGACGCCGGGCGCGGTGGTCTTGAAGGTAATGTAAAAATGATGCTCGCTCGGCAAACCCTCGGGCATGGCCGCGCGTTTCAGGGCCGCACGCACGACGCCGCGCAGCGCCTCCTGCGCGAGGAGGTCGTAGCGCATCTCGTCGTTCGGAAAGCCGTCCTGGGCCATACTGCCTCTACCCCTCGATCCCTGATCTCGACGCGGGCCCTGATCTCAACACGGGCGCTGATCTCAACGCGGGAATTTATCTTAACGCGCGGCCGGCGCGCGGAAAAGGACGCTCGCGTGTCGCGACTGGGGCGGGACCACGCAAATGATGGTGAAGCGACGGATATGGGAAGGGCGGGGAGGGAAAGTGGGGGAGTTCTGTTGCCAGGTCTCCCCCGAACCCCGCCTAGGACTGCTAAGATCCTAGGACTTGTAGGCTGAGACTATCCGAACCGCATTACGCGGCCAGGGCGGTCTCTTGAGCGAAGTTATCGTTCGCAGTTAGAAAAAGCCCGGAACGGTGGGCCAAGCCGAAAGAAAGCAACACCTTTACACGTCCGTCGATGCTGATCGGCCCCAGACTTGCCCGCGATAACCGGGGGAAAGGATTGGTGGAGCCGCCGGGAATCGCACCCGGGTCCGGTCCGCTTATTGCGTGCGCGTTTATCTCCATAGTCCGGGCAAGCCCGAACCCCCTGAATATAGGGCCTGGATCGTTAAATTTGAAGCCGGGTCAGAAAGGGAGCGCCCAGACGCGCCCCCTGGGAAGGGTCGTGCTTAGTGCGGGCCGGCGCCCCCCTGGCCGCCGCCGAGGCCGCCCGAGGGCATGCCGCCGTTGGCGACGCTGCGATCCACCGCCTGGATACCGCCTTCGCGGAACAGGCGCTGAGCCTCATCGGTCATCTCGTCCCACTCACGCTTGGTGTGGCAGATCTTGACCACGCGGTGCGAGCCGGTCTCGCCGTCCTCCCGGTGGCAGACCACGCGGTCCTTGTCGTCGGTCTTAACCGGCTTGGCCGTGGGCGCGACCACCGGTGCGGACCCCTGGGCGCCGGGCGCAGGCGGCGTATCGCCGCCGGAGGCGCCGAGGAGAGCGGTAAGCAAGAGCGCAGTGATCATGGTCGGCCCCTAATCGGTCTTGGCTTAGAATTATTTGGTTGAGCATATTCGTTGGATGGACGGCGTTCAGTCAAGGCTGGGCGCCCTGGGACAATTCGTTGCCTAAAGCTGAGAAACGGGCCGCCAGCGCGGCCAATCGGCGGCCTGACCCCTTAGCCAGGTGAGCTGCCGCTTGGCATAGCGGCGCGTCTCGCGCCGGGCGAGGTCGAGCGCCGCCTCCAGCGACAGGTCGCCGCACAGGTGACGGCTAAGCTCCCTCAACCCCACCGCCTTCATGGCCGGCAGGTCCGGATCGAGCCTCCGCGCCAACAGCATCCCCGCCTCCTCCAGCGCGCCTCCGGCCGCCATGGCGTCCATCCGCCTGTCGCAACGGGCGTAGAGTTCGCCGCGGGGAACCTCGATCGCCACCGCGGCATAGTCTGCGGCCGCCAGGGTGGGGGCGGTGTCGGCCTGCCAGGCGCTCAACGGACGGCCGGTGGCCGCGACCACCTCCCAGGCGCGGCCGAGCCGCTGCAGGTCGCCGGGCGAGATGCGGGCCGCGGCGTCGGGATCGCGCTCGGCCAAGCGGTCGCGGAAAGCGGGTTCGCCCAGGGTCTCCAGGTCGCGCCGGGCCGTCGCCCGGACCTCGGGCGGGATTGGGGGGATCTCGGCCAGGCCCTCGGTCAGGATCTTGAAGTAGAGGCCGGTGCCGCCGGTCACGATGGCCGTCCGACCCTCGCGGCGCAGCCCGGCCAGCACCTCGGTCGCGGCGCTCAGCCAGCGGCCCGCCGACCAGGCCTCCGCGGCGTCGACTATGCCATAGAGCCGGTGCGGCGCGCGGGCCTCGTCCTCGGCCGAGGGGCGGGCGGTCAGAACCCGCAGGTCGCGATAGATCTGCAGGGCGTCGGCGTTGACGATCACCCCGCCGGTCCGCTCGGCCAGTTCCAAGGCGACGGCCGACTTGCCGCTGGCGGTCGGTCCCGCGATCAGGCGCACCGGCGGCCCCTGATCCTGGAGGGCGAGGGGCGCGGGCTCGGTCAACGGCGGTCCTTGAGTTCGCGGCGGGCGTGCCGGATATGAGACGCCATCGTCTGTGCGATCAAGGACATCCCATGCCCGCCACGCCCGACCGCGACGCCGTGCTCGAGGCGCTCGACAAGGTCAGTGACCCGAAGTCGGGCCAGGGCCTCAATCGCGCGGGCCTGGTGCGGGGGCTGGCGCTGGGACCAGGACGCGCAGGGTTCATGCTGGAAGTCTCGCGCGCGGATGCGGAACTCTACGCGCCGGTGCGCCAGGCGGCGGAACGCGCGTTGCTCGCGGTCGCGGGCGTCGAGACCGCCCATGTCGTCTTGACCGCGGAGAGCGCGCCGGCGACGCGCCCCGCACGCGGCGCTCGCCTTTCCGACGAAGCGATGGCGCAGAACCGGCCGCGCGCGCCCGTGCCCGAAGGTCGCCCGGCGCATGTGAAGGCGGTGGTGGCGATCGCCAGCGGCAAGGGCGGGGTCGGCAAGTCCACCGTCGCGGTGAACCTCGCCTGCGCGCTGGCGCATCTGGGACTGCGCGCCGGTCTGCTCGACGCGGATGTCTACGGTCCCTCGGCGCCGACGATGCTCGGCGTCAGCGACCGGCCCGACTACGGCGCCGACAAGAAGATGGTTCCGAAGGACGCCTGGGGCGTGAAGGCCATGTCGATCGGCCTGATCGTCGATCAGGACCAGGCGATGATCTGGCGCGGGCCGATGGCGTCGCAAGCGCTCTCGCAGATGTTGAACGAGACGCGCTGGGGGACCGAGGATGCGCCGCTCGACATATTGGTGGTGGACCTGCCGCCCGGCACCGGCGACGTGCAGCTGACCCTGGTGCAGAAGACGAAATTGGACGGAGCGGTGATCGTCTCGACGCCGCAGGAAGTCGCCTTGGCCGATGCCCGGCGCGCGGCGGTGATGTTCGAGAAGGTCTCGACGCCGGTTATCGGCCTGATCGAAAACATGGCCTTCTTCCGCGACAGCTCAGGCGCAGAGATCCCGATCTTCGGTCGCGGCGGCGCGAGGGCGGAGGCGGCGCGGCTGAAGCTTCCGTTCCTCGGCGAAATTCCCATCGACATGGCGCTCCGCGAAGGCGCCGACGAGGGCCGCCCGCTGGTCGCAACGACGCCGGAAAGCCCAACGTCGCAGGCGATTCTGGAGATCGCCATGCAGGTAAGGGAGCGGCTGGAACTAACGACCTAAGAATTGAACCACGAACCACACGAACCACACGAACGCTGGTCATTAGGCGCAACAGAAGGTTCGTCTTAAGCGGCGCGGAGCGCCCGGGTGTTTTCCTGTTCGTGTGGTTCGTGTGGTTCGTGGTTCCAACCTTCTTCGTTCGAACCACGCGCCGCCGGTCAGTAGACCCGCATCAAGCCGCGGTCGCTGGTGAACGACACCACCTTGCCGCTCGCGTCGAGCTGTATGCTCGCGGTGCGTAGGGTTACGAGCCAGTCGCGGTCGACGGTGAATCCGCCGAATATCGACAGTTGCAGCGGCGACAAGTGCGGCGCGCTGCACGGTACGTTGATCACCGCGATTTCGCCGGCGCGATAGTGCAGGCCGCGATGGACGCTCAAAACCCTGCCGGTCACGGCGCACTGGTCTATGCCCTTGGCGGGACCCTCGCCGTGCACCGTGTCGATGCTGAGGTCGATGGCGTCGCTGTACGCGCGCGGGAGCATGTAGCCGTCCTCAGTGCGGGGCCCGGGCTGGATGTTGCTCATGTCGGGCGCGGCCGGGGCTGAGGCGGCCAGGGCGGGCGCGGCGGTGAGGGCCGCTAACAGGGCGATCGCAAGGCGCATCGGTTCATCCTCCCGCGCGGAGGATAGCGCAGATAACGGCAAAATGCAGGTCAGCCGTTTTCGCGGCTGTGCCAGGCCCAGGCGCTCTCGACGATGGCCTGAAGGTCGAGCCTGGGCGTCCAACCGAGAACCTCGCGGGCCTTGCGATTATCGGCCACCAGCACAGGGGCGTCGCCTTCGCGGCGGGCGCTTTCTTCGACGTCGAACGGCTTGCCGGACACCTCGCGAATGGCGGCGATCAGTTCGCGCACCGTGGTGCCGGTTCCGGTGCCGAGGTTGAAGACGTCGCTCGCGTCGCCGTCGAACAGCCGCTTCAGCGCCAGCACATGGGCGTCGGCGAGGTCGAGCACGTGGACGTAGTCGCGCACGCAGGTGCCGTCGCGCGTGTCGTAGTCTGTGCCGAACAGCTTGAATCCCTTGCGCTTGCCCATCGCCGCTTCGATGGCCAGCGGAATGGCGTGGGTCTCCGGATGGTGCCGCTCACCGATGCGGCCCTGGGGATCGGCGCCGGCGGCGTTGAAGTATCTTAGCGCGACGGAGCGGAAGCCCGTGTAACGGTCGTAGTCGGCCAGCGCCTGCTCAACCATCAGCTTGGAGCGACCATACGGATTAAGCGGCGCCTGCGGATGTGTCTCGTCCATCGGCACGCGCACCGGGTCGCCGTAGGTGGCGCAGGTTGACGAAAAGACCAGCGCGTTGGCTCCGCCGCGGCGCGCCGCTTCGATCAGGCTGATGGCGCCGGCGACGTTGTTCTCGAAGAAGCGGCCCGGGTGTTTCACCGACTCGCCCACCTCGATCAGGGCGGCGAAGTGGATGACGGCGGCAGGCTTGTGCCTGGCGAACACCTCGTCCAGCCGCGCGCCGTCGCGGATGTCGCCCTTCTCGAACGGGCCCCATTGGACGAAGGCCTCGTGGCCGTTGGACAGGTTGTCGTAGACGACCGGGGTGAACCCGGCCTCGGCAAGGCGCAGACAGGTGTGCGAGCCGATATAACCCGCCCCTCCGGTGACCAGGACCGTCGTCACTGTGGCTTTCCCCCGGGCTGATTCGCGCCAAGACTGCCGCCAATAACGCCCGGGAGGCGGATATGGCTATCGCGGGTGGGGAATCTTCCGCCGCATCCTTGCTGGACGACGCGCTCAGCGCCCACGCGCGCGGCGAAGCCGACGCGGCGGCCGACCTGTACGCGGCGGTGATCGAGCGCGAGCCGGCCCAGGCCACGGCGCTGCACAACCTCGGCGTCCTGCGCGCCGACCAGGGCCGGGCGGACGAGGCGCTGGGGCTGATCCACCGCGCTATCGAGGCCGAACCTGGAACGCCGGAGGCGCACGCGAACCTGGCGTCGCTGTTGCAGCGGTCGGGACGGCTGGAGGAGGCGCGCGCGGCATACGAGCGGGCGGTCGCGATCAAACCCGACTTCGCCATCGCTCTTGCGGGCTTGGCCGATCTTGCGACGGCGCGCGGTGACGCGGGCGAGGCGGAGGCGTTGTATGAGCGCGCGCTCGAGGCCGAGCCGCACCTCACCTCGGCGCTGACCAACTTCGGCGTGCTCTTGATGGCGCGGGGACGGCCGCGCGAGGCGGGGGAGCGGTTCGCCCTGGCGTTGGCGTTGCAGCCGCAATCGGCGGAAGCGACCTACAACGTCGCCAATGCGCTGAAGCTGCTCGGCCGGTTCGAGGAGGCGCAGGCCTATTTCCGCGCGGCGCTGGAATTGAACCCCTCCTTTGCCGACGCCTGGACCAACCTCGGCAACGTGCTGCGCGAGGCGAACGACCTCGACGGCGCGTTGGCCTGTCACCGCCAGGCGGAGGCGTTGCGGCCGTCGAGCGCGGCGGTGCAGTTGAATCTTGGT
Organism: Caulobacteraceae bacterium; assembly: GCA_035551675.1. Taxonomy (GTDB): domain Bacteria; phylum Pseudomonadota; class Alphaproteobacteria; order Caulobacterales; family Caulobacteraceae; genus JAFECT01. The sequence continues at coordinate 81,619 of DASZMV010000005.1, read as the reverse complement.
CACCTCCTGCGCGACCGCGGCGACGCCGCCGCCGCCCGGGCGGCGTTCGCCCGCGCGCTCGAGCTCGATCCCGCCGACCCGTCCGCGGCGCTGTCGCTGTGCATGGCAGAGCTGCCGTTGATGTACGCCGAAGTGGCGGAGATCGACGCCTGCCGTGAACGTTATGCGGCGGCGCTCGATGCGCTGATCGCAAGATGGCGCGCCGATCCGAGACCGGAAGCGTGGGCGCGCGCGATCGGCGCGAGCCAGCCCTTCTATCTCGCCTACCAGGGCCGCAATGACCGCGAACTGCAGGCGAAGTACGGGGCCTTCGTCTGCGAGGTGATGCGCGCGGAGTTCGGGGACGCCGATCTCGCGCCGGCGCCTGCCGCGGGCGGGCGAACCCGCGTGGGCGTGGTCAGCGGCTTCTTCTCTGCCCACTCGAACTGGAAGATCCCGATCCGCGGCTGGATCGCCAACCTCGATCGTAAGCGGTTCGAAGTGATCGGCTACCACACCGCCGCCAAACAGGACGCCGCCACCGACGAGGCGCGGGGCTTGTGCGACCGCTTCGTGCAAGGTCCGCTGCCGATCGAAGCCTGGCGCGACGCCATCCTCGCGGACCGCCCGCACGTCCTGATCTATCCGGAAGTCGGCATGGACCCGGTCGCCGTGCGGCTCGCGGCGCAACGGTTGGCGCGGTTGCAATGCAGTTCGTGGGGCCATCCCGACACCTCGGGCTTCCCGACCATCGACGCCTTTTTGTCGAGCGCGCTGATGGAGCCCGACGACGGCGACGGCGCCTACAGCGAACGCCTGGTGCGGTTGCCCAACCTCGGCGTGTGGATCGAGCCGACCGAGGCGGAACTCGAGCCGCTCGACCGCGCAACGCTCGGTTATCGCGACAAGGCGGTGGTCTACTGGTGCGGCCAGTCCCTGCCCAAATACCTGCCCCAGTTCGACGACCTCTATCCGCGCATCGCCCAGCAAGTCGGCGACTGCCAGTTCGTCTTCATCGGCTTGCCGCAAGCGAGCGAAGCGGACGGCGTGTTCAAGGAACGGCTGGTCCGAGCCTTCATCGCCCACGGGCTGGACGCAACGCGTCACCTCGTCTTCCTGCCCCGCCTGACCAAGGGCCAGTTCCTGGGCGCCATCGCGCGCGCGGACGTGTTCCTCGACAGCCCCGAATGGTCGGGCTGCAACTCGACCCTGGAGAGCCTGACCAGTGACCTGCCGATCGTGACCCTGCGCGGAACGTTGATGCGCGGGCGGCATACCAGCGCGATCCTGGAGATGATGGGGGTGAGGGAAGGGATCGCGGAGAGCGCTGGCGGATATGTCGAGCTGGCGGTGCGGCTGGGCGTGGATGCGGAATTGCGTAAGGCTGTGGGCGCGAAAATCGCCGCCAGCAAAGTTAAACTGTATCGCGATCAGAGCGCGATTGCGGCACTGGAATTATTCATCACCCAGCGTTTGCAAGATCCTCTTTAAATCCGCTCATCCCCGCGAAAGCGGGGACCCAGGCGTTTTTGTTTTTCGGGTCAGAATTACCGCAACGCGAAAGGGTTTTTGCGCAAAAAAAAGAAAGCGCTGGACCAGCGTGGCTAAAAAACCTGGGTCCCCGCTTTCGCGGGGATGAGCGGAAAAATAAAAATGCAAGTGCGGGATTAAGTTGGGTCGGAATCTAGAGGTTCGCGTCCTCGTATAGGTCGCGCCACGTTGGGTTCGTTCGCTCTATCATCTCTAGTTTCCAGAGACGGTTCCATTTCTTGATGCGCCGTTCGCGAACGAACGCATCGTTGCGTGTGCCGTGGATTTCGAACCAGACGAGGCGGTCAACGTCGTATTTCGCGGTGAAGCCGCTCGACATCTTGTTCTTGTGTTGCCAGACGCGTTTGACGAGGTCGTCGGTTGAACCCGTGTACAGCGTTCCATTGCGTTGGCTCGCAAGAATGTAGGTGAAAAAAGCCATATTCCCACTGTATCACCGAGCGAGAACAACGCAAGAACAAAACCCTAGCGGCGCTCTAAGATCCTGAACACGAACGCGTGGCCGTCGCTTTCACCGGCGGGGTGCTCTTCGCGTTTCACCTCGATCCATTCGCGCTCGTCGAACGGTGGAAACATCGCGTCGCCGTCGGGCGTCGCATCCACCTCGGTGAGGTAGAGCCGCTTCGCCTTCGGCATGGCGAGGTCGAACAGGGCTTCGCCGCCGATGACGCAGACTTCCTCCGCGCCGTCTTCCTCCGCTTGTTCGCGGGCGATGCCGAGGGCTTCGCTGAAGGTTTCGCAGACCACCGCGCCCTGGGCCTCGAACTTCGGGTCGCGCGACAACACCAGGTTCATTCGTCCCGGCAGCGGTTTCTTCGGCAGCGACTCCCAGGTCTTGCGGCCCATCAGGATGGGCTTGCCTATGGTGACGGCCTTGAACAGGGCCATGTCGGATTTCAGCCGCCAGGGCAGACCGCCGGAGCGGCCGATGACGCCGTTCCTGGCGCGAGCGACGACGAGAGCGATCGGGATCAGACCGCGACCTCCGCCTTGATGTGCGGATGGGGATCGTAGCCTTCGAGGGTGAAGTCTTCGAAGTCGAAGGCGAACAGGTCGGTCTTGGGCGCGATCTTCATGGTCGGGAACGGGCGCGGTTCCCGCGTCAGCTGCAGGCGCGCCTGCTCCAGGTGGTTCGAATAGAGGTGCGCGTCGCCGAAGGTGTGAACGAACTCGCCGGGCTTGAGGCCGGTGACCTGCGCCACCATCAGGGTCAGCAACGCGTAGCTCGCGATGTTGAACGGCACGCCCAGAAACACGTCGGCGGAGCGCTGATAGAGCTGGCACGACAGCCGGCCGTCGGCGACGAAGAACTGGAACAGGCAGTGGCAGGGCGGCAGCGCCATGTCGTCCACGTCCGCCGGGTTCCAGGCGGTGACGATGTGACGGCGGCTCGAGGGATTGTCCTTGATGCCGTCGACGAGCTTGACGATCTGGTCGATCGAGCGGCCGTCGGGGGCGGCCCACGAGCGCCACTGTTTGCCGTAGACCGGACCGAGTTCGCCGTTGGCGTCGGCCCATTCATCCCAGATGCCGACGCCGTGTTCCTGCAGCCAGCGCACATTGGTGTCGCCGCGCAGGAACCAGAGCAGTTCGTAGACGATCGACTTCAGGTGCAGCTTCTTCGTCGTCAGCATCGGGAAGCCGGCATCGAGATCGAAGCGGATCTGCCGCCCGAAAACCCCGAGCGTCCCGGTGCCGGTGCGATCCTCGCGGCGGACGCCGTGTTCGAGAATGTCGGCCAATAGCCCCAGATACTGCTGCTCGGGATGGTCGAGCGCTCCGGTTAGGCTGGGAACGGCGTGGACGGTCATGGCGGCAATTCTACCGCCCCGAACGTCAACCGGCGAGCGCGGGCTTGTGGATAAGCTCGAGTTTTCGCCGCCAGGCGCCGTCGCCGCCCAGGCTGAAGCCGTTGTCGCGGTAGAGGTTGCGGACCGGCAGGTTGCGGGCGGTCTCGACGATGCGGCCGATGGCCTCGGGGTGGCGGCCGGCGAGGTCGAGCAGGACCGATTCGACGAAGCGGCGGTCGACCTTCAGACCCAGCACCCGGCAGCTCAGCGCGAAGCCTATGATCTCTGGCCCCTCCACCACGCAGGCGCCGACCAGGCCGTGGTCGCCGAAGCGGTCTTTGACCCACAGGGCGTAGACGCCGCTGTCCGGTCCCGCCGCCAAGGCTTCGAGGCGCGCGAGCGAGGGTTTCAGACCGGTGGTGTTGCACTGGGTGGTGCGCTGGAACAGTTCCTCGATGCGGCCGAGCGGGTCGCCCTTCTGGAGGCGGCGAATATCGGTCGTGACCTTCAGCGAAGCGAGGAAGGCGTCCTCGTCGGTCGAGGCCGTGCGCGCGCGGTCGCGGCCGAGTTGGGCCTTCACGGTTTCGGTGCGCTTGGTCGATTCTTCGGTGAGGCGCGGGACCATCAGGCGCGGGTCGGTGAGCAGGCGGCGGCGCAGCGCGAACAGATCCTCGCCCCACACCTCGACCTCGGGCAGAGCACCTCGCACGCGCTCGCGTTCCACTGGGTGGTCGTCGATGAACACGAAGGCGTCCAGCGCAAAGCCCAGTTCGTCGGCGATCGAACGAATGTTCTCAGCCTTGTCGTCCCAGTTCACCCGCCAGGTCGCGAAATCCTCGGGCGTCAGCAGACGCTCGCGCGGATAATGGTCGTCGTAGCGCCAGAGATCGCGCACGACCGATTCGTCGTTCTTGCTGACGCAGGCCAGGAGCACGCCGCGTTGCTTCAGGCTCTTCAGCGCCTCGTGCAGGCCGAACCATAGGCCGACGTAGGAGAAGGGCCCGCTGACGTCGGGCGCCCAGGCGAAGGGGCTGCCGGTTTCGGCGAGCACGCCCGGCCACAGCGTGCCGTCGAGATCGACAATGACGCACTTCTTGCGGTCCGTACCGGTCACCGTGATCAGCGCATCGACGTGGGCCCGCGCGCTGACCGCCTCGCGGCCATAGGGATCGCCGCCGACGCTGTGCGCCAGCGGTGCGATGTCGGGGAACAGGCCGTGGGTCGCGGCCTTTTCGGCCTCGGCGCGCTGCAGCATCCAGCCGGGCGACCCGAAGTGGGTGTAGCCGGTCTGGCCGTCGTCGTTCAGACGTTCCGCGCCGGCTCCGCCGAGAATCGCGGCCATGTCGACCACGTGCACGTCGGGATAGGTCTCGACGATTTCCGCGAGGCCGAGGTTGGCGAGGCGGAAGCGGTTGCGGTGGCCGAACAGGCCGCGCTCGGCGAGGCCGAGCGGCTGCACCGTCGGCTCCGGCAGGTTGTCGATCAGGATCGGCGCCGAGGTGCGCCGGCGCAGGCCCTCGATGACCGCGCGCGCCTGGGCGATGAATAGGGCGAAGGGCGGCTCGGGGTTCGACGGATCCCACGGCTCGGCGATGGCGTGACGGGCGCGCAGCGCGCCGATGAAGACGGCGTCGTGCTTGTGCTCGGACACGAAATCGAGATCGTCCGGGAAAGTCGCCGCCACCCGCAGATCGACGCCGCGCGCGCGGGCTTCGCGGCGCAGGAAGTCCGCCTCCATGTGGACGTCGCAGTCGCCCATCAGCACGATGTCGAGCCGCGTCTTCGCGGGCGCGAGATCCGCTTCGCCGAGCGCGGAACCGGCGGCCCAGTAGGACTCGCCGCCCTCCTTGGCCTTGCGGCGGAACTGCTCGAGCAGTTCCGCTGGATCGCGGCCGTGATGGGCGCCGAGCTCGTTTCCGACGCTCGCGAGTTCGGCTTCGACCGAGGTTTCAACCAGGATGCCGCGTTCGCGCAGCGCCCCGAACGCGGGCGGCGCACCGGACTCTTTGCCGTCGTCGTCCGCGACCTCGCGCGGCGTGGCGAAGAAGGCGATCATCTGCGCCAGCTCGCGGTCGACCACCATGCGCAGATGCGACAGCGCGTGGATCACCAGCACGCGATCGCCCCCCACCGGCACGAGATGCACGAAGCTCGACAGGCGCAAAATCATCGCAAACTCTGGGACGCGGGTAAGAAAAAGGCCGCCCCCAAGGGGTCCTGGGGGCGGCCGCTAAACGGAGAGCCGGGGATCAACCGCTCTTGAACAGGGACAGGATCACGTCGGGCGTCTGGTTGGCGATCGACAGCGACTGGGCGCCCAGTTGCTGCTGCACCTGCAGGGCCTGCAGGCTCGCGCTCTCCTTGGCCATGTCGGCGTCCACCAGGTTGCCGATGCCGGTCTGCAGAACGTCGGTGAGCTTGGAGGCGAAGGTGTTCTGCGCCTGAATCTCGTTGGCCTGGGAGCCGAGGTCGCCGAGCGCGGCGTTGGTGCTGGTGATCGAGGTGTTCACCGCCGCCAGCATCGCCGTCGCATTGGTGACGGTGAGAATGTCGGAGTTGGCCGGCAGGGTCACCAGGCTGCCGCCCAGCGACATGTTCTGCACCGACAGGGTGATCACCGAGGTGCCGTCGGCGTTGGCCAGGAACTGAATGTTGTTGGAGAGCGAGCCGTCCAGGATGTTCGACCCGTCGAACGCAGCGTTGTCGGCGGTGTTGGTGATCTGCTGCAGCAGGGCCTGGTAGTCGTTGTTCAGCAGGGTGCGCGAATTTGCGTCCTGGGACGGGTCGAGCGCCGACACGATCTTGGCCTTCAGTTGGTTCAAGAGGTCCGAGATCGCCGTGCCCGCGGTCATGGCCACGTCGGCGATGGAGGTCGCCCGGTTCAGGCTCGACTGCACCGCGCCCATGGCCGAGACCTCGGCCCGCTGGCCCTGGGCGATGGCCCAGACCGAGGCGTTGTCCTGGGCGTTGTTCACCGACAGGCCCGTGGAAATCTGGTTCTGGGCCGTGTTCAGGTTGTTCTGGGTCGCGTTCAGGTTTTCGAGCGCGATCATCGCGGCGGAGTTGGTGTTCACGCTGATCGTCATGGTCGCCTCCGGCGGACTCGGTTTTCCTGGGTCCGATGCTGGGGGCGGGAAGGTGATTTTATGGTTAACGGCGCAGAAACGCTTGTGGCCGCGCGGGCGGGGCCTGCGCGGCTCAGGACTCCAAGTCCCAGACGGTTGCGGCCGGTCGGGGTCGGCCTAGAGGATCACACCTGCACGTCAGACCTGGGTCTTCAGCACCGCCCCGGCCTTGTAGGACGGGTCTTCCATGAGTTTGAGAAGCTCCTCACGGGGGTACTGGCTGATGACCTTTCCGGTCGAGCGGTCGATGGTCTTGTAGACGAAGGTCCTTGCGGCTGCGTCTTCTTCGATCACGAACCGGTAGTCGACCGATTCCGCCGGAGCGGGGGTGTCGGCCGGTGTGACGGTCTCCTGTGGTTTCGGGTCGGCGACCTGCTGCTTCGACGACTGGTTCAGCGACAGGGCGACCGACGCGACTTTGTCAACGTTGGCGGCCATCTCGACTCGCGCCGGCGGTCAGGCCGGCGCCTCCCGGGTTGACCCGGCGGTCGGAGGCGGACCCGAGCGGGCCCGCCTCCAAGCCCCCGGATTAGGCGATGTTCCGGAACAGTCCGAGCAGGGTCGACGTCGACGAGTTCGCGATCGAAAGCGCCTGCACGCCCAGTTGCTGCTTGGTCTGCAGCGCCTGGAGTTGAGCGCTCGCTTGCGCGAGGTCCGCGTCGACGAGGTTGCCGATGCCGGTGTTCAACGTGTCCTGCAGCTTGCCCGTGAAGGTGAGCTGGGTCTGCAGGGCGTTGGCGCCGGTGCCCAGGTTGGCCAGGGCGGCCGACACGCTGTTGATCGAGGTGTCGAGCGTGGTGACCATGCCCTGCGCCAGGGTGACGGTGCCAATGGTGGACGTGGCGGACAGGCCCACGTTCGAGCCGGCGAGCGACAGGTCTTCGGCGAGCACGGTGATCGTCGAAGTGCCTTTCGCGTTGGCCAGCGCGTTGTAGTTCTTCGCGCCGCTGGAGATCAGGTTGGTGCCGTTGAAGTCGGCGTTGGAGACCACCTGGGTGATCTGATCACGCAGCGACTGGAAGTCGCTGTTCAGAGCGGCCCGGCTGGTGGCGTCCAGCGAAGTGTCGGACGCGGCGAGCGCCTTCTGCTTCATCTGGGTCAGCAGGTCGGAGACCGTCTGGCCGGCCGTCATCGCCACGTCGGCGGCGGAAATGCCGCGGTTGAGCGAGTCGTTGACGGCGTTGAGCGAGGCTACTTGCGCCCGCTGCGACTGGGCGATGGCCCAGGTCGCGCCATCGTCCTGAGGGCTCGACACCTTGAGGCCGGTCGAGATCTCATTCTGGATGGTGTTGATCTGGGTGTTGGTGCTGTTGAGGTTCTGCAGCGCGATCATGGCGCCGGCATTGGTGTTGACGCTGTTCAGCGACATCACAAACTTCCTTATTCTGGATGTCCGAGCGCCTTTTTGGCGTCCGGGGGCATTTTGCCCATCGGTGGAACAAGCAAGCCGGAGGCCAGAATTGCCGACCTCGTGCAACGGCGTATGCTTTTGAATTTGCTACGGTACTTTTGCTTTACCATGCTCCGGCGCCCGGCAGTTTCTGCCGGGTGAATCGAAGCGGCGGCAATTCCTGCCGGGCTGGTGGACTAATTCTGCCGGGCGCCGCGCCAACGTCCCTCGCGTATCCGCGCGCGAGGGCGAGCGCGGACAGGCGCGTCCGCGCGCGGATTAACGGTTCGTAAGTCGACGCGTGGGAGCGTCCGCTTTCGAGATCTCGGAATCCGCGCCGTGACCACCGTCGACAACAGCTATCTGCTCACTCTGTTCGGCAACACGTCGTCGACGTCGACGAACCTGTTCGCGGCGCTGTATCCGCAGTCGACCAGCGCCGCGTCGACATCCACGCCCGCGGTCACCACCTCGATCAATACGCCCTCGCCGCCGACGCCGCCCTGGGCGAGCGGGTCGACCGCGGCGCAGCAGGCCGCGCTGGTGACCACCGCGCTCGCGCGCCAGCCGATCATCAACGCCAATGCGATCAGCCTGACCAGCACCACGCCGCAGAACGACGACTACCGGAATTTGTTTGCGATCTATCAGGGCTTGAACGCGCTGGACGGCCTGGCCGCCGACGCATCCAAGGCCAATCTGTCCCCGACGCAGCAGACCCAATACGCCAACGCCTTCCAGACCGGCTTGACCCAGGTGATGAGCTATGTGGGTTCGACCAAGTTCGACAACCTGACCCTGGCCGTCGGCTCGACCTCGAGTTCGCAGACCAGCACCGCGGGCGTTTCGACCGCCGCCAACAGCGACCAATATGTGGGTCAGCCGATGTACCTCGGCGACTCGTCCCAGCCGGTCCCCGCCTTCGCGGGCGACGTCGAGTTCTCGCTGACCGCGAAGCAGTTGAACGGACCGACCATCCAGGTCGACTTCAACCTCGCGGAGATGGGATCGACGCCGCGCACCCTGGCCAATGTGCTGGGCTATCTGAACGGCAAGCTGGCCGACAACGGCGTCGCGACGCGCTTCTCCGACAAGCAGATGCTCGCGCCTCCCAACACCATCACCGTGAACGGCAAGACGGTGACCCTGCCGGACGCGCCGACGCAATATGCGCTGACCCTCAACACTTCGGCGCTGGAGACGGTGAGCCTGAGCGCGCCGCAGACGGCGGACGCGGTCTATGTCACGCAGTCGGCGACCGCGACGACCACCGGCGCGGCGGCTAAGGCGGTGATGGGTACGAGCACCTCGACCACCGACAACGTCACCACCACCACGACCGGCTCGACCACCACGACCACGACGGTCGATCAACAGCTGCTGAAATTTCAGACCGACAATTCCTCGACCGCGACGCCCCCGCCGGACACGACGGTGCGGCCCGGCGATACGAACAGCGTGGCGGGCCGGTCCTGGTCGGAGACCCTCGCTTCGGCCACCACCTCGGCGCTGGCCACGGCGACCGGACCGGACGGCTCGGTCTATGTGCTGAGCAATGTGGACGATGCGGTCGGCGGTCAGAACATCGCGGGTCAGAGCGATGTCGCCCTGATGAAATACGACTCCACCGGCAAGCTGATCTACACGCGAACCTTGGGCGCCTCGACCTCGGCCAGCGGACTGGCGCTGGCGGTGTCCTCGACCGGCCAGGTCGCCATCGCGGGCAGCGTCACCGGCGATCTCACCGGCACCGACGTGGGCGAGCTGCAGAGCACGGTCAACGGCGTGAACCAGACCGCGACCAACGCCAGCGGCACGCCCGACAGCTTCGTCACCCTGCTCGATGCGAGCGGCAACGAATTGTGGACTCAGAGCGCCGGCGGCGTGCAGGCGAACCAGGCCAATGCGGTCGCCTTCAGCGCCGACGGCTCGCAAGTCTACGTCGCGGGCAAGACCCAGTCGCCGATGCAGGGCGGCGGTCAGGAACAGGGCGGCTGGGACGGCTATCTGCAGGGCTTCAGCGCGACCACCGGCAAGCGCGCGTTCACCCAGCAGTTCGGAACGACCGGCAGCGACAGCGCGACCTCGATCGCGGTCAATGGAAACTCGGTGCTGGTCGGCAGCGTCGACAACGGCGATGCGGTGGTGCGCAACTTCGACGTCACCGATCCCACCGCCGTGAGCCTGACCGCGAGCCAGGACCTCGGAAATCTGCAGGGCGGCAACGTCGTCGGCATCGGCATCAGCAACGGCCAGCTGGTCGTCGCCGGAACCGCGAACAACACGGCGCTGGGTTCTGGCGTCGCGACGGCGGTGAACGCCGCGCCGGCGGGATCCAACGTCTTTGTCGCCTCGCTCGATCCCACCTTGTCGTCGACGTCGGGTAACACCATCGCCTGGTACGGCGGTTCGGGGAACGACGCGGCAACGGCCATGACCGTCGCCAACGGCCAGGTCTATGTGGCGGGCAAGACCAGCGCAGACCTTCCGGGCACGACGGCGATCGGCAAGCAGGACGGCTTCGTCGCCGAGATCGACCCGACCACGGGCGCAGCGACCTGGAGCGAACGGTTCAGCGGACCGGGCGGCAACGTCTCGCCGCAGTCGATCGCGGTGGCGTCGAACGGCGCGAGCGTTCTCGATCGCCTGGGCCTGCCGTCGGGCACGCTGCAGATGGGGGATCCGTCGAACCTGGTGACCTCCGCGACTTCGCTTCGCGCCGGCGACAAGTTCACCGTCGCGGCCAACGGCGGGCCGCCGGTGACCGTCACCATCGAAGCCGACGACACCATGCAGACGCTGGCGAAAAAGATCGCGCGCGCGTCCGGCTCCAATGCGACCGTGCAGGTTCTCAGCAACGGCTCGGTCGCCCAGCTCAACATCAAGCCGTTCCTGCAGAATTCGTCGATCACCCTGGGCCAGGGTCCCGCGGGCGAAGATGCGCTGGGACCGCTCGGTCTCAAGGCGGGCGTCATCCAGAACACGCCGGCGTCGTCCTCATCGTCGAGTTCGACCAGCAAGCCGCTGTCGGGCCTTGGCCTGTCGACGACCTTGAATCTCTCGAGCCCGGACTCGATCGCCGTCGCCAAGAGCGCGCTCGACCAGGCGCTGTCGACCATCAAGATCGCCTATCTGAAGCTCATCTCCATCGGACAGCCCCCGGCCAATCCCGCCGCCTCGTCGGCTTCCGGGACGGTGCCGACCTATCTCTCCAACGAGATTTCCAACTATCAGGCGGCCCTGCTGCGCCTGACCGGCCAGACCTAGAGCGGCCCCCCAGCCTGAGCCAATCCGGCGCGGTTGACGGCGGCGACGCCGCAAGCCTTATTGCTCCGGGGGCGAAGCGGGCGCGGACACACGGATTCTCATGGCGTGGAGCAACCAAAAGACCGTCCTGGCCGCCGGCGCGGGCATTGCGCTCGTCATCGGCGTGGGCCTCGCGGTCCTGTTCGTCGCCCGGACGCCCAAGCCCTCGGGGCCGCCGCCGGCTTCCCAGGGCGGACTGCAGATCTCGGTCAACAACACCCCGCCCGCGAACAGCAACAAGAAGCTGCTCTGCTACGTGAACGACGCGCCGGTGGGCGAGCTGAGCCTCGCCGACTGCGCCAGGCAGAACGGCGTTCTGGAAGGCGCCCTGGACGTGGGCCTGGACGACAACGGCAATCTGGCTGCCGCCCCCACCGCCTCGCTGGCCCCGCCGCCGACCTTGCCGCCCGCCGTGGCGCTGCCGCCCGTGGCCCAGCCTTCCGCGCCGGGCGCGATCCCCGCCGAGCCGCGCCAGGCGGCCAGCCAGGCCTCACCGCTGCCCGCCCAGGCGCGCGCCGGTTCCGGCGGCGGCGCCTGCCTGCGCTTCTCCAACGGCGAGTGGCGCCAGGTGTCCGGCTCCATGGGTCTGAACGACTGCGTCCAGGCGCTGTTCGCCGGCCGCTGCCTGCATCCGGGCGAGGCCGACTACGGCCGCTACGGCGACACCACCCTGCGCCTGGTGCCCGGGCGAGTGGAACAGGCCTACGATAACGCGCACTTCCACACCGTCGTCGAACAGCGGCGGGGGACCTGCGAAATCCCTTCCGCACACTGAGGAACGCCCGATGAACCGGACCGCCGTCCTTATGGCCCTGGGCCTCGCCGGCCTCGCCGTCGCCGGCTGCAACAAATCGCTGAATGCGCCGGACGTGAAGAACGCCTGCTATCACGTCGCGCCCCAGAAGGACGGCACGATCAAGTTCTTCAAGGTCGCCGACAACGACAAGTCGATGTACTACTGCGCCACCCAGCTCGATGGGATCCGCTACCAATTCAAGGCGCTGGGCAGCAATCGCGACAGCATCACCGGCCTCTACAACGGCACCTACCTGTTCATCGACAGCCGGGGCGTGGCGACGGCGCCGGACTACGAGGCGGGCCGCTTCTTCGCCATCAACCGGGACGAAAACGGCAACCTGGTCGTGCCGGGCGGCATTCCCCAATCGGGCGCCGAGGGCGGGGCGATCACCATCACCCAGAACCCGATGGACCAGAGGAACGTCAAAGGCTCGCGGGCCGCGAAGAAATAGAACGCCTTCCCGCGGCTGCGTCGGTTCGTCCCCCGTATCCGCCTGGGGATATGGAACAAAGACGGAACAAAAGGCTTGCCTATCGGGCCCGACCGTGGCTAGGTGGCCCGTCAAACCTGACTCTAAGAACGAAGGACGACGCCGATGGCGGGCAGTGTGAACAAGGTGATCCTGGTGGGAAACCTGGGCAAGGACCCGGAGATCCGCACCCTCAACTCGGGCGACCGGGTGGCCAACCTGCGCATCGCGACGTCCGAGACCTGGCGCGACAAGGCGAGCGGCGAGCGCAAGGAAAAGACCGAGTGGCACCAGGTGGTGATCTTCAACGAGAACATCGTGAAGGTGGCCGAGCAGTACCTGCGCAAGGGCTCCACGGTGTACATCGAGGGCGCGTTGCAGACCCGCAAATGGACCGACCAGGCCGGCGTCGAGAAGTACTCGACCGAAATCGTGCTGCAGAAATTCCGCGGCGAGCTGACCATGCTGGGCGGCCGGAACGACAGCTCGGGCGCCGCGGCCGGCGGCGACTACAGCGCCGCGAGCTTCGGCGGCGGCCCCGCCAAGGCGTCGGGCCCGAAGGAAAACTTCGAACTCGACGACGAGATTCCGTTCTAGGAAACAGATGCTCGCACAGCGTGACATGGCCTGAGGCCGGATCGTCGCTATAAGCGGCGCCAGCCCATGTCAGAGTCGTCCCGCCTCACCACCGTCGAATACGCCGTGGCCTTCGGCGTCGCGATCGTCTGGGGCCTCAACAACGCCTGCGCCAAACTCGCCACCGGCGTGCTGCCGCCGCTCCTGGTCGGCGCCCTGCGCTTCGCCATCGCGCTCGTCGTGCTGCTGCCGTTTCTCCTGCGCGGGCCGATTCCGAAGTCGAAGAACCTCTACCTGATCGCGATCTGCTGCGGTCCGGTGCACTTTTCCCTGCTCTATCTCAGCTTCTGGATGGCGCACGACCTGAGCCCGCTGTCGGTCAGCCTGCAGCTGTGGATCCCGTTCGCGGCGCTATTGTCGTGGCTGATCCTGAAAGAGCCGCCGACCAAGGGCGTTCTGGTCGGTCTGCTCGTCGCCTTCGTCGGCGTGGCGGTGATGGCCGCCGATCCGCACGTGTTGCGCGAATGGCCCGCGCTCCTGGTCAGCGCCTGCGCGAGCCTGGCCTGGGCGTTCGGCACCATCACCGCGCGACAGACGCCCTCGGTGCACCCGCTGAAGATGCAGGGTCTCGCCGCCGTCTTCGCGGCGCCGGTGATGGGGCTCGGCTCCTTCGTATTCGAGCGCACGCGGTGGGGCGCGCTGGCGCACGCCGACTGGACGATCTGGGCGGCGATCCTGTTCTCGTCCTTCGCCTCGACGGTGGCGGCTACGGCGCTCATGTTCTGGCTGGTGCAGCGGCGCGAGCCTTCGCGCGTGACGCCTTACATGCTGACCAGCCCGATCGTGTCCTGCTTCATCGGCGTCGCCGCCTTCGGCGACATGCTGACGCCCCAGATCGTCATCGGCGCCGCGGCGTCCATCGGCGGCGTCGGCATCGTGGCCTTGACGGAGCGGGGCCTCAAACGCCGCACGGGCGGCTCGACCACCGCCGAGGCCGCGCTCGAAGCCGAGGCGCCTTAGGCCCCTTTTCGCCCGGGCTGCGGGATCGCGAGCCAAGCGATCAGCGCACCTCCACGACCTTGAACGGGACGGTTCCGGCGACCGCATTGAGTTCGCGCGCAATTCTCTCGACGTCGTCCTGGGTGAAATCTCCGGTGATCATGCCCCGTCCACCTGTGATCGGGGAATCGATCCTAGGCGCGGACACATATTTTCCATCGATCAGTATCCCAATTCTGCGGCCCACCGACGTCGACGTAACGGCGGCGAACCGTGCGGCGCCCTCTCGCGTCAATGTAAAGGCGATCGCAGGCCGATTGTAGTCGTCGTAGGTCGCCTTTGCGGACTCGACGTCCCGGTCTGTCAAGAATGGTGTTTTCTCAAGCCACACCGGCTCGCCGAAGTCGACGAACCGATCCGCATGCGTCGTGTCGCCTTTCTCGGCCGCCTGATCATCCAGACGCATTTCCAGCGCTGGACGCAAGTCGTTGGCTGCTACAAACGCTTTAGCGAATTGGGCATTCAAGAATTCGATTTTCACTTGCCCAGCGCCGAGGCTTTCTATCCGCGCGCCGAGCAGGGCGAGTGTATCCAGACGACGTTTGACTGCGCTTTCGAGTTCGCCGTCGGAAGGCGGGCGACGAACGGCGGCGGTGAGTTTCAACCCGCCGTCCGGCAGAAGCTCCGGCGTGGGCACGCTGGTTGCGAGCGCGAGCCGAAGGTCGTTGGCAATTTCGTTGTTCAAACGCGGATCGCGTGCACGCACGATTACACTGTTGCCCCCCACGGTTGTTTCGAAGGCGGGTACGGATAACTTCTCCAGTATCGTCATTTCCGGCGGCGGATCGGGAATGGCTGGCTCGATCCGCGGCTTCGCGCGGGATTCTTGAGCCTTACGGGTCAGTCGCAACATCGCCGCATCGCTCGTCGTGACAACGAGGCCAGGCTCGCCGTTGAGCGCCGCCGTCAGGTGACCGAGATAGCCGGCGTTGCGCGTCGGATCGGGGACGAGGATATCGAGTCCTTCGGGCGTAGTCCGTGTTTTGAGATCGCGTGGCTCGCGAAGCGTCTCGCGCAGTTGCAACTCGGTCATCTGCGGCAACATCAGCCGCATCCCGGGTCCCATGGTCTTGACGTAGGCGCGATCGGGCGCGACGCGCGCGGCACTATCGCCTGTAAGCTCGATATTGAACCCAGTGAAGACATCGCCGGGGTCGGCAATGAAGGCGGCCGCTTCTGCGGCGCTCTGGAAGCGCACCGTTGCCCCGGTATCATCACGTTCGACGATCACGCCGGGACTCGCGGGTCGGGACGCGCGAGCGAATAGATCCACATAGTGCAGGTCGCGGTAGGCTGACGCCTCGAAGGTCACTCCGCCGGCGCGCGGCGGCTGGGCGAGGGTGACGTGCAGATTCGTCGCCGGCGTCACACTCAGGTCGTATTGCGCATTCTGCCCAAACCGGCCGCGCACGGCGCTGAAAAACCACGCTCGGCTTGGTGCATCATAGACGGTGACATTGACGGTGCGATCGCTGCCCTCGATGACGATGCCGGGGGAGTTCTGCAACGCCGATTGCACCATCCGATCAAGCAGCGTCGGCGGAATCACTTGCGAATCCAGATCGGCGGCAACGATGACCGTGGCGCCGGGCTTTGCCGCCTCCGCGTTAGCGGCGGACACCGCGACAAGGGCGGCGACCGCGGCCGCCAAAGCGAATTTGCTGAGAATCGTCCCACCCCAAAAAAAGCGCCAATCGGTCGCCGTCAGCCAATCCCGCCAGCCGCAAATCGTCAAGTGGCTGCACGGCGCATGACGGAAAATTTTCTCTAAATTTTTCAATATCTTAGACCATCCGTGGCGACGACGTCCAAATGAGCGGTTTTGCGACCGGCTTGGGGCAATTAAACTCCAATGAAAACAAGCAATTGAGTAGCGAGAAAACCCACGTAGATTCATTGCGCCGCGACCCCCCAATTGCTAACTATGGAACAGGCAAAAACGCCCCGATTCTCAGTAGTTTCCTTTGAGCGATACTCCTCCCATTCCGCCCGGCGACGAACGCCGGGACTTCACCCCTGTCGCCATCGAGGACGAGCTCAAGCGCTCCTATCTCGACTACGCGATGAGCGTCATTGTCGCCCGCGCCCTACCGGATGCGCGTGACGGGCTGAAGCCCGTGCATCGCCGCATCCTCTATTCGATGCACGACCTGGGGATGACCCCGGAGAAGAGCTATTCCAAGTGCGCGCGGGTGGTCGGCGACGTGCTCGGCCGCTTCCACCCGCACGGGGACCAGTCGGTCTACGACGCCCTGGTGCGCATGGCTCAGGACTTTTCCATGGGCCTGATGCTGATCGACGGTCAGGGCAACTTCGGCTCGGTCGACGGCGATCCGCCCGCGTCCATGCGATACACCGAGTGCCGGATGGCCAAGCCGTCCTCGTCGCTGCTGGCCGATATCGACAAGGACACTGTCGACTTCCAGCCCAACTACGACGGCAAGGAAGCCGAGCCGACGGTTCTGCCGGCGCGCATCCCGAACCTGCTGGTCAACGGCGCCGGCGGCATCGCCGTGGGCATGGCGACCAACATTCCGCCGCACAATCTGGGCGAGGTGATCGACGCCTGTCTGGCGACGCTCGACAAGCCCGACATCAGCCTCTCCGACTTGCTCGATATCGTCCCGGGCCCCGACTTCCCCACCGGCGGCGAGATCCTGGGCCAGAGCGCCAGCCGCCATGCGCTGATGACCGGCCGCGGGTCGGTCATCGTGCGCGGCAAGGCCTCGGTCGAGCAGATCCGCAAGGATCGCGAAGCGATCATCGTCACCGAGATTCCCTACCAGGTTAACAAGGCGACCCTGATCGAGCGCATCGCGGAGCTGGTGCGCGACAAACGTCTCGAAGGCATCAGCGACATCCGCGACGAGAGTTCGCGGCTGGGCATGCGCATGGTCATCGAGCTGAAGCGCGACGCATCCGGCGACGTGATCCTGAACCAGCTTTATCGCTACACCGCGCTGCAGAGTTCGTTCGGCGTCAACATGCTGGCGCTGAACCATGGCCGCCCCGAACAGATGGGCCTGCGCGCCCTGATCGACGCCTTCCTCGCCTTCCGCGAAGAGGTGGTGGTCCGCCGCACCAAGTTCGAACTCGGCAAGGCGCGCGATCGCGGCCACGTGCTGGTGGGTCTCGCCATCGCCGTGGCCAACATCGACGAGGTGATCCACATCATCCGCTCCTCGGCCGATCCGAACGAGGCGCGTGAGCGGTTGCAGGGGAAGGGCTGGCCCGCCGGCGACATGATCTCGCTGGTCGAGCTGATCGCCGACCCACGCTCCATCGTGCTCGAGGGCGGCTCGATCCGCCTGACCGACGAACAGGCGCGCGCGATCCTGGCCCTAACGCTCTCGCGCCTGACCGGTCTCGGCCGCGACGAGATCGCCGAGGAGGCGACGACGCTCGCCGGCAACATCCGCGGCCTGCTGGAAATCCTGGCGTCGCGCGAACGCGTGCTCGGCATCGTGCGCGACGAGTTGGTCGAGGTGCGCGACCAGTTCGCGGCGCCTCGTCGCAGCGTCTTCATCGAAGGCGAGGGCGAGCTCGAGGACGAAGACCTGATCCCCCGCGAGGAGATGGTCGTCACCGTCACCCACTCCGGTTACGTGAAGCGCACGCGTCTGGCGGACTACCGCACCCAGCACCATGGCGGTAAAGGCCGCTCGGGCATGGCGATGAAGGACGAGGACGCCATCGTCGGCGTGTTCTCCGCCTCGACCCACGCGCCGGTCCTGTTCTTCGCGTCCAACGGCAAGGCTTACAAGCTGAAGGTCTGGCGCTTGCCCCTCGGCACGCCGACGTCCAAGGGCAAGGCTTTCGTGAACCTGCTGCCGATCGAGCCCGGCGAGACGATCATGAACGTCCTGCCGCTGCCCGAGGACGAGGCGACCTGGGACGGTTACGACATCATGTTCGCCACTCGCTCGGGCGACGTGCGCAGGAACAAGCTGTCCGATTTCGCCACGGTCAACCGCGCCGGCAAGATCGCCATGAAGCTCGACGACGGCGACGCCATCGTCGGCGTGGCGCTGTGCACCGAGGACCAGGACGTTCTTTTGACCACGGCCGACGCGCGCTGCATCCGCTTCGCGGTGGACGAGGTGCGGGTGTTCAAGGGGCGCGACTCCACGGGCGTGCGCGGCGTGCGGCTGAAAACCGGCGACAAGGTCATCTCCATGGCCGTCCTGCGCCGGGTCGACGCGAGCCCAGCCGAACGCGCGGCCTATCTGAAGCACGAGCGCACCATGCTCGCGGCCGCCCAGGGCGAAGAACCCGACGACGCCGCGGCCGCGCCCGACGAGCCCACACCCGACGAGGACGAAGAAACCGGCGGCGACGAAACCACGCTGAGCCCCGAACGCATCGCCGAACTCGGCGCGGCCGAGCAGTTCATTCTCACCGTCGCCGACACGGGCCTCGGCAAGCGGACCTCGTCCTTCGACTACCGGCGCACCGGTCGCGGCGGACAGGGGCTGATGGCCCACGACCTGTCGCGCAAGGGCGGCAAGCTGGTGGCCTCCTTCCCGGTGGAGCAGGGCGACGAGATTCTGCTGGTGACCGACGGCGGCCAGCTGATCCGCGTCCCGGTGGGCCGGATCCGGGTCGCCAGCCGCAACACCCAGGGCGTAATCATCTTCCGCACCGCCAACGACGAACGCGTGGTCTCGGTCGAGCATCTGGCCGAAGCGGCCGACGGTGAGGACGAGAACGACGCCGGTGGCGAAAACGGCATCGAAAGCGGCGGCGATAACGACGGTGCGCCGGACGACGGCGCCTGATCGGGCGAAAGGGGGCGGCGATGGTTGTGCGCGTCGGGCTCTATCCGGGGACCTTCGATCCGGTCACCAACGGCCATATCGACATCATCGGCCGGGCGGTGAAACTGGTCGATCGCCTCGTCATCGGGGTGGCGGTCAACGCCGACAAGGGACCGCTGTTCGACCTGGACGAACGCGTCGCCATGGTCCGCGAGGAGCTGGGCGACGTCTATGACGGCCGCATCGAGGTGCGACCATTCGACAGCCTGCTGATGGCTTTCGCCGAGGAGATCGGGGCTGGCATCATCGTGCGAGGGCTCCGCGCCGTCGCCGACTTCGAGTACGAGTTCCAGATGACCGCCATGAACCAGCAACTCAATCGCGAGATCGAGACCGTGTTCCTGATGGCCGATCCGCGCCACCAGGCAATCGCCTCGCGGCTGGTGAAGGAAATCGCGCGGCTCGGAGGCAATATCGACCCATTTTTGCCGCCGAGGGTGGCGAAAAAGGTGCGGGCGAAATTCAAAGGATGAGATCGATGACGAATTCCCGGAGCGCTTTGTGGGCGCTCGCCGTCGCCGCCGCGGTGGGCCTGATCGCCGCCCCGGCCTTCGCCGCCTTTCATCTCGGCGGCGCGCCCAAGCCGAAGAAGGAAAAGGCCGCCGCCGCCGCCCAACCGGCCGCCTCGGCCGACGACTGGCGCGAACTCGATCCGCAGAACGTCCTGGTGATCGACACCACCAAGGGCCGCATCTTCGTCGAGATGGACCCCCAGGCGGCGCCGCAGTTCGTCGAACGCGTGAAGCTGCTCACCCGTCAGCGCTTCTACGACGGGCTGAAGTGGCACCGCGTCATCGACGGCTTCATGGCCCAGACCGGCGATCCGCTGGGCACCGGCGAAGGGCAGTCGACCTATCCCAATGTGAAGGCCGAGTTCACCTTCCGCCGCGACGCCAATGTGCCCTACGTTCCGATCGCGGCCCCGTCGGGCACGGTGGTGGGCTTTCTCGGCGACCTGCCGATCGCGACCCAGCCGGACGCGGCCATGGACATCACCGCCGACCATAAGGTCTGGGCCTGGGGCCTGTTCTGTCCGGGCGTGGCCGGCGCCGCGCGCGGCAACGAGGACGACAGCGCCAACAGCCAGTTCTTCCTGATGCGCGACAGCTATCCGTCGCTCGAGAAACGCTACACCGCCTGGGGCCGGGTGGTCGCGGGCGAGGACGTGGTGAAGAACCTGAAGACCGGCGAGCCGGTGGTCGACCCCGACGTAATGACCAAGGTGCAGGTCCTCGCGGACATGCCCGAGGCGGGCCGTCCGCGTGTGCTGGTGCTGTCGGCGACGAGCAAGCCCTTCCAGGCCATCGTCGACCGCGTCCGCAAGGAGAGGGGCGCCGACTTCTCGATCTGCGACGTCGACATCCCGAGCCAGGTGCGCTGATGCGTGGGCGAGCGCTTGTTGCTGCGGCGGTCTTGTCGCTCGCCGCGGCGCCGGCGTTCGCGGACGACTTCCATCCGGTCGATCCCGACAACCTGTTGGTGGTCGACACCTCGAAGGGGCGGGTGATCGTCGAGCTTCGTCCCGACATCGCGCCCAACCATGTGGCGCGGGTGAAGGCGCTGGTGCGCAAGGGCTACTTCGACGACGACGTCTTCTACCGCGTGCAGCCGAATTTCGTGGTTCAGACCGGGACCAAGACCGTCGGCGGCGACAATACCTCCGGCATGGGGACGCTGAAGGCCGAGTTCAGCTTCCATCCGGCGGCGCCGATCAAGCCGGTGGTTCTGGGTGCGGGCTTCTCCGGCGGCATGCCGGTCGCGGTCGACGCGGACGGAACCGCTTGGCCCAAGTTCTGTCCGGGGACAGCCTCCACCGCCCACTACGACGACCCCAACAGCGCCGATTCGCAGATCTTCTTCCTGACCGGTCCCGCGCTCTCGCTCGACCGCACCTTCACCGCCTGGGGCCGCGTGGTCGCGGGCCAGGACGTGTTGCGACAGATGGCGCCCGGCGAACCGCCGCCCGCGCCCGACCATCTGATCAAGGCGCACATCGCGTCCGAGCTACCCGAAGCGGAGCGTCCCAAGGTCCTGGTCGCCGACCCGGGCACGCCGACCTTCCAGGCCGCCATCGAAAAAGCCGAACAGACCAACGGCGGTTACCTCGACAACATCTGCCTGGTGGTTCCGCCGGTCGAGGTGAAGTGAGCCGCGCTTACGAAAGAGAGTCCACGGACCCACACGGACACACACGGATAGAAGAAAGACTGCCCACGAAAAACACGAACGCGTCGCGTATCAGGCTCCGGCGCGAAGCGCCCTGATTTTCGAATGCGCCTTCGGCGCAGGCTCTAAAGCCTTTTCGTGTTTTTCGTGGGCAATAAAAAAGCGACCGCACCACGTCGGCGTCAGCGATCCGTGTGTGTCCGTGTGTGTCCGTGGACTCTCTTCCTACCGCCCGCGTCGCCGCCGGCGTCGGCGGTTTTTCATCAAAGAGATGAGCATTCCCTCGCGCAAGCCGCGGTCGGCGACGCGGACGCGTTCGCAGGGCCAGTTGTCCTGCACCGCCTGCAGGATCGCCGCGCCCGCGAGCACCAGATCGGCGCGGTCCTTGCCGATGCACGGTTCCGCCGCGCGCGCCGCCGCATCGACGTCGATCAGCCGCCGCGCCGCCGCGCGGCACTGCGCAGCATTCATCCACAGTCCGTCGACACGCGCACGCTCGTACTTCGGCAGGCCGAGATGCAGGCCCGCGAGGCTGGTGATCGCGCCCGAGGTGCCGACCATGTGCGCGCGTCCCGCATCGAACACCGGGCGCATGCCCTCGGCGCGGTTAAAGGCCGAGATTTCCGCGCTGACCGCGGCCACCATTTCGGCGAACCAAGGGTCCTTGTCGGCGTCGGGTTCCGGGAACCGTTCCGCCAGCGTCACCACCCCGATGGGGATCGACAGCCACGCCTTGACGTCGGTGCGCACGCGCTCGGGGTTCTCGCCGTCGATGGCGACCCAGGACAACTCGGTCGAGCCGCCGCCGACGTCGACCACCAGCGCGGCCTCGGCCGACGGATCCAGCAGGTTGGCGCAGCCGGCCACCGACAGGCGCGCCTCCTCGTCGGGGGTGATGACGGTGAGCTTCAGCCCGGTCTCGCGTTCGACCCGGTCGACGAAGGCTTGGCCGTTGGAGGCCGAGCGGCAGGCTTGGGTGGCCACCGCGCGCAGGCGCACGACCTGGCGGCGTCGCACCTTGTCGGCGCAGACGCGCAGCGCCGCGATCGCCCGCTCCATGGCCTCGGGCTGCAGCTCGCCGGTCCGAGACAGGCCCTCGCCCAGGCGCACGATGCGGGAAAAGGCCTCGACGATGCGGAAGCCGCCGCCGCGGGCAGGGGTGGCGATCAACAGGCGGCAATTGTTGGTGCCGAGGTCCAGGGCGCCGTAACAGCGCGCCCGCTCGACCCGGTCAGCGTCCGCGAACGCGCCGCGACGCTCGATGGGAGCCTGCGACATTGGCTCGACCTCTCGCCCGGACTCCGCCCCACAGGCGGGCCCGCTTCAGGGGCGACTGTAACAACCTGAACGGTAAGGACAAGCTTGGCCTTTTGAAGGCTCGGGACGATACCCCAGCCCGCCACAATCCCGCCCCAAGCCTGAAAGCTGGCTGCAAGGCGTCCTCAGGGTGCGGTCATTGACGGGGGCGCATTCTCCGCCGCATGAACACGCATATCGCCAAATTCGGCATCGGCCAGATCGTCCGCCACAGGACCGTTCCGTTCCGCGGCGTGATCTTCGATGCCGACCCCGAGTACGCCAGCAGCGACGAGCGCTGGCTCTCGATCCCGCCGGCTGACCGTCCGCGCAAGGACCAGCCCTTCTATCACCTGCTCGCCGAAAGCGGCGACGAGACCTACGTCGCCTACGTGTCCGAGCAGAACCTCGTCCTCGACGAGACCGGCCAGCCGGTGTTGCACCCGGAGGCCGACTTCGTCTTCGCGGGCTTCGACCACGGCGCCTATCGGCCTCGCCCCCGGCCGATGAACTAGCGCCCCAAAGGTGGCGTCAGCACCCCGGCGGCGTTAGATCGATCTCCAGATCGCCGCCGGGACCGCCCCATGAACGACTTCGCCCACGTCCACGAGACGCCGCCGCCCGGCGCGGCCGCGGACTGGACCATCCCCCAGAGCTGGGACGCGTTCACCGCGGAGGAGCACGCGACCTGGGTCACGCTGTTCGAGCGGCAGATGAAGGTTCTGCCCGGGCGCGCCTGCGACGCTTTCATGAAGGGCCTCGATGCGCTGGACCTGCATACCGGCGGCATTCCCGATCTGGAGCGCAAGCTCAATCCGGCGCTGCATGCGCTGACCGGCTGGAGCGTGGTGTGCGTGCCGGGTCTGGTGCCCGACGACGTGTTCTTCGATCACCTGGCCAACCGGCGCTTCCCGGCCGGCCAGTTCATCCGCCGCCCCGACCAGCTCGACTACATCCAGGAGCCGGACGTCTTCCACGACGTGTTCGGCCATGTCCCGATGCTCGCCGATCCCGTGTTCGCCGACTACATGGAGGCCTACGGCAAAGGCGGCCTGCGCGCGCTCGACCTGGGACAACTGCACAATCTCGCGCGGCTCTACTGGTACACCGTCGAGTTCGGCCTGATCGAAGAGGCGGGCGAGCTGCGCATCTACGGCGCCGGCATCGTGTCGTCGGCGGCGGAGTCGAAGTTCGCGCTGGAAAGCCCATCGCCCAACCGCATCGGCTTCGACATGACCCGCGTCATGCGTACGCCCTATCGCATCGACGACTTTCAGCAGGTCTACGTGGTCGTGCCCTCGTTCGAACGCCTGCGCAGCGAAACCCTGCAGGACTTCGGCCCGATCTACGCGGCGCTGAAGGGGGCCGACGATATCCCGATCGACGCGATCCTGCCCACGGACAAGGTCTTCACCCGCGGCGACCAAAGCTATGCCGATAGCGGCGGGCGCTTCGCAGCGAAGAATTAGGAAAAATAACCACAAAGCGCACAAAGCGCACGAAGAGTGGAGCCCGACGTCAGTCGACGGACGATGAAATTAGTACCGCGCGAACCGCGGTAAGCCCTTTTCTTCTTGGTGCGCTTGGTGCGCTTCGTGGTTCAATTTTCTTTCTTAGGCCAGGCGCGTAAACCCATCCGCGCTCCAGCCCTCGCTGCCGACGCCGTGGTGGACGAAGAACAGGCCGTCGGGATCGTACCTCGCTTTCACCGCCTGCAGGCGCGGATAGTTCGGTCCCCAGAAGGCGTGGGCCCATTGCTTGTTGAAGAAGTTGCTCTCCGACACGTAGGAGCCGCGCGCTGGCGCAATCTTGACCAGCTCGGCGTTGGCGAGATCGATCGCTTCGGCGTTGCGCCTGGCCAAGCCCATGTCGGGCGGCGCGATCGGCAGGCCGGGCAGCGGCGGATAGCCGCCGGTCGCCATGATCGCCAGCGCGAAGGCGTCGAGCGCCGCGGGGTTCATCGCAGTGTCCGCCGCGGCGGACACGGCGTCGGGCGCACCCCCGCCCAAGCCTTTGTTGACGTGCAGCAGCACCGCGAAGTGACGGCTCGCGCTGAATAGCGCTTCGACAAGACGGTCGCGTTGGTCGGGCTTCAACAGCGAAGCTGGAAGCCAGAGCGACTCATAACCGTGCAGATACATGCTCGCTTGTTCGCTGTCGCCCTTCCACACCGCGTGGTACGGCGGCGCGCCCGGACGGTCGTCCTGCACCATGACCCCTTGGCGCTTCTTTTTGCGTTCGACGGCGTCCCACCAGATGCGGGCGTCGCCGGCGCCGGCACGAGGCTCCTCGACGATCTTGTAGTCGGTAGGTTGTGACTTCACCCAATCGAAGAACGGCGTCCAAACGGCCTTGGCTTCAGCGTCGTCAAGGCCCTGGCACACCATCGAGATTACGAGGCGGTCGTCGGGCTGGATCGAGATCTGTTCACCCCAGTGCGAATTGAACAGCTTGTCCGCGTAGAATGCCAGAAACCGGTCGATCAACCGCCGGAACGCCGCGTCCGATGTCGCGCGAATGCCGGCATCGCCCCAACCGAAGTGTTCCGGAAGGTCGTAGGTGCGGACGGTCGTGCGCGTGACGACGCCGAAGCTTCCGCCACCGCCGCCCTTCAGCGCCCAGAACAGCTCGGGATTGTTGCGTGGATTGGCGATGCGAATCCGGCCATCCGCGGTGACGACCTCGGCTTCCAGAAGATTGCCCGCCGCCGTGCCGAAATGCTTCGAGAACGACCCGAAGCCGCCGCTCTGGATATGCCCCGCGACGCCGACGGTGGTGCAGCCGCCGCCCTGGGCATAGCGCCCGCGCTTGGTGGTCACCGCGTCGTAAACGTCGATCCACATGGCGCCCGCGCCGACCGAGACCGCGGGCTGCGGTTTCATGGCGTGCTCGCAACCTTGCGGGACAAAACCGGCGTGCAACGTCACCGTGTTCATCGGACGTGTGGACAGAAGCAATGAATCCGGTGCGTTCGACGTCCCCTGGTAGCTGTGGCCGCCGCCTTTCACCACGAGACGCAGGCGATGCTCGCGCGCGAAGTTCACCGCCGCGGCGACATCGCTCGCGGACTGCGCCTCTACCGCATAGGCGCTCGGCTTCGAGGTCCAGGCGCCCAGCCAACCGTAAATCTGTGATGCGCCCGGATTGTCGCCGAGGTAGAACTGGTTCTTCAGCAGTGGGATCGCCGCTGCGCACGACGCCTTGTCGCCGCCCGCCTCACAGGGCGCGAAAGGCGAGATCGGCTTGACCAGCCGGCCCCCGACCCGGGACTTCAACCCCGCCCATTCAGCTTCGCTCGGCCAGCCCGGCTCACCCGGCCGCACGCGGCGAAAGCCGGTTGCCGCGAGAGCGGGAACGGCGGCGCCCATGGCGGCCCAGAGCGGGGCGACGGCAACCTGTTTCAGAAGGGCGCGTCTGAGCATTTCGAATCTCCTGACCTTCGTAGTGGACGAAGTCCTCTTACCGTCTGCCGCCATGAGGGCGAAGGCCCGTCATCAGCGCCTTGGCTTGGCCACGATCCAGGTCAAGGTTGCGCGGCACGCGCCTACCCGATCGGCGCGCATCTCGTGGGGAGGCGGTGATGGGGATCACTCAAAAATTCTTTCAAATCTTAGTCATTGCCGGGCTTTCGCTCGCGACGGGAGCGGCGGTGACGAAGAGCGGGAACGCGGCGCCTAATCCTGCCGGCGCCGCCGATGAACAAGCAATATACGAGACCGTACTGAGATCCTGGCTCGACGGAAGTCACGACGCGCAGATGGTAAACCAACGTCTCGGGGCGCCTCCGTCCGCGTCCGAAAACGCAGAGTGCGCCAAAGGTGTGCGTTTTTCAAAAGCCGCCGTCGACGCGCCCACCGACAAGACCTTGGACCCCGCCACCTTCCATCAGCGCAACATCGTGTTAGTCGATGGGGACAAATGGGCCGCCGACGATCCTGAGCGCAGCATGGCGCAGGGAAAGTCCGTCGATGATGCGGTCAAGCAGGCTTTCTCCCATTCGCTGATTTCGTTCTCCCAGGTCGCGTTCAGTGAAGACGGCAAGGACGCGCTTGTCAGTTTCCGCATGACCTGTGGCATGCTCTGCGGCCACGGGTTCACGCTTTGGATGCACAAATCCAATGGACATTGGAATCGCGCCGGCGAGTGCGGATCGTACGTGAATTAACGAGGGGCTAGCTCGTGGTTCGCTCGCGTTGGAACGGATAGAAATCCGAACCGAGGTTCAGGATGGCGGTGAGTTGGTCCAGCGCGCCACGCGTTTCGTCCAATAGTTGCGGGTCGGCGAGGTCTTTGGGCTCCAGCGTTTCGCGATACCAGCGTTGCGCCCACTGGGTCAGGCGCTCGTGCAGGCTCGCGTCGAGACGTTGGAAATTGTTCGCCGTCGCCTGCTCGAGATCGTTCATCACCACCCGAAGGCGCAGGCACGCCGGGCCCCCGCCGTTGCGCATGCTCTCGCGCACGTCGACATAGTCGACGCGGCCGATGACGCCGTTTGAAGCCGCAATGGCTTCCGCGACCGCGCGGGCGCGCGGGTTGTCGCGGGTTTCGGTGGGAGCGAGCAGCACCAGCCGCGCTTCGCCCGGGATCGCCAACAGTTGCGAGTTGAACAGATAGGACTTCACCGCGTCTTCCAGCGGCAGGTCCGCAGTCGAAACCTCGATGAACTCGGGCTCGAACAGGCCCTCGGCAGCGCGACGGATCGCGTCGAGCGTCGCGGCCTTATCCTCGAACGCCATCTCGTGAAACAGCAGGCAGCGCTTGGAGCCGACGCAGACCACGTCGTTGTGGAACACGCCGGCCGCAATGGCGGCCTTGCCCTGGCGCGCGAACACCGGACGCGCCGCACCGTGACGCCGCGCGATGGCCTGCGAGGCTTCCAGAGTCTGGCGCGCGGGATAGACGCCGCCCCAGACCTCCCATGCCTCGCGGCCCCAGACGAACAGATCGACGCCGGGCTCGCCGTGATCGGCGCAGAGGCGGCTGTGGTTGGCCGCGCCCTCGTCGCCGAAATGAGCGGTCGCGTGCAGCGGCGCGTGCACCGCGAAGCGGCGTTGGTCGGGGAACAGACGGCGTAGCGCGCGCGTGGTCTGCTCGCCCTCCAGGCTGCGGTGCAGGTTGGTGATCAGGTTCGCCGCCGAAAGGTGCAGGCGGTGATCGGCCGTGTCGCTGGACGGCGTCACCGTCGCCGCGTTGGCCGCCCACATGGGCGAGGCGGAACAAGCGGCCGAGGCGATGGCCGGCGCGTCTTTCCACGCCCGCTCGACCACCTCGGCGTCGGTTCCGGAAAAACCGATCGAGCGCAGAAACGGAACCGACGGCCGCTCGTGCGGGGGGAAGACGCATTGCACCAGGCCGAGGTCGGCCAGGCGGCGCATCTTGGCCAGGCCCTGCAGCACCGCCGCACGCGGGCTGGAGGTCAGGCCGGCGTTGATCTGGCTCGCGAGATTTCCTGGCGCGAGGCCGACATAGGAGTGCGTCGGCCCGACCAGGCCGTCGACATTGGCCTCGACCGCGCTCATGACGCGCGTACGCCTTTCATCTCACCGAGAATGTTCTTGGTCTCGCTCGCCTCGAAACTGGCGACCGGAAAGGCGCAGTAGTCGGCGGCGTAGTAGGCGCTGGGCCGGTGATTGCCCGAGCGGCCAAGGCCGCCGAACGGCATGTCGCCCGCCGCGCCCGTGGTCGGTCGGTTCCAGTTCACCACGCCGGCGCGAATGTGCGCCGAGAACTTACGCCACAACGCTTCGTCGTTGCTGAGCAACCCTGCGGAAAGGCCGAAGGCGGTGTCGTTGGCCGTGGCCAGCGCCGCGTCGAAGTCGTGCACGCGGAACACCTGCAGCACCGGCGCGAAAATCTCCTCGTCGGGCGCCTTGGCGTCGGTCATGTCGATCAGGCCGGGGCGCACGAAGGCGGGTCCGAGGTCGTCGGCGGCGCGGAACGCGCGCACCGCCTTGCCGCCGAGCGCCTTGGCTTGCTCCAGCGCGTTCGCCGCCGCGCGGGCGGAGATCAGCGGACCCATATAGGGCTCGTCCGCGCCGCTCCACGGGCCCACGACCAGGCGATCGGACAGGGCCGCGACCGCCTCGACGATGGCGTCGCCCTCGGCGCCGGCCTTGACGATCAGGCGCCGCGCGCAGGAACAGCGCTGGCCGGTGGTGACATAGGCCGACTGCACGATCAGGCTCGCCACCGCTTCCGCGTCGCCCGCGTCCCACGCCACCAGCGGATTGTCGCCGCCGAGCTCCAGCGCGAGGATCACGCGCGGGTTGTCAGCGAACTTGCGGCGGAAGATGTCGCCGGCGCCGGCGGAGCCGGTGAACATCAGGGCGTCGATCGACTGATCGAGCAGGGCCGCGCCGGTGTCGCGCGCACCTTGCACCAGGTTGAACACGCCTGCCGGCAAGTCCGCCGCCTCGAAGGCCTGCGCCATGAACTCGCCCGCGGCCGGCGTCTCCTCCGACGGTTTGAACACCACCGTGTCGCCCGCGAGCAAGGCCGGGACGATGTGGCCGTTCGGCAGATGGCCGGGGAAGTTGAATGGCCCAAGCACCGCAGCGACGCCATGGGGCCGGTGACGCAGCACGGCGCGGCCGAAACCGGTGGAGGCTTCGCGTTCGCCCGCGCGTTCGGCGTGGGCGCGGATCGAGATGTCGACCTTGTTGGCCATGGAGGTCAGTTCGGCGCGGGTTTCCCACAACGCCTTGCCGGTCTCGCGCGAGAGCAGTTCCGCGCCCTGTTCGGCGCGGTCCTTCAGCACCGCCTGATAGCGCTTCACCGCCGCGATGCGTTCCTCGGCGGGACGCTCGGCCCAGTCCGCGAAGGCGCCGCGCGCCGCGTCGACGGCGCGCTCCACATCCGGGGCGAGGGCGGCGTTACCGCTCCACACCGTTTCGCCAGTCGCCGGGTCCTTGGACTCGAAACGCGCGCCCGAACCGTCGCGCCATTTGCCGTCGATGAACAAGCGTCCGTCCATGCTCAAATCCTGACCCTCACGCGATCGCCCGCCTTCACGCCCAAGACGTCCCCCGCCGTCTTGTCGATCAGCACGGTTTCGCCGTCGACGGCGGCGGCCGTGCGCACCGACCGGAAGCGTCGGAAGTCGTCGATGGCGACCAGGGCGGGGCCGGTCGAGACGTTCTCTTCGAACTGAACCGTCAGGCGCAAGCTTTCGCGGATGGTGCGGATCTCGTCGCGGGGGCAGATCATGGTGGGGCCGGCGTCGAAGATGTCGATCAGACCGTTGGCGCGGAAGCCTTCGCGCTCCAGCAGCGCCTTGGCGCCTTCGCCATCGCGGTGCACGCGGCTGACCACCTCGCGCGCCGGTTCGGGCAACAGCTCCACATAGATCGGATGCCTGGGCGCGAGGTCGAGGATGAACTGGCCGTCGGTGGAGGCGCTCATCCGGTCGGCGTCGGTGAAGGGCATGTGGAAGAATTTCGAGGCCACATGGTCCCAGAACGGGCATGACCCGTCCTCATCGAACCAGCCGCGCAGTTCCGACAGCACGTTCTCCGCGATACGCGACGGATCGGCCGCCATCAGCAGATAACGCGACTGCGACAGCAGCTGGCCGGCGCCGCCGCGGCGCCGCTCGGCCTTGAGGAACAGCGAGCCGACTTCGGACCAGCCGGCGCATTCGTTGACCAGCACGATGGCCTGGTGATCGAAGCGGATCTGCAGCGTGGGCGAGGACTGGGCGAAGGTGACCACGCGGAAAGAGAAGAACGGTCGCTTCAGGCCCACGGCGGCCTTGATCCCCGCGACGCCGACGACTTCCGAGGTCTCGGAATCCTCGAGCATCAGGGTGTACCAACACTCCAGCGGCGCGAGGTGGCCGGAGAAGCTGGCGGCGGAGACGTCGAGGCGCTCACGCAGCGTCGGCTCGTGTTCGGGCAGGCTGGTGAAGCCCGGGCCCGACAGAACGGCGAGTTCCATCAAGGCATTGAAATCCGCGGGGCCGGCGGGTCGGACGAACAGCATGTCAGGCCGCCTCTTCAAGCCGCAGCGCCTTCAACGCCGGCGCATCGATCTCGCCCGAGGCGAGCTTCATCAGAATGAGAGCGGAGAGCTGCGCGCGCTCGACGAAGCTGTCGGGCCATGCAAACTCCGCCTCGGAATGGATGTCGCCGCCGCGTACGCCGAGCGTATCGACGTTTGGCAGGCCGGCGGCATAGAGGTTGTTGCCCTCGCACACGCCGCCGGAGGCGATGAAGCGGATCGGTTGCCCGAGCAGGTCCGACGCGTCCTTCACCGCGCCGATAAGCCTGGTCTGCGCTGCGTCGAGCGGCTTGGCCGGGCGGGTGAATCCGCCGTGCAGAACGACCTGCAGGTCATGCACGCCGACCGACTGCGACACGATCTGCTCGATGGCGTCCTTGACCCAATGGGCCGACGCCGCGTCGGGCACGCGCACGTTGAAGCGGACCACCGCGTTTTCCGGCACCACGTTCAGCGGCGATCCGCCCGCGACGGCGGCGACGTTTACCGTAACGCCCTCGCGCTTGCCATTCAGCGCGTTCAGCCGCGCGACGATGCCCGCCGCGCCGACCACGGCGTTGCGGCCGCTGGCGAAATCGCGGCCTGCGTGCGCCGCCTTGCCCTTCACCGCGATGTGGAAGTTGCCCGAGCCCTTGCGCGCCCCGGCCATGGCGCCGTCCGACAGCGCCGGCTCATAGGTCATGCCGACGTGGCCGAGCTTGCCCAGGCGCGCGAGATGCGGCGCCGAAGCGAGCGAGCCGATCTCTTCATCCGGCGACAGCAGCACGCGATAGCCGACGCGATCTTTCGCCGGGTGATGCTCGAACGTTTCGAGTGCGGCGAGCATGACGCTGATGCCGCCTTTCATGTCGGCCACGCCCGGTCCCCACAGGGCGCCGTCGTCGCGGTTGCGCACGCTCTGGAATTTCGACGAGGCGGGATAGACCGTGTCGTAGTGACCGGTCAGCACGACCTGCACCGGCGCCTGCGGACGCACCTCGACGTAGAGCGCGTCGGGATGCGGCTGGGTTCGTTCCGATCCGTCGTCGGCGATCTCGACGCTCGGCGACAGCAGCTTGCGTTCGACGGTTGCGGGCAAGGCGCTCAGCGCCTCCTCGAGCATGCCGCGTTGCCGCTCCAGGCCCTCCAGATGACGGCTTCCGGAATTGATCGCGCACCAAGCCACGGCGCGCGAAACGATCGCGTCGCCCCGCTCGGCGATGGCGTCGAGCACGGTCTGGTCTTCACTGAGGATCCGCATGCGGCGCGGAACCTACAGGGATAGGCTTTTTGCGCAACCCCGGGACAAAACCCCTTACAGGACAAGGTCTAAGCGGGCGGAGCGAACAGCTTTTTCAGCTCGCCCTTGAGGATCTTACCGTTGGCGTTGCGGGGCAGCATCTCGCGGACCAGGATGACCCGGACGGGCGTCTTGAAGGCGGCCAGGCGGTCGGCGACATGGGCCCGCAGATCGTCCTCGGTCGCTGCGGATTCCGTCTTCAGGGTGACCACCGCTCCGGGTTCTTCGCCCAGAGACTGGTGCGCGATCGGCACCAGGGCGGCGTCCAGCACGTCGGGGTGTTCGTAGAGCACCGCCTCGACTTCGGCGGAATAGATGTTCTCGCCGCCGCGGATGATCATGTCCTTGGCGCGATCGACGATGAAGCAGAAGCCCTCTTCGTCGATGCGAGCGAGGTCGCCGGTCCTCACCCAGCCATCGATGAAGGTTTCCGCCGAGGCCTGCGGCTTGTTCCAGTAGCCGACCACAACGTTAGGGCCCTTGCCCCATAGTTCGCCGACCTCGCCCGGCGCCAGCGTCTCGCCGTCGGCGCCGACGATCTTCATATCGCAGACCGGCACCGCGGGACCGCAGCTGTCGGGACGGTGCTCGTAATCCTCGGCATAGTGATGGGTAAAGGTGCCGGAAGTTTCCGTCATGCCCCAGCCGGTGCCGGGCTGCGACTTGGGGAAATGATCCTTGATCCGCCGCACCAGTTCCGCCGCGGCGGGCGCGCCGCCGTAACTCACCGTGTCGAGCGACGATAGATCGTACTTGTCGCGCGCGGGATGTTCGAGCAGCTGCCAGGCGATGGTCGGCACGCCGCCGACCAGGGTCACCCGTTCCTTCTCGATCATGGCGAAGGCCAGCTCCGGTTCCCAACGGCGCATCATGACGACGCGCGCGCCGGCGAACATCGACGGACCGAGCACGGCGCAGAGGCCGGTGACGTGGAAGAACGGAATGGCCAGCAAGCCGACCTTCTGCGGCGCGTCCGGATCGGGCGCCGGCGGCGCCTCGCCCCGCCGCAGGAAGGTGCGCGCCTGGGAGATGGCCGCGGACAAGACGTTGGTCATGCAGTTGCGATGGGTGCCGAGCGCGCCCTTCGGCGCGCCGGTGGTGCCCGAGGTATAGAGGATGGTCGCGCAGTCTTCCGGCTCGATCACGACGTCGGGCAGCGGTATGTCGGGGAGCTGGGCCCAGGTGTTGGGAAAACCGATCACGTCTTCCAGCTTCTTCAGACGGGGCCGCGCAAGTTCCTCGTGTTCGCGCGCGACGTAGACGCGTTCGAGGTCGGGACATTCGGGCAGGCGCTCGGCGAGGCGCTGCAGCCGCTCGCTGTCGAGGATTGCGATCTTCGCGCCGCAATCGATCAGGCCGTATTCGAGTTCCTGGCCGGTCCACCAGGCGTTCAGCGGCGTGACCACGGCGCCGCAGAGCGAGGCCGCGAAAAAACACACCGGCCATTCCGGCAGATTGCGCATGGCGATGGCGACGCGGTCGCCTTTGTTCAGGCCGGCGTCTTGCAGCTCGCGCGCCAGCACCAGGGCCGCGCGGGCGAAGGCTTCGTAAGAAACCCGGTCGCCCTCATAAACCACGAAGATTCGCTCGCCCCAGGCGCGGGCGGTGGCGAACAGGTCGGCAAAGGTCTTGGGGCCGTTCTTCCAGACGCGGGTCCTGACCCCCCGGATATCCAGCTCCTCCATCTCGAAGACCGCGCCCGGCTGAGTCATCAGGGCGTGGGCCTGGGCGACGGACATCGCCGGCCAGGGGGACGGTGCGGGTTGAGGGGCGTCGGTCATGGGCGGCCGCTCCGGATCCGGCTTCGGGTTTCCGGCCGTTGATAAGGGGTTCGGCGGCCGGATTCGAGCCTTTTACGCGCTGTTAGAGGCGTTGGTTCTAGGTTGCGGGCCCCAATTCACGGCGGTTCGGATGCCCTGGTCGATCATTTGCGTGGCCATCGCCTTTGTGGTCTTCGCGGGCCTCAGCAAACTGACGCCCTGCAACCCGGGCCAGAAGGTGCTGAGCCGGGACCTGCCCGACGACGTGCTCTATTATCTGGTCGGCACCTTCGCCTACACGGGACTGAGCGCGGCGGTGCTGAAGCTCCTGATCGGCTGGATTTTCGCCGCCGACGCCGCGGGCGTGTGGCAGACGGTCCAGCATGGTTACGGCGCCGCGTCGCATCTGCCGATCGCGCTGCAGGTGCTGCTCGTGTTCGTGGTCACCGACATCGTGCAGTACTGGCTGCACCGCGCGTTTCATACGCCGGCGCTCTGGCCGTTTCATGCGGTGCACCACAGCGCCGAGAACGTGGACTGGACGACGACCTTCCGCGTCCATCCGGGTCAGTTCCTGGTCTATAGCATGGGCGTCGCCATGCTGGTGGCGGTGATGGGCTTTTCGCCGCTGACCTTTGTCATTGTGCCGCCGGTAAACTTCTTCATCGGCTGTTTTGTCCATTCGAACCTGAACTGGTCGCTCGGACCGCTGCGCTATGTAATCGCGACGCCGGTGTTCCATCGCTGGCACCACTCCAACGATCCGGCGCTGCGCGACATGAACTTCGCGCCGACCTTTCCAGTGCTCGATCTGATCTTCGGCACCTTCCACATGCCGATGGACCGTTTGCCCCGCGACTACGGCGCCGAGGGCGTGCCGCCGAATTTCCTGGGCCAGATGATCTATCCGTTCAAGGCGCTGACCCAACGCTGGACGCGGCGGACGCCCGCCGCGCGCCTCGAGGCGTGAGCGCGCCGATACCGCATGAAACGGCGGCGTGGCTCGCCGGCCTGACGCCGGCCAAGCTGCAGGCGGCTGCGGCCGCCACGCGGCTGCACCAGGTCGACGCCGTCGTCACTGGTCTGGCGCTGCTGGTCGTAGCCGACCTGATTTACCGGGGCCGATTGCTCACCCGGGTGCGCGAGCATGTGGAGGCGCAGGGCCGGCGTCCGTGGATCGCCACCGCCGTCTGCGCCCTGGTGGTCAGCGCCACCCTGGTCGTGGTGTGGGAGACCTGCACGGCCTTCGGCGCCTGGGATGAGAACGGCGCATCGATCGCCAACCTGCCGGCGACGATTCTGAAGTTCTGGTCGCGGGCGCCGATAACGATCCTGATGTTCACGCTCGCCGCGTCGGTGCTCTACTACCTGATCCGGCGATTGCCGCGCGCGTGGTGGGCGATCTCGGCCGGAGCGCTAAGCCTATTCTTCTTCGCGGTGGTTTGGGCGCCGGATGCGCTCGTGTCAGGGCCGTCCGGGATGGCGGAGGCGCCGGCCGGCGCGGTGCGCGACGGCGTGCTCGACCTGATCCACAGCACCGACCTGCCGGCGGAAGGCGTCCAGGTTTCGCCGCGTCCGGGTCTCGACGCCGACGTCACCGGCGGCATCGGGGGTCTGGCGCACGTCGACGTCACCCGCGCCATGCTGGCCGAGCCGGTCTCGGAGGCGCGCGCCGCGGTGGGCCATGTGATGGGCCATCAGGCGCACCGCGACATGCTGTCCTATGCGCTGCTGCTGAGCGCGCTGACGTTCCTGGGGTTCTTCATCGCCGACCGCTTCTTCGCCACCTTCCAGCGCCTGCTCAGCTACAAGCGCCCGCTGTGGCCCTCGGATCCTGAAGCGATGCCGGTGATGGCCATGTTCCTGGTGGTCTGGCTCGCGGTCTCATCGATCACGACCAACAATTTCGTGCGTCTGATCAACGTCGGCGCCGACCAGTATTCGCTGGATCACGCGAAGGAGCCGGACGGGCTCGCACTCTGGCTCATCCGCGACTGGCGCGGCGACAAGCCCAATCCCTCGCCGCTGGAAGAGACGCTGTTCTACGACCATCCTTCGCTGGTCAGCCGTCTGCAGCACATCGCCCAGTGGAAGGCCGCGCACGCCAAAACCGCCCCCGTCGCGCGTGACACGGCGGAGGCGGTTGAGGCTTCCCGGACCGGGATCAGCGACCGACCTGGCGGCTGACGCCGTTCTCCTCGCGGTTCAGCCGGCGCACGTCGTGGCGCGTCAGGTGACCGCCGTGCCGGGAAGCGATGCGGCGTTCCTGCGTTCGGATGCCGCGCTCTTCGCGCCGGATGACGTGCGCCTTGCGCACGCCCATCTCGCCTTCGCGACGCTCGACCGCGGCGCGGCGGTGCAGATGGGCGAGGCGATGGTTCACCTCGACCCGGGCGGGGTGATTCCGCTGCCACTGAGTTTCGGCCGAGGCGCTGGTGGCGGCGCCGGCGATCGCGGTGGCGAGGCCCATGGCCAACAGGGCGGCTTTGATACTGGTCTTCATCGTCAAATCTCCATGTGTCGATCCGCCGTACGACCGACGGTGACTGGAGATTAGGCCGGCGCATCTGAACGGCTCGGCTCAGGGAAGCTTCACCTTCGGTTCATCCGCCTGAACCGTTGCGAACCCGTAGGGTCGCCTATTTCAGCTCGGCGCAGGCGTCGGTCTTCTGATGGTGGGCGAGCTTTTCGCGGGCGCATCGGTTGTGGCGTTCCAGCAGGCCGCGGATCGAACCGGTCTCGTCGATCACGTCGTAGATGCCCCAGCGATTGCCGATCCGCTTCCAGATCACCTGCCACGGCGTTTTCATGTCGGAGCGGCTGACCACGGCGACCCAGCGGTCGCGGCCTTCACTGTGGCCGGTCCATTTGTAGGTCCCGCCGACATCCTGGCACTGGCACACCGGATCGCCGTCGAGCACGTCGACG
Organism: Caulobacteraceae bacterium; assembly: GCA_035551675.1. Lineage (GTDB taxonomy): Bacteria > Pseudomonadota > Alphaproteobacteria > Caulobacterales > Caulobacteraceae > JAFECT01. The sequence goes on along the minus strand of DASZMV010000005.1, from coordinate 45,331 downwards.
CCGTCGAACAGCCGGCCGTTGTCGCGGTCGAGTTTGGTCAACGCCGGGTCGAAGTAATTCTGGCCGATCGCGGCGCTCGATCCCTTCGCGCTGTCGCGATAGGACGCCATGATCTTGCGCATCAGCGGTTCGGGCGTGTCCCCCGCCGAAGTCGGCGCCATCGCCGCCAAGGCCGCGGGCGCGAACGCCAACACAACGGCCGCCGCCACCGCGGTGAAACGCGCAATTCCGAACAGACGCATGACAGCCTCCCCGTTGCCCCAACGGGGAGGCTTATAGCACAGTCAGCCGCCGTGGTAGCCGCCCAGGATCGGCAAGATTTCGCCGGTGATGAAGCTGGAGCACTGGGGCGAGGCGAGAAACACGTAGGCCGGGGCGATTTCTTCCGGCTGGGCCGGGCGGCGCATCTTGGTCTTGGCGCCGAAGGTCTTGATCTTCTCCGCGTCCTTGTCGGCGGGGTTCAGCGGCGTCCACACCGGTCCGGGCGCGACCACGTTCACGCGGATGCCCTTGTCGATCAGGTGGCTGGACAGCGAACGCGCGAAGGCGTGGATGCCCCCCTTGGTCATCGAATAGTCGAGCAACTCTTCGTTGCCGTGAATGCCGGTGACCGAGCCGGTCATCACGATGGCCGAGCCTTGTTTCAGATACGGCACGGCGGCCTTGGCCATGTGGAAATAGCCGTAGAGATTGGTCTTCAGCGTGCGGTCGAACTGCTCCTCCGACAGGTTCTCGAAGTCGTCGGTGTGCTCCTGGAAGGCGGCGTTGTTGACCAGGATGTCGAGGTGTCCCAGCTCATCGATCGTGCGGCGCACAGCCTGTCCGGCGAATTCCGGATCGGCCACGTCGCCGGAGATGCAGATGCAGCGAGCGCCTTCTTTTTCGACCGCGCGCTTGGTGTCGTCCGCATCGTCGTCGGACTCGAGATAGGCGATGGCGACATCGGCGCCCTCGCGCGCGAACAGCACCGCGACCGAACGCCCGATGCCCGAATCGCCGCCGGTGATCAGCGCGACCTTGCCCTGCAGCTTGCCCGAACCCTTGTAGAAGGGTGCGTCGTAGAACGGCTTCAGCTCCATGTCCGCTTCGGCGCCGGTCTTCTCCAGATGCTGGCCGGGGAACGGCGGCTCGGGATAGGGGCGCGCGCCGGCCTGAACCGCGCCCTTCTTCTTCGGCTCGTCCTTTCCGGCAAAGCTTTTCGCCTCACTCGCCTCGCGGCGGTGCTGCAGATCGCGCTCCTCCTGCGCGGCCTGTTCGGCGCCTCGAGATACGCCGCCTTCGCTGATGGTCATGACAGGACTCCTGACGGTGGGGTCAGTCTCAACCCTTGGACCCCGCCGCAGTTCCGCGTCTCATTCTCCGGGGTGATAGACCCGCTCGGTGTGGCCCTTCAGTTGCTCCGGCCAGAAATAGACCTCGCGCAGATTGCCGTCGGCATAGCGCTGCGCCTCGTCGTCGAAATGCGGTGAGGACGGATGACCGCTTTCGCCACCGGCGGTGATTGCGCGCGCCTTCACCTTGTCACCGAACTCGACCACGGCCACGAAGCTGTTGCCGAGCGTGCCGTAGTAGCGCCTGGTTCCCGGCCAGCGGTGGGCGCCGAACGCCGCCATTGAACCCCACACCGACGAGGTAAAGCCGATCGGGATCGACGGCTTGGCGTCGTCGAACGGTTGGACCAGGTCGCCGGTCAGGCGCTGAAACCGGTTCACTTCGCCCCACGGCGTGCGCCAGGAGCCAAAATCGTGCTGCAGGCGGTCGGACGCGGCCTGCAACGAAGCCAGGCGCTCCTGCGCCGTCGCGAACCGGCGCATGCGCTCGAACATCGGATAGGCCGCCATCTCCTGACGCACCACGTCGTCGCGTTGTTTCATGTCGGCGCCGATGCGCTGGGCCAGATCGTCGCCCCAGAACACCGCCAGCGCCGTCGCCGGCGACGAGACCGACCATCGGTCGTCCCATGCGCGCAACTCCGCGACCTGGTCCTGCAGCTCCGCCTTCAACGGATCGTTCGCCGGTAAGTGATCGTAGGCGTCGAACAGGCCCGGCAAGAGTTCGGCAAAACCGACCAGGTAGGAATCGAACGCCGCGGCGCGCAGCGAGTCCGGGGTGAAGTCCTTGCGATCCTTCAACACCATCACGGCGTGGCGTCCGCGCGGCGAGTCGCCGGCGCTGTCCATGTAGCGCGGGAAGTCCTTTTCCTTCGGGCTGTCGCCCGGCGCCGACGCGGTCCAGGGCGCGTTGTTGGTGTTCTCGATCCAGCCGCTTTTGGGGTCGATCACCTGCGGCAGGTCATTGAGCGGCGTGAGACCTTTCCAGTCGGTCGCGGGATCGGAGCCGTCGACCGGCTTGGTGTAGTCGAAGCGCTTGTCGCGGACGGGCACAAACTGCGGATGCAGATAGGCGATCTCGCCCTTGGAGTCGGCGAAGATGGTGTTGTTCGACGAATTGGCCTTCAGGTCCGCGACCTTCAGGAATCCCGCCAGGTCGTGCGTCTTGGTGCGTTGGTAGGATTGCTCGAGCGCCTCGACCGGCTTGTACATCATGGCGAAGGAAACCCACCGGTCGCCTTCGGCGCGAATAATCGGGCCGTGATGGGTGTGATAGACGGTGAAGGTCTTCGACTTCATCGACCCGTCGGTTGCGCGATAGGGCACGGTGACGCTCGACACCTGGACCGGCCGGAGTTCCGAGCCGTAACGATAGAACAGCTTGCCGTCCCGGCGTACGATGGTCTCGAGGAACTCGTCGACCACGTCGGCGCCGGTGGAGGTGTGCATCCAGCCCGTGTTCGGGTTGAACCCCTGGTAGATGAAGAACTGACCCCAGGTCGCCGCCCCATAGGCGTCGAGCCCTTCGTCGCTCGACATCTGGGTCTCCGAGCGAAAGTAGAACGAGGTGTGCGGGTTGATCCACAACAGCGCCTTGCCGGCCTTGGTGTTCGACGGCGCCACCGCAAAGCCGTTCGATCCGGTGACGTCGGGCAGGGGCAGGTTCGCGTCCGGCGGCGCGAGCGGATCGATTTGCGCCGTCTGCAACGGACCGTAGAAGCTCTCGAGGTCCTTCAGCGGAATGCGCTCGATGTCGCCGCCGATGCTGCCCTCGGTGAAACTCAGCGCCATCCACGGTTCGAACCGGGCGATCGCGCGCGGGTGAACGTCGGGGTGCGTGGCCAGATAGAAGTTGAGCCCGTCGGCCCACGCGTCCATCAGCCGCTTCAACCAGTCCGGGCTCGACGCATAGCGCGCCTTCAGGTCCTCGTCGCCGACGTAGAGCCGCGCGCGCAGATCCTGATAGATCGCCTGCTCGCCCTCGGCCTGGGCCAGGCGCCCCAGCGAGATGAGATAGTTGGTCTCCACCCGGTTGAAGTCGTCCTCGGCCTGTTCATAGATCATCCCGAACACCGCGTCGGCGTCGGTCTTGCCGTGCACGTGGGCGATGCCCCAGTCGTCGCGGGTGATGACGGTGTTCGCGGCTTCCTCGCGCCACCGGGCTTGCTCGCTTTGCGCCGACGCCTGGTTCGTCAGCAGCGCCAGACCCAGAACCAGACCCGAAACTATGGATGCGCGCACCACAAACCCCTCCCAGACGCCGCTCGGGCGGTCCCCGGGGGCGTTTGGAACGCTAGAGCGCGCGGGGCGAAAGTGGAACAAAAAAAGCCTCGCTCCGGGGAACTCGGAGCGAGGCTCTCGCTGCGCCGCCGAGCGTGAGCGCGGCGGCGGAAGTCACGTCAGGAGGTTACTGTGAGAGGAACCCTCTCGATATCTAAGACGCACGAGCGGGCCGTTTCCCCCATCGGTGAATTTGTCAGCCCGCCGGGGTGACCGTGCGCTGGACCTTGCCGTCGGCGTCGAGGAACTGGATCGACGCCTCGCCCGTGGGCGTGACCTGCAGGATCAGGCGCGGCTTGCCCTTGGCGTCCTGCAGCGAAAGCAGAGTGGAGCCCTCCTTCTTGCCGAAGAAGGCGCGGTGCGTGCCGCCGGCGCCGGAGGCGACGAGCTTTGCGATCTCGGCCTTCTTCTCGGGCCCGTTCGGCATGGACTCGATCTTGGACAGCTTTTCAATGTCCATGGACTTGGACGGATAGTCGTTGATGCCGAGGCCCGCGGCGCGGTGGCCGTCGTATTCGCTCTGGTCGAGGGTGACGACCTGGTCCTGCTCGTACTGGTCGAAGCTGAGGTGGCCGTAGCTCTGGACCTTGCCGTCCTTGCCCTTTTGGCCGCCGAAGATCAGGCCGCCGTTCTCGGTGCCCTCGTCGTTGAAGAACAGCATGCCGGCGCTGTCGCGGCTGGCGTGCGGGTATTCCTTGCCCTTGAAGATGGCGCCCGGGAAGTGGGACTTGTTGGCGATCACCATGCGCAGGGTGCCGTCGTCCTCCACCAGGTTGATGCGGTGGACGTCGATGGTGTCGAAGCTCAGTTTCTGCGGGTCGCCGAGCGCCTGGGTCGCGGTGATACCCGCGATGACTGTGGTCAGCACCACCGAATAGGCCAGAAGGATCTTGTTGTACGGTATCGCCATGGCCGCAGCCTCCCTTGCGGGCCGCGGATCGCGAGCCCCCTTGACCGCGACGATGGGCTCGGCGCGCCGATCCGCCAACCGCAGAGGCGCCATTGCGGAAATTTAACCTCGCAGGCGGCGGTACGCGCCTGAGCAGATAGCGGATTTCGTCCGCTCGGCCCTCCCATTATTCGGGCGCACGAGACGCCCGGAGTGGGGGACTTAAATGTCCAAGATGACGGGTCTGAGCCGCCTGAGCGCGATTGCGCTCGGGGCGCTGTTTGTATTTTCCGCCTTTGCCGTCCCGGCGCAGGCTCAGCCCCAGGTCCGCTTCGAGGCCACGGTGTCGCCCAAGGTCGAGCCCGGTCCGACCACCGGACGCGTGGTGTTCGTGGTGTCCACCAACGATCGGCGCGAGCCGCGCACCCAGATCACCATCAACGGACCGGCCATCTTCGGCGCCAGCCGCGACCAGGCCGCGCCAGACGTCGTCACCGTGGCCGACGCCGCCTCGCGCGCCTATCCGGTGGCCGATCTCGCGACCCTCCCGGCCGGCGACTATTTCGTCCAGGCGGTGATGATCCGCTACGGCCTTGTGCACCGCTCCGACGGCAAGTCGATCTGGGTGCCGGTCCATCACGCGCGCTACCCGTTCTTCAGCCTCCAGGGCAATATCTACAGCGACGTTCAGAAGGTTCACCTCGATCCCGCCCAGGGCTTCGACGTGAAATTCGTGCTCGATCACGTGATCCCCGCGCCGCCGAAACCGGTGGACACGCCTTGGATCAAGTACGTCAGCGTGAAGAGCGAACTGCTGTCGAAGTTCTGGGGCTACCCGATCTACATGGGCGCCTATGTGCTGCTGCCGCAGGGCTATGATGCGCATCCGAACGCGCACTACCCGGCGGTTTACGCCAACAGCCACAGCGAAACCCCGTACGGATTCACCACGACTCCGGCGACGCCGCAGGACATCGCCGACGCCAAGGAGGGCAACCTCCAGACCGGGTACGACTTCCAGAAGACCTGGATCTCGGACGGTTATCCGCGCTTCCTCGCCATCGCCCCGTTCGTCTCGAGCCCGTACTTCCTCGAGGCCTACGACGTCGATTCCGCCAACAACGGACCCTACGGCGAGGCCTTCACCAAGGAACTGGTGCCCTTCCTCGAGAAGACCTTCCGCATCATTCCCAAGCCCTACGCCCGCTTCGTCCAGGGCGCCTCGACCGGCGGCTGGGAGACCCTGGCGCTGCAGGTCAAGTATCCCGACTTCTTTGGCGGGGCGTGGGTGTTCAACCCCGACCCGATCAGCTTCGCGCACTGGCAGAACATCAACATCTATACCGAGGACAACCTGTTCAGCGTGCCCGCCGGGCCGTTCCTGACCCAGGAGCGCACCTTCCGCCGCTCGGTCGAGGGCCAGACCACCATCACCCAGCGTCAACTCGCCCAGTTCGAGGCGGTGCAGGGCGACCACGTGCGTTCGGGCCACCAGCTCGCGATCTGGGAGGCCAGCTACGGGCCCGTCGGCGAAGACGGCTATCCCGTGCCCCTGTTCGACGACCGCACCGGCGTGATCGACCACAAGGTCGCCGAGTACATGCGCGACCACGGCTACGACCTGACCGAATACACGCGCAGGAACTGGGCGACGCTCGGACCCAAGCTGTCCGACAAGCTGAACTTCGTCTCGGGCGAGATGGACAACTTCTATCTGAACCTGGGGGTCTACGACTTCCAGGACATGGTGAAGGACGTGGCGGGGCCGGACTATCCGATCACCTTCCGCTACGGCCGCCCGAAGAAGGGCCACGGCTGGCACGTCACCGACTTCTCGCAGATGATCCGCGAGATGGCCGCCGCGGCGAAGAAGCACGCGCCGGCGGGCGAAGACACCGCCCAGTGGAACTACTGATCAAAGCCTGATTGCAAGGAACGACGACATGACTACGGTTCTCTCGCGCAAGAACATCACCTTCGTCTGGATGGCGCTGATCAGTGCGGGCCTCGTGTTCCTGCTGTGGGGCAAGGCGCATTCGGACGCGAACATCGCGACATTCGACCAGATCACCGTGCATCGCCTGAATGTGGTCGAGGCCGACGGCAAGCCGCGCTTCGTCGTTTCGGACAAGGCGCACATGCCTGGCATCATCTGGGACGGCAAGGAGTTCCACCACGCGACGCGCGACGAGGGCGGGGTGCTGTTCTTCGACGACGACGGCACCGAGGCCGGCGGCATGAGCTGGTCGGACCAGCACAAGGACGGTCACTTCGGCGCCTACTCCGGCATCCTGTTCGACCAGTACCACCAGGACCAGACCATGGGCCTGCAGTATCGCGACCAGGATGGCAAGCGCGCAGCGGGTCTCGAGGTCTGGGACCGCCCCGACGAGTCGCTGATGCCGGCGGTCGAACTGAACGACGCCTACGTCAACGCCAAGACGCCGGAAGAGAAGGCCAAGATCAAGGAACAGATGAACGCGCTCAGCGCCCGCTGGAAGGAGCACTACGCGGAGCGTGTGTTCGCGGGCAAACAGCTCGGCGACGCCATGGTGCGCCTGAACGACTCGCACGGTCATCCGCGCCTGGTGATGAAGGTCGCCGCCGACGGCCATCCGCTGGTGCAGTTCCTCGACGAAACCGGCAAGGTGACCAAGGAAATCACCGACGTTCAAGCGCGGCCGCATCCTGTGCATCGCGCCGCCCACTGAGCCCCAGGAGATAAATCGATGCGGTTCGCCGGTTTGAAGCGCTGGGGTCTGAAGCGCTGGGCGCTCGCCTTTGGAATTCTGTTGGCGGGGGTTGCGGGCGCGGCCCAGGCGGCGGACCGGTTCGAGGTGACGTTCGCGCCGGCGCTGCACCAGGGGCCGCTGACCGGGCGGCTGGTCGTGCTGGTTTCGCCGACGCAGCCGAAGGGCGACCATATCCGTCCGGGCTTTTACGGCCCGCCGATGTTCGGCGCCGATCTCGAAGCGCTGAAACCGGGCCAGGCCGGCGTGCTCGACGACAGCGCCAAGGCCTATCCGCTCGACAACCTCAAGGCGTTGCCCGCGGGCGACTACTGGGTGCAGGCGCTGGTGATCACCTATGGCGAGGCGCATCGCGCCGACGGCCGCACCGTCTGGGCTCCGCTCAATCTCGAGCGCACCGACCTGACGGTCCTGCCCGGCAATCTCTACAGCGCGCCGGTGAAGGTCCGCCTCGACCCCGCGCAGGGCTTCGACGTGAAGCTTTCGCTCGACCACGTCGAGACGGCGCATCCCTTGCCCGACACTGAGTGGATCAAACGCGTCCGCATCAAGAGCAAGATCCTCTCCGACTGGTGGGGGGCGCCGATGTACCTGTCGGCCAATGTGCTGTTGCCCAAGGGCTGGGCCGAGCACCCGAACGCACGCTATCCGGTGGCGCTGCTGCAGAGCTTCGATCCGCAGCCGTTCTACTTCTCCACCGATCCGGCGACGATGAAGCAGGCCGAGAGTCTGAAGGCCGGGGGTCTGAAGCCCGGCTACGACGTCTACCAGTCGTGGATATCGGACGGCTTCCCGCGCATGCTCGCGATCAGCATCGAACAGCCGTGCCCGTTCTTCCTGGAAGCCTATTCCACCGACTCGGCCAACTGCGGACCGTTCGGCGAGGCGATCACCAAGGAACTGATCCCGTACCTCGAAGCCAAGTACCGCGGCATCGGCAAGCCCTATGCGCGCGTGGTCGAAGGCGCTTCGACCGGCGGCTGGGAGGCCTTGAACCTGCAGCTGAAATATCCCGACGAATTCGGCGGCGCCTGGGTTTTCAATCCCGATCCGATCGACCTGCATCACGACCAGCTGGTCGACGCCTACAAGGACGACAACGCCTTTACCATGTCGGTCGCGCCGGGCATCGAGTCCACGCAGGCGAACGTCACGGTCGAGCGCTCCATGCGCCGCACCGTCGAGGGTCAGTCGAACCTTTCGATGCGCGAGCTGTCGCGGTGGGAGGATGTGCTGGGCTCGCACGGCCGCTCGGGTGGCCAGTTCGAGGGCTGGAACGCGGTGCACTCGCCGGTCGGTCCCGACGGCTATCCCGCGCCGCTGTTCGACATCGAGACCGGCAAGATCGACCACGCAGTGGCCGAGGCGTGGCGCGCGAACGGCTCCGACCTGAGCGACTATGCCCGGCGCAACTGGGCGACCCTGGGCCCCAAGCTGCGCGGCAAGCTGAACATCATCTCCGGCGACATGGACAATTTCTACCTTAATCTCGCCGTCTATGACTTCGAGGACATGCTGAAGGCGACGGCGGGTCCGGACTATCCCGCGCGCTTCGTCTACGGCCGTCCGAAGAAGGGCCACGGCTGGCACCACAAGGACTGGGCGGGCGTGGCCGAGGAGATGGCGGCCCAGGTGAAGGCCAATGCGCCGGCGGGCGAAGATACCAAGCAGTGGAATTATTGACTCGGATCAGTCGCGACGGGGCATCCGAACGAACCGCCCGGCGAATGCGAACACGAGCGCCGCGACCGGAGCTCCAAACCGGAGATACCAGGGGATCGGCTTGTGGGTCCAAAGACAATAGGCGACGTAACCGAGGAAGGCGGCGAGCACTATCCCTACGATCGCTAGGGTAAGCAGAGTCCATGCCGTGGGCTTCATCGACCCAACTTACCGCAGTCCTTGAGGCCGTGACAAACGGAGTGGCGGAAATCGCCGGCTCGATCCTCTAATGGGTCGGGGAGCGCCGATCTCCCCACCGTGAGAACGGCCGCCCGCAGCGCATCCGCGTTGCGGGCTTAAACAGATTCAAAGACTGGCCCAGTATCGCGGCGAATAACCGCAGGATTTCATCAAGGAATCCGAAGTGACGCGAAGGGCCGCCAGCTTGACGACTTGCCGCAAATCTGTCGCAGTCCCGCCATGGAACGGAACGACCGCATCCGCTGGTTCGCGCGCGAAGTGCTCCCGCATGAGGGGGCCGTGCGCAAGTGGCTGGGTCGCAACGTGAGGGGCCTGCCCAACTGCGACATCGACGAGGTGGTCCAGGAGGCCTATGCGCGGCTGTGGGCGGCCGATACCGACCGGATCGCCAATCCGCGCGCCTATTTCTTCGTCACCGCCCGGCATCTGGTAGGCGAGGCGCTGCGCCGGTCGCGGATCGTGGCCATCGAAACGGTGGCGGATATCGAGTCCCTGAACATCGTAGACGATGACGGCGGTCCCGAGCGACGGCTCAGCGGCCGCGAGGACGTGGAACGGCTCAAGCGGGTCTTGGAAACACTCCCGCCCAAGTGCCGGGAAGCGTTCGAGCTGCGCAAATTCGACGGGCTGTCTCAGCGTGAGATCGCCCAGAAGATGAGCATCGCGGAGAGCACCGTCGAGAAACACCTGGCGAAGGCTCTTCGTTTGGTGATGAAGGAAATGGCGGCTCCCTCCCCCGAGGACGAGCCGAGCTGGAGCGTCCGCGCCTATGACTCGCGTCGCAAGAAACGCTGACGTCGATTCGGAGGCCGCGGCCTGGGCTGTGAAGCTCGAGGCCGGCGGGCTAACGGATGCGGACCGTCACGATCTCGAGGCGTGGCTCGAGCGCGACGTGCGCCACGTCGGCGCCCTGGTGCGCGCCCAGGCGGTGTGGGTCGACCTCGACCGCGTCGCGGCGCTGAAGGCCGGTCACGCGCGTCACCTGGAAATCGTCAGCGAACGAGCGGTGCGCCCGAGGGTGCGCGACTTGGCGAAGCGGCTAACCGGGCGCCTGCAACTGGCGGCCGCGGCGGGGGCGGTGCTGGTCATCGCGCTCAGCGCCGGCGTCTATCAGCATTTCGACGGCCGGCTGGTGTCGAACCACGGCGAAGTGCGCCGCGTCGCGCTGTCCGACGGCTCGACCGTCATTCTCGACAGCGACTCGATCGTGCAGGTGAAGTTCAAGCCTGGCGAGCGGACTGTGTTTCTGAAGAAGGGCGAGGCGTCCTTCCAGGTGGCGCACGACACCTCGCGTCCGTTCATCGTCCACGCCGACGATGTAGCGGTGCGTGCAGTGGGCACCAACTTCGCGGTGCGGCTGCAGACCGACAAGGTGTCGGTGACCGTGGCCGAGGGTACGGTCGAGGTGAAGCGTCCCACCGGCGGCGGCCGCCAGGAGCGCCGCTTCGTCACCCGCAACGGCGCGCTGGTCGCCAAAGGCGTTCAACCGATGAAGACCTCGGTCCTGACCGGCGAAGACATCGCGCGCAGCCTTGCCTGGCGCGACGGCCAGCTCGATTTCGATGGTGAAAGCGTGGAGCAGGCGGCGGCCCAGGTGAATCGCTATGCCGCTCGGCCGGTCATTGTCGATGACCCCCGTCTTGGGCAGAAAACCTTCGTCGGCGTGTTCCGCATGGGCGATTCCAAGGCCTTCGCCGAGACCGCCGCCACCGCCTTCGACGACCGGGTCGTCGAGCAGGAGGACGGCCTCCACATCGTCTCGCGCTGAAAGTTCCGCATGGGGTGGCGGATTTTCCCGTCCGGCCCATCATCGAAAGCGGGGTCGTCGGATCAATAGGTCACGACGACGAGGCGCAGGAGGATACCGATGAAGTCGGGGGGCGAACAAGGCCGCAAGGGCCGTCGCATGGTTTGGCTGGCAACGGCGGCGGCAGCCGGCCTGTTGGCGGCGACGGCGTCAGCCGCGTCCGCGGAAGCGCAGGACAAGCGGATCACCATTCCGGCGGAAGACGCCACTGCGTCGATCCCGGCGCTCGCGCGCCAGTCCGGATTGCAGGTCTTCGCGCCGACCGACGCGGTCAGGGGCGTGCGCACCAATCCGGTGAACGGCAGCTACAGCCCGATGGACGCGCTCAACCGCCTGCTGGCGGGGACCGGCCTGCATGCGGTCCAGACCGGCGACAACGCCGTCACCATCCGCCGCGGCGACGCGCCCGACGGCCAAGCGCAACAGACCAACGGCGCCCAAAGCGGGTCGCCGCCGGAGTCCGCGACGAAGACAGTCGGCGAGGTGGTGGTCACCGGCACGCGCATTAAACGTGCGGGCTTCGACACCCTCGAGGCGGCGCTTTCGACGAGTTCCAAGGAAATCGAGCAGCGCGGTTACGAGAACATCGCCGACGCGCTGCAGGACACGCCGGGCTTCGGCGTTCCGGGGTCGAGCCCGCTGGCTGACGGTCAGGCGCGCGGCACCATCGGCCAGAGCTACGCAAACTTCCTGGGTCTCGGCTCGCAGCGCACGCTGACCCTGGTCGACGGGCAACGGTTCGTCAGCTCGAACCTCGCCCAGACCTCGGCGTCGAACGCTTCGCCGGGCGACCAGGTCGACCTGAACACCATTCCGGTCGGGCTCATCGACCACGTGGAAACCATCGCTATCGGCGGCGCGCCGGTTTACGGCTCCGACGCGATCGCAGGTACGGTCAACATCATCCTGAAGGAGCACTACGAGGGCCTTCAGATGGGCGCCCAGTACGGCTTCGACGAAAAGAACAGCGACGGCGTGAACGGCCGCGTCAGCCTGTTGGCCGGGCACAATTTCGACGGCGGCAAGGGCAACGTCGTGTTCTCGGCCGAATACAACCAGCAAGACGGGTTGGTGTACGGGTCGCGTTCCGGCCTGCTCTATCACTTTGCGAACCCGGCCGACACCGGGCCAAGCGACGGCATCCCGGCGCAGATTATCGTCGGCAATGTGACGTTCCCCTTCGTGACCGAAGGCGGTCTGCCGTACAACGACGTCGGCGGCGCTCTCAACTATCCGGGCATCACCTATCCGCCGTACACCAATGCGCACGGCAACTACATTCAGAACGCGTCCGGCCAGCCGCTACAGTTCGACAAGAGCGGCAACCTGGTGCCGTTTAACGTCGGCACGGTCGTCAGCGGCGCGCTGGGGGGCGCCCTTCCGCTCTATGCGGTCGGTGGAGATGGCGTAAACGCCGCCAACCACTTCGCTCTGCTGTCGCCGACCAAGCGGGCGCTCTTCAACTTCAACGGCCACTACGATCTCGACAATGGCGTCCGGTTCTTCTGGGAATCGTCCTACGCCCATACCGAAGCGAAAGTCACCAGCGACATCACCTCGATGGACGCGCCCAACCTGATCAGCGCCGGCGCGTACACGCTGAACTTCTCGGTGAACAACCCGTACCTGTCCGCGACGGACAGGGGGATTCTGACGGCGTCGTACAATAACAATCCATTGCTTGGGCCAGTCACGACGTTCCAGCTGTCCCGGAACATGAACGACATCGTCGACTCCATCCCCGCGACCAACCTGGACAACGTTTACCGGATCGTCGCCGGCTTCAAGGGCGACACCCATCCCTGGGGTCTGGATTGGCACTGGGATGCGTCGGTGAACTACGGCGCGGCCTATTCGCTGGCGACCTCGCCGTTCATCAACCCCACCAACCTGCTGCTGGCCATCAATGCCGTGCAGACGCCGAGCGGGATCGCCTGCGCGTCCGGCGGCAGCTGCGTGCCGATCGACTTGTTCGGCCAGAACAACTTCTCGACCGCGGCTGCGAAGTACGTGACCATGATCGGCCACGCGGAGAACCTGAATACCCAGCTCGACCTGCAGGCGAACATCTCCGGCGCCACGGGGCTGCATATCGGCGGCGCCGATCCGATCAGCTTCGCCGCCGGCGTCGAGCATCGCCGCGAGGACTCCGCCTACAACCCGGACAAGACCTGGGAGTTGGGCGACCCGCTCGACGGCATCCCCGGCTACGGCCCGGTGAGCGGCCACTTCGACACCTACGAAATCTACGGCGAAACGCTGATCCCGCTGATCTCGCCGTCACAGGACAACCCGCTCATCAAGAAAGCGGAGTTCAACGGCGCGATCCGCTACGTCGACCATTCGCTGACCGGCGGCGCCACCACTTGGTCGAGCGGCGGCACCGTGCAGCCCCGCCTTCCGGGCTGGGGCGACGGCCTGGAGTTGAGAGGTGTCTTCACCCACTCGATCCGCTCTCCAGCGATCGCTGAATTCGACCTGACGCCAAGCGGCGTCCTCGAGCCGCTGACCGACCCGTGCGACGCCCACCAAGTGGGCCTCGGCCCGGATCCCAGCGTGCGTCTGGCCAACTGTACGGCCGCCCTGGCGGCGGCGGGCGCCAAACCCGCCGGAACGAATGCGTTGCTCGACTACACATCGACCACCGGACCGTTGTCGCAACAGGGCAAGGACGAGGGCAACCTGAACCTGAAGAACGAAACGGCGGACAGCTGGTCGGTCGGTTTCGTCTATCAGCCGACCCTGGCGCCGCGGTTCCGACTTTCGCTCGACTACAGCAGCATCTCGCTGAAGAACGCGATCGAACTCTTGAACATCAACCAGGAACTCGAGCAGTGCTACGACAGCACGAGCTATCCGAACAATCCGCTGTGCACTGCCTTCACCCGCCTGACGGCCGCGACGCTCCACAGCGACACCAAGAACCGGAACGTCGGCGATATCGCGCCGGGCTTCGCCGAGACCTACTTCAACGCCGCGACGCTCGACTACGCGGGTTGGATCGGCGCGGCGCAGTACGGGTTCGACCTGCCTCACGATTTCGGCATCATCAACCTGTCGGCCCAAGTCGCCTACACGACCAAGTACGACGAATTGCTGCTGGCGGGCACGCCGGTGGTCCACGCCGCGGGCACGGTAACCTCGCCGCGTGAACGGGCCGCCTTCAACGCCGACTGGAGCTACGAGAACTTCGACTCGTTCTGGCAAGTGCAGTGGACGAGCAAGAGCTCGATCGACAACACTTGTACGATCGAGTCTTATGCGCAGTGCTACATTCCCAGCTACGTGCTGGTGAACACGAGTTTCTCGTACAAGATCACGCCGAACTTGAAGGCGCAGATCACGGTCGACAACGTGTTCAACAAGGAGATGCCGACCATGGCGCTCTTTGAGCGGCTGTTCTCGACCTACGACGCGCTCGGCCGGCGTTACATGTTCAGATTGACCGCCAGCTTCTAAGCAGGGGTTAGGGGACGCGTCCTGCACGACGCGTCCCCTAACTTTTTTCCAACGAAAGAGAGTAACCAGTGCGCGCTTTCTTCATCGCGGGTCTTTTGGCCCTGACCCTGCCTGCCCTTGCGACGGCGGCGGATGGTCCGGTGAAGCATTATAGCCTCGAGCAGCTGATGACCACCGACAGCTACGGCGTCATCGGGTTCTCGCCGGACGGCAAGAAGCTGCTGGTGCACAGCGCCAAGACCGGCATCGGCAACATCTATGTCATGCCAGCCCACGGCGGCCCGCTGACCCCGATCACCACCTCGACGAAAGAGGTCATCGGCGGCATCGGCTATTTCCCGCACGACGAGCGGATTCTCTATACCTCCGACCACGGCGGCGACGAGCTGAACCACATCTTCGTGCGCGACCCCGACGGAACGGTGCACGACGTCACGCCGGGCGCCAAACTGAAGGCGAAGTTCGTCGGCTGGTCGCCCGACGGCAAGTTCTTCTTCGTGGTCACCAACGAGCGCGACCCGCGCTATTTCGACCTCTATCGCTACGCCGCCGACGGCTACGCGCGCGAGCTGTTGTTCACCAACGACAAGGGTTACCAGGTCGAGGCCGTGAGCCCGGACGGCAATTGGGTGGGCGTATCGCGCATCTATGACAACGCCACGACCTACGCCTATCTGTACAATGTCGCGACCAAAGAGCTGAGGCCGATGACGCCGGAGACCCTGGGCGTGATCAACGTCCCGCGCGCCTTCGCGCGCGACGGCTCGGCGGTCTATTACACCACCGATCGCGGTTCGGAATTTCAGCATCTGGTGCGTCAGGACCTGAAGACGGGCGCTCAGCGCACCATCCTGCAACTGAACTGGGACGTGGAAGGCGCGCACATCACCCGCGACGGCCGCTATCTGGTCACCAGCGTGGACGAGGACGCGCGTTCGACCCTGCGCCTGTTCGACGCCAACACCCTGAAGCCGCTGCCGGCACCCGACACGGGGCCCGGTTCGGTCGAGGGCTTCGCCATCGCCGATGACAGTTCGCAGGCGGCCTTCATCGAAGCCGACGGCGACACGCCGGGCGATCTCTACGAAATCAACCTGGCGAATGGCCACAAGACGCGGCTGGTCAGGTCGCTGAACGCCGAGGTCAATCCGGCCGACCTGGTGCGGGGTCAGGTGGTGCGCTTCAAGTCCTACGATGGCGTGGTCGTGCCCGGCATCCTGTACGTTCCGCATGGCGCGGCGGACGGCAAGCGCGCGGCGATGATCTCGGTTCACGGCGGTCCGGGCGACGAGAGCAGCATCGAATACAAGCCGCTGGTCCAGTACCTGGTGAACAACGGCTACGTGGTCTACGAAATCAACAACCGCGGCAGCCGCGGGTCGGGCAAGACCTTCAACCATCTCGACGACCACAAGCACGGCGACGCCGACCTAGACGACGTGGTGGCGGCCAAGGGCATGCTGGCCGAGCGCGCGAACGTGGACGAGCACAAGATCGCCATCCAGGGCCAGAGCTACGGCGGCTACATGGCGCTCGCCGGCGTGACCTTCCGTCCCGATGCCTTTGCGGCCGGCATCGACATGTACGGCATCTCGGACTGGACACGACTTCTGCCCAACACGCCGCCCTGGTGGGACGATCTGCGCCGTTACATGGCGTCGGAGATGGGCGACTGGAAAACCGAGGGCGACTATCTGCGTTCCATATCGCCGTCCTACCATGCGGAGCGGATCAAAAAGCCGCTGCTGGTGCTGCAGGGCGCCAACGATCCGCGCGTAAAGCCGATCGAGGCCCAGGACATCGTCGCCAAGGTGCGCGCCAACGGCGTGCCGGTCGAATACGTCGAATTCCCGGACGAGGGCCACGGCTTCCGCAAGAAGGCCAACCAGATCGTCGCCTACGAGACGATCAAGAAATTCCTCGACACCTACGTCCGGTCGACTCCGGCCAAGAGGGACGGGGACGACCTCAGCCAATGACCGATTGGCGCACCGCAGGGCGCGCGATCGACCGGCGCAGCCTCGCGCGGCTGGCCGGCGGTTTTCTGCTGGCGAGCGCGGTTCCGGCCGCGTCGTTCGCGGATGAGGACGAAAGCGCGCGGCTGAACGCCTTCTTCGAGGCGGTCTTCCAACGCGACCTGGCGCGCAGCCCCATTCGCCAGTCGCGACTGGGCCTGGGCCACGACAACGACAAGTGGGACGACATTTCCGATGCGCATCGGATGGCGGACGCAGCCCTGGTGCGAGGCGATCTCGAGGCGCTGCGCAAGTTCGACGCGGCGCGGCTGAACCCGCAGGCCAAGCTAAGCTACCGCATGTTCGAACTGGCGTGCGAGGACCAGCTGCGGTTGTTCGACTGGCGGTGGAACGACTATCTGGTAACCCAGATGGGCGGCATGCACAGCCGTGTCCCCATCACCCTGCAGAACAATCACCCGATCAAGACCCGCGCCGACGCCGACGCCTACATCGCGCGCCTGCATGGCGTGAAGCCGCTGATGGAGCAGTTGGTTGTCGAGCTGAGGACCCAGGAATCCAAGGGCGTCGTTCCGCCGAAGTTCATCTTTCCGCTCACCCTCGACGCCTCGCGCAATGTCGTCACCGGCCGCCCGTTCGGCGACGGCGCCAAAGACAGCCCTCTGTTGGCCGACTTCAAAGCCAAGGTCGAGAAGGCGGGATTCGCCCCCGCGGAACGTGACGAACTCGTCGACAAGGCGCTGGCGGGCTTGAGCGAGGGCGTAGGCCCCGGCTACCGCGCCCTGATCGCGCACCTCGAAGCGACCCAGGCCGTGGCCACCGACGACGCCGGCGCGTGGAAACTGCCGGACGGGCAGGCCTACTACCGAGCCATGCTGCAGCACTACACGACCCTGCCGATGACGGCGGAGGATCTGCACGCGCTCGGCCTGAAGGAGATCGCCCGACTGCACGGCGAGATGGCTGCGATCATGCACAAGACCGGCTTCACCGGCTCGCTGCAGGACTTCTTCAAATACGTTCGTACCGATCCGAAATTCTACTACCCCGACACGGCGCAGGGCCGGGCGCAATATATCGGTGACGCCAAGGCCTTGTTGGCCGAGGTGCGTGCGCGCGCCCACGAGGTGCTCGATATCCAGCCGCATGCCGACGTCGAGGTGCGCCCGGTCGAGGCGTGGCGCGAGAAGTCGGCGGCCAAGGCGTTCTATTCGTCGCCGCCCGAGGACGATTCCACACCGGGCATTTTCTACGTGAACCTCTACGACATGGGCGCGGCGCCCAAGTACGAACTGGCGGTCACCCTCTACCACGAAGCCGTGCCCGGCCATCACGTGGAGACGGTAGTGGGTCAGGAGATCCCGGGCCTGCCGCGGTTTCGCAAGTTTGCGTCGATCGCCGCCTACAGCGAGGGCTGGGGCCTCTACGCCGAACGGCTGACCAAGGAGATGGGCCTCTACCAGGATCCCTATTCCGACTTCGGACGCTTGGCGCTCAGCGTCATGCGGGCCGCGCGCCTGGTGGTCGATACCGGCATGCACGCGATGAAGTGGACGCGCGAGCAGGCGATCACGTTCATGGACGACAACATGCCGTCCACCCACTACGACAACCAGCGCGAGGTCGATCGCTACGTGGTCATCCCCGGCCAGGCGGTGGCGTACGAAGTCGGCATGCTGAAGATCGTCAGCCTGCGCGAGCGGGCGAAGGCCGCGCTGGGGTCGCGCTTCGACATCCGCGCCTTCCACGACGTGGTGGTCGGTAACGGTCCCGTACCGCTGCCGATCCTCGAAGAGAACGTGGACGCGTGGATCAAGGCCGGCGGCGGCTTTCCGCCGGGGAGACCCGCATGAATCGCCGCTTGATCGTCCTTGCCGCCGTGCTTGCGGCCACCCTTTGCGCCGCGCGCGCGACCGTGGCGCAGCCGTCCGGCGACCTGATCTTCGTCCAGGCGGGACGCCTCCTGGCCGATCCCGCTACCGGCAAGGTCGAGACCAACAAGACGCTGGTGATCCGTGGCGGCCGCGTCGTCGAGATTCGCGACGGCTTCGTCGGCGAGGGCCAGGGCAAGGTCGTCGACTTGCGGGATGAGTTCATCCTCCCGGGCCTGATCGACAGCCATGTGCACATCTGTGCAGAGAACGGCCCCGACGATAAGATCAACCGCGTGACCAAGACCGCCGCGGACCTGGCGATCGACGGAGCCCACTATGCCCTGATCACCCTGCGCGCGGGTTTCACCACGGTCGCGGACCTCGGCGAGGAAAACGACGCGATCTTTGCGCTCCGCGACGGCATCGCCAAGGGCGACGTGCCCGGCCCCCGCATCGTCGCGGCCGGCAATGTGATCAGTCCGCATGGCGGCGAGGGCGACGTCTACGGCTACCGCTGGGATGTCATCAAGACCATCGAGCGACCCAACCTGTGCTCGGGCGCCGACGATTGCCGCCGCGTGGTGCGTCAGCAGGTCCAGCGCGGGGCGGATGTGATCAAGATCGTGGCGACCGGCGCGGTGCTCTCCGACGCGGCGCAGGGCGTGGATCAGCAGTTCACCGACGACGAACTGAAGGCCATGGTCGAAACCGCCCACATGCTGGGGCGGCGGATCACCGCCCACGCCCACGGAGCAGGCGGCATCAACGCCTTCCTGCGCGCCGGCGGCGATTCGATCGAACACGGCACCTTCATGGACGACGAGTCCATCAAGCTCCTCAAGGCGCAGCAGGCCTACTACGTGCCCACTCTGATGGCCGGCTACACCGTGACCAAATGGGCCAACGACCCGAATTCGTATCTGAGCCCTGCGGCCCGCGCCAAGGCGTTCCTGGTCGGGCCGCAGATGATCAAGACCGCGCGCAAGGCGCACGAGGCCGGCGTCCTCATCGCCTTCGGCACCGATTCCAGCGTGAGCCCCCACGGCCAGAACGCGCACGAGTTCGAGCTTCTGGTCCAGGCCGGCTTCACGCCGCTGGAGGCCATCCAGACGGCGACCACCGCAGGCGCGGACCACCTGCAGCTCACGAAAGCGATCGGCGCGCTCACGCCGGGCAAACAGGCGGACCTGATCGCGGTGAAAGGCGATCCGCTGAAGGATGTGAGCGAACTCGAACGCGTGCGCTTCGTGATGAAGGGCGGGGCGGTTTACCGCAACGACGAATGACCAAGAATTAATGCGACGGGCCTGGCGGATGGCGCTCTGCCAGCGCTCATACCAGATGCCCGGGGAGGGGCGGACGAGATGCGCATACCGATGATCTTCGCGGGCGGCCTCGCGGTCGCGGCTCTGGCCGCGCCGGCGCTTGCGCTGTCCCCCCACTACGACATCCACGCGCGGCTCGACCTTCCCGCGCAGACCGTCGGCGCGGACGTCACCATCACGCTGCCGCCGGAAGAGGTCGGCCACGAGACATCCTTCGTGCTCGGCGACTGGATCAAGGTCGACCTCGCCGATGGCGGACCAGGGTCGAAGGTGCGCATCGAGCCGAGCGACAAGCCGTTCAAGCACGTGAACAAGATCACCTTCGTCTACGACAAGGCGCCGACGCACGCGGTAACGCTGCATTTCCGCTATTCCGGCATGTTCCACTCTCCCGACGACAAGCCGCTGATCGATCCCAAGGACGGCGTCGAGATCGGCTTCGAGGACGTCTGGGTTCCGGTGCGTCCGAACTTCGGTCTGCGCTTCACCGCCGACGCCGACATCGCGGGTATTCCCGCCGCCGACGTTCCCGTGGCCCAGGGCCGGGTGCAGCACGTGGGCGACCACCTGATCATCCACCGCGCCTTCACCGACATGGACATGCCGTTTTCCGCGCTCAGCGGCCTGCACAAGGCGACCGGCCAGGACGTCGAGGTCTATGCCCGCGACCTGAACGGCGTGCTGCAGACCGCCTATCGCGAGAACGCAGGGAAGATCGTCGCCTACTACACGCACCTGTTCGGGCCGTTGCCCGCCAGCGCCCTGCCTGCGCGCCTCGTCGTGCTGCCGCGACAGGGCGCCGCTTACGAGCGCCGCGCCTACATCTCGGTCGGCGACGGAACCGAGGAACTGAAGAAGATTCCGCACCTCGAACCCTGGATGCTGACGGCGACCATCGCGCACGAATTCGCCCACGGTTGGTGGTCGAACGGCGATCCCCTGACCGAAAACAACTGGTTGAACGAATCGTTCGCCGAGTACTCGTCGCTGCGCTTCACCGAAGCGACCTACGGCGAAGCGGCGTTGAAGACGCGGCTCGACCCGAAAATCGAACGGGCGAAGACTGCGGGGCCGGTAATCGGCGGGGGCCGGCCGTCGAGCACTGCGGTCTACCAGAAGGGCCCGGTCCTGCTGTTCGAGCTCGACCACCAGATCGGTCGCGCCAAGATGGACAAGCTGTTGGGCGTCATGGGCCGCGACCTGCCGCGCACCACCGAGCAGTTCCTGAAAATTCTCTCCGACGTCGCCGGTCCGCAGGTGGCCCACGACTTCGAAGCCAAGTTGCGCGCACCCTGACCGAGATGATCCAGAAAGGTCCAACCATGACCCTCCGACTTGCGCCCTTCGCTCTCACAGCCGCCATGTTCGCCGCCGGCGTCGCGACCGCCGCGTCGGCCGACACGCCAGCGCACTACGATCTGAAGGCGCACATCGCGCCGTCGCGCAATGTCTCTGCGGTGGTGCGCGTCACCCTGCCCGCGAGCGAGGTCGGCCGTCACGTGGTCTTCGCCTTGGGCGACCGGTTTCAACTGAGCCGTGTCGACGGCGGGCCGGACGCTCAGGTCAGCTTCAGCGCGCTCGAGCGGCCGCTGCCGCATCTGCAGCAGATCGACTTCGACTTCAAACGGGCGCCGGACCATCCGGTGACCTTCAGCTTCGCCTACGCCGGCCCGCTCCAGGACCCGCTCGAGAAGGGCGACCGCGCGCGCAAGGACTTCATGGAGCTGGGACTCGAGACGGCGTGGTTTCCGTTCGATCCGACGCTGCGTCTGCAGTTCACCTCCGACGCCGACATCACCGGCATCGCGCCGAACATGGTGGTCGTGGCCCAGGGCCAGGTGCGCCACGCCGGCTCGGACGTGAAGCTGCATCGTCCGACCACCGACTTCGATATCCCGATCATCGCCGCCAGCGGCCTGAAGCGCGCGACCGCGCCGGACTTCGAAATCTATGCCCGGGATCTGAACGACCCGTTCGCGCGCATCTATCGCAAGAACGCCAAGCCGGCCTTCGACTACTATCGCAAGCTCTATGGCCCGCTGACCGCGCCGGTTCCGATCCGCATGGTCGAGGCGCCGCGCGGCGGCGGCGGCTATGAGCGTCGCAGCTTCATCTCGACCGGCGACGGCAAGGCGGACCTGAAGGCCGACCCGCATTTCCCGGAATACGGGCCCGCGCGCCACATCGCCCACGAGATCGCCCATGGCTGGTGGTGGAACGCCGTAGGCCAGAGCGACGACTATTGGATGGTCGAGTCCATGGCCGAGTTCTCGGCCCTGCGCTACGTGCGCGAGGCCTACGGCGAGGCGGCGTTCAAGGACCTGCTCGACCGCAAGCGCGACTCCGCCGCCAAGGCCGGCCCGGTCCTGACCGGCAACAAGAAGAAGCCGAATTCCGCGGTGCTCTACAACAAGGGGCCGGTCCTGTTGTACGGACTGGAGGACCGGATCGGGCGGGCCAAGATGGATCAGTTCCTGGGCGTCATCGGCCGCAACCCGCCCCAGACCACGGTTGAGTTCCTGAAGGCCCTGTCCGACGTGGCCGGGCCCGAGGTCGCCAAGGACTTCGAGGCGCGGTTGCGGGCCTGAGGCGGGGAGACGGGCGACCCGCGTACGGCCACGCTCCCTTGTGAGTAAGCCTTTTGCGGGCCGGCCGGGGCTGGCGGATTTGGCCGATCCGTCCATCCTATCAAGCGAGGCGCCGCGTCGGCGCTCGCCTGTGGCGCGAGAGCCGGCGGGCCCGACCAGGACTGGGGGGACGAGTTGAACGATACGACCTTGGCGCGGCGGGCGGCGGGCCTTTCGACCCGATTCCCGTCGCCGCATTTTCCCTCGGAGCTGGAGCCCGGCGTCATCGCCTTCGATTCGGGCTTTGCGTTCGAGCACCTGCTGCCGGACCTGACCTCCTACGCCCAGGCGGCGCTGACCGCGCACCGCGGCGAGACGCTGCAGTATTCCGCCAATCAGGGCCAGCCCGAGCTGCGCGGCTGGATCGCGGACTATATGAACGCCGACGGCTGCGACCTCGGGCCCGATAGCCTGATGATCACCAACGGCGCCAAGCACGGCATCGACCTGATCTGCCGCCTGTTGCTTGACGAAGGCGACACGGTGGTGGTGACGGCGCCGACCTATTTCACCGCCATCCCGATCTTCAAAAGCTTCGGCGCCAGCTTCATCGAGGTGGGACAGGACGGCGACGGCCTCGACGTCGCGGAGCTGGAAGCGCTGCTCGCGCAACGCGAGGCGGAAGGCCAGAAGCCGCCCAAGATCATCTACAACGTCGCCGACTTCCACAATCCGACCGGCGCCACCATGTCGCGCGCCCGGCGCGAGGCGTTGCTTTCGCTGGCCGAGCGGCGCGGCATCTTCATCATCGAGGACAACCCCTATCGCCGCGTGCGCTTCGACGGTGAGGCGATCCCGACGCTGAAGGCGCTCGATCACACCGGCATCGTCCTGCACACGGGCACCTTCTCCAAGCTGATCGCGCCCGGCCTGCGCGTGGGCTGGGTGGCGGCGCGGCCGGACCTGATCGCGCGCCTGATCCAGCTGAAGAGCGACGGCGGCTCGTCGGCCCTGATGCAGCGGATCGTCTACGAGTTCTGTTCGTCGGCGGCCTTCCCCGAGCACGTCGAACGCGTGCGCACCACCTACGGCGCCCACCGCGACCGCATGGTCGATGCGGTGCGCCGCGAACTGCCGGGCGTGAGCCTCGCGGTCCCCGAGGGCGGCTACTACGTCTGGCTGACCTTGCCGACGCACATGGACGGCGACGCCTTCGCCGCACGCGCGGCGGAGCAGGGCGTGAATCTGATCGCGGGCAGCAAGTTCTATGCGGACGCGGGCGGCTTCCCGCACAACCGCGGCGGCGCAAAGAACCACGTGCGCCTCAGCTACAGCTTCGCCACTCTCGATCAGATCGACGAGGGCCTGGGCCGGCTCGGCCGTCTCTATGCCGCCTCGCAGGCCGCATGAGCGAGGGCGCCGACCGCCTCGAACAACGTCCGGCCCCCACCTGGGCGGACCGG
Source organism: Caulobacteraceae bacterium (assembly GCA_035551675.1). Lineage (GTDB taxonomy): Bacteria > Pseudomonadota > Alphaproteobacteria > Caulobacterales > Caulobacteraceae > JAFECT01. The sequence goes on along the minus strand of DASZMV010000005.1, from coordinate 21,687 downwards.
CTGCGCGCGCGTAACGGCGCGGGCGGCGAAATGGTCGAGCGGCCGCCGCCGCTCCGCGAGGAGAGCGAGCCCTATCTGGAGTTCCGCAACCTCTCCAAGACCTACGATGGCCAGACGCTCGCCGTTGCCGAACTGAACTGCAGCGTGCGCAAGGGCGAGTTCCTGACTTTCCTCGGACCATCCGGCTCGGGCAAGACCACCGCGCTGATGATGCTGGCGGGTTTCGAGGCGCCGTCGTCCGGCGACATTCTGCTGAACGGGCAGTCGATCTCGCGCACGCCCCCGCACAAGCGCGACATGGGCGTGGTGTTCCAGAACTACGCCCTGTTCCCCCATCTGAGCGTCGCCGAAAACGTCGCCTTCCCGCTGCGCGCGCGTCGCGTGGGCAAGGCGGAGGTCGACGAGCGCGTCGCCAACGCCCTGAAACTCGTGCGCCTGACCGGCTACGAGAACCGCCGTCCGCTGCAGTTGTCCGGCGGCCAGCAGCAGCGCGTCGCCCTGGCCCGCGCCCTGGTGTTCGACCCGGCCCTGGTGCTGATGGACGAGCCGCTCGGCGCATTGGACCGCCAGCTGCGCGAACAGTTGCAGCACGAGATCAAGGCCATCCAGGCCAACCTCGGCCTGACCGTTATCTACGTGACCCACGACCAGGGCGAGGCCCTGACCATGTCGGACCGGATCGCGGTGTTCAGCGCCGGCGAAATCCAACAGCTGGCGACGCCGCAGGAACTGTATGAACGGCCGGCCAGCGCCTTTGTCGCCAGCTTTGTGGGCGTGTCCAACCGCATGAAGGGCGTCGTATTCGCCATCGAAGGCGAGCGCTGCGTGGTGCGCACCGACGCGGGCCGCCTGGTGCACGCCGAACTGATCGGCGACGCGGTCTGCGGCGCGCGCGTGACCCTGACCCTGCGACCCGAAAAGCTGACCCTGGATCCGCGCGGCGAGGATCGCCAGAATGTCTTCGAGGTGCGCGTGGAGGAGCTGGTCTATCACGGCGACCACACACGCGTGCGTCTGGGCATGGGCGCCGACGGCGCTTTCATCGCCCGGCTGACTCATTCCGCCTCCGCGGCCGACCTCAAGGTCGGCGATTTCGTCAATATCGGTTGGCGTGCCGCGGACTGCCGCGCCTTCGCCGGCCCGCCGGCGCCGGCATCGTTGAAAGGGAGCCTCCGTTGAGACGCATCCTCGTGATCGCCGCCAGCCTTGCGCTCGCCGCCTTGACCGGCTGCGGCCAGCCCGCGGTCCGTCCGCTCACTGTCGTGGGCTGGGGCGGGACCTCGCAGGCGGCGCACCGCAACGCCTACTGGACCTCGTTCTCCCAGAAGTTCCACGTGCCGATCAAGGAAGACACCTGGTCCGGCGGCATCGGCGTGCTGCGCGCCAAGACCGCGGCCCACGGCGATCCCGGCTGGGACGTGATCCAGGCGGAGACCGAGGAAGTGCTTCTCGGGTGCGAGGAGGGCGTGTTCGAAAAGCTCGACTGGAAACAGCTCGGCGGCCGCGACGCCTTCATGCCCGGCACGACGCAGGATTGCGGCGTCGGCGCGATGGTGTGGTCCTACCTGCTGAGTTACGACGGCGACAAGATTAAGGGCGACGGACCCAAGAGCTGGGCCGACTTCTGGGACATGAAGCGCTGGCCCGGCAAGCGCGGCATGCGCAAGACGCCCAAGTACACCCTCGAGATCGCTCTGATGGCCGACGGCGTGAAGCCCGACGACGTCTACAAGGTGCTGTCGACGCCCGCGGGTGTCGATCGCGCATTCAAGAAGCTCGACGAGATCAAGCCGCAGATCGTCTGGTGGCAATCGGTCTCCCAGGTGCCGGATCTATTGGCGTCCAACGAGGTCGCGCTGTCGGTGACCAGCCCCGGGCGCCTCTACGAGGCGAACGCGCACGAGCACAAGAACTTCAAAGTGGTGTGGAACGAGAACATCCAGGCAGTGGATTTCTGGGCAGTGCTGAAGGGCGGTCCGCGCAAGGCGGACGCGATGAAGCTGGTCTGGTGGATGACCCGGCCGGAGAACCAGAGCAAGCTGCCCAACTACATTCCGACCGGTCCGTCGAACCGCCAGGCGGTCGCGATGATGGATCAGAAGGTGCTTCCGGAAACCCCGCTCGATCCGGCCAATATGAAGAACGCGCTGCACCTCGACGGCCAGTTCTGGGTCGAGAACTCCGACCAGCTGACTCAGCGTTTCAACGCTTGGCTCGCGCGCTGATCCGATGAGCGACGCGGCCCTTTCCGATGTCGGGATTCTCGACGACGATTTCGCGCCGGCGCCGCGCCGCACGGCCGATGTGGTCGGGTTCGAAGCCGCGGTAAAGGCCGGCGAGCGCAAGGCCCTCGTCGCGGGCCTGATCGTGATCGCGCCGCTGCTGCTGTTCCTGCTGGTCAACTTCCTGGCGCCGATCACGCTCATGCTGGCGCGCGGGGTACAGGACCGCGAGATGCACGCGGCCTTGCCGCAAACCGCCGCGGCGCTGCGCCTGTGGGACGGCAAGGGCCTACCGGACGAGCGCCTGGCCTCGACCTTCGTCGCCGAACTGGCGAAAGCGAAGGACGCGGGCGACCTCAGCGAGGTGGCCAACCGCCTGAACTACGATCGGGCGGGCCTGCGCGGCCTGCTGTTCCGCACCGCCGATGCCCTGCCGGCGAACTTGACGGGCTCGCGCCTGCAGGCGCTGGAGAAGATCGACCCGCGCTGGGGAGATCGCTCGACCTGGGCGGTGCTGAAGCATGCGGCCGGACCGCTCACCAGCTTCTACCTCCTGGCCGCATTCGACCGACGCCTCGACACCTCGGGCCACATCGTGCGCGCGCCGCAGGAGCAGGCGGTGTTCGTGGAGGTCTTGGGTCGCACCCTGTGGATCAGCGCGGTGGTCACGGTCCTGTGCCTGCTGCTGGGTTATCCGCTGGCCTATTTCCTGGCGACCCTGCCGCAGAAGTGGGCCAACCCGCTCCTGATCCTGGTGCTGCTGCCGTTCTGGACCTCGACGCTCGTGCGAACGACCGCCTGGATCGTGCTGTTGCAGACCCATGGGGTGATCAACGACGCCCTGATGTGGACGCACCTGATCAGCAAGCCGCTCGAGCTCGTCTACAACCGCACCGGCGTCTATGTGGCCATGACCCATGTGCTGCTGCCCTATGTGATCTTGCCGCTCTACGCGGTGATGCGGGGAATCTCGCTGACGCCGCTGCGGGCGGCGCTGTCGCTGGGCGCGACGCCGACGCGAGCCTTCTGGTCGATCTACGCGCCCCAGACCGTGCCGGGCGCGGCGGCCGGCGGCCTGATCGTCTTCGTCCTCTCGCTCGGCTACTACATCACGCCCGCCCTGGTCGGCGGCGCACGTGACCAGATGATCAGCTATTTCATCGCCTTCTACACCAACCAGTCGCTGAACTGGGGCATGGCGGCCGCGCTGGGCGTGGTGCTGCTCGCCGCGACCCTGGTGCTGATGCAGTTCTACGGGCGTCTCTCGGGCCTTCGCAGCGCGGCGTGGCGCTGATGGCGGTTTCTCCCTTCGCATCCCCCGTCGACCGCGCCGGCCGCATCGCCTTGCAGCTATTCTGCGTTTGCGTGCTGGTGTTCCTGGTCGCACCGGTTGCGGCGATCATCCCGCTGTCGTTCAACGCCGGTTCGTTCCTCAGCTATCCGCTCGCCGGCGGATCGCTGCGCTGGTATCGCGAGCTCGCCAATTCCCCGGAGTGGTTGGGGGCGATGCGCAATTCGGTGATCATCGCCTCGGCCACCGCCGCGCTGGCGACGCCGCTCGGCGCGCTCGCCGCGCTCGGCCTCATGCGCCTGCCGCCCAAGCGCCGCGAAGCGATGCTGGCGCTTTTGCTGTCGCCGCTGTTCGTGCCGGTGATCGTGACCGCGGTCGGGGTCTATTTCCTCTACGCGCCGCTGCACCTGGCCAACAACCACCTGGGCCTGATCCTCGCCCACACCACGCTCGCGGCGCCCTTCGTGGTCCTGGTCGTGCAGGCTTCGCTGCAGGGCGTGGACTCGAGCCTGCTGCGCGCGGGCTCGAGCCTGGGGGCGCCGCCGGTCTCGGTGTTCCTGCGCGTGCTGCTGCCTTTGATCGCGCCGGGCGTGGCCGCGGCCGCGGTGTTCGCCTTCATGGCCTCGTTCGACGAGACCGTGATCACCATCTTCCTCGCCGGCCCGGCCCAGCGCACCATTCCGCTGCAGATGTTCAACGGTGTGCGCGACCAGATCAGCCCGGCGATCACCGCCGCGGCCACCCTGATCATCGTGGTCTCGATCGTGTTGCTGGGCGCCGCCGAACTGCTGCGCCGCCGCGGCGCCCGGATCAACGGGCTGAAGACGTGAGTCACGGCGGCGATCCCTTCGCGCCGCCGCTCGAAACGCTCCGCCGCCGCACCGGCCGCAAGTGGAGCAAGTACGGGCCCGAGGTGCTGCCTGCCTGGATCGCGGACATGGACTTTCTGCCCGCGCCCTCGATCCGCGTCGCCCTGGAGGACGCGCTGGCGAGCGGCGACTTCGGCTACGGCCCCACGGCTGACGCCAGCGGCGTGTCCGATGTCTTCGCCGCCTGGGCGGAGCGGCGCTGGGGTTGGGCGCTCGATCCCGGTTCGGTGATGCTCATGCCCGACGTGGTCGGCGGCCTTGCCAACGCCATCGAAGCCCTGACCGCCCCCGGCGACGGCGTGCTGGTGCAGACGCCGGCCTATCCGCCGCTGATGAGTTCGGTGCGCGTCGCCGGCCGGCGCCTGATCGACGTTCCGCTCGGTGAAGCCGGACTTGGCCTCGACGCCGTCGAAGCCGCGATCCGCGCCGAAAGGCCGGCGCTGATGATCCTGTGTCATCCACACAACCCCACCGGGCGGGTGTTCGGCGCGGCTGACCTGCGGCGGCTCGGCGAACTCGCCCTCGAACACGGGACGATCGTGGTCAGCGACGAGGTGCACGCCGACCTGGCGCTCGACGGCCGCCGCCACATTCCTTTCGCGAGCCTCAGCCGCGACATCGCTGCGATCACTGTGACCCTGAACGCGGCGTCCAAGGCGTTCAACGTCGCCGGCCTGCGCTGCGCCGTTTGCGTCGCCGAAGGCGAACCGCGCGCGCGGCTGAACGCGCTGCCGTCCACGCGCTGGAACGCATTTTCCACCGTAGGGGTACGCGCCGCCCGCGCGGCCTGGTCCGATGAGGGTGAGGCGTGGCTCGAGGCGTGCGTGGCGCACCTGGAACGCCAACGCGACCGTCTCGCGTCGCGGCTCCCGGCCTGCGGCGCGCGCATGACACCGCCGCAGGCCGGCTACCTGGCCTGGCTCGATTTCAGAGGCGCCGGCCTCGACGGCGAACCGGCCGCCGTGCTCCTCGACGAAGCGCGCGTGGCGCTGTCGCCAGGGCTCGACTTCGGTCTGGAGGGCCGTGGGTTCGCACGGCTGAACTTCGCGACGTCGGAGGCGCTCCTGGACGCCATGCTGGAGCGGATGAGCGGTTTCTTCTGCGGGCGGCCTGCCTAGCCTCACCGGCCTTGCGCGGCGGCGCGCAAATGACGCAAGCTCGAGCCTATGACCCGTCTTTCGCCTTGCCTGGCGCTCGCCGCCACCCTCGCGGCCACCGGCGCGGCCGCCATCGCCGCCCCTACCTTCCGCGACGCCGACACCCGCGCCTGGTGGGCGCTCACCACCCAGCTCTCGAACGACTCGATGGAGGGACGCGACACCGGCTCACCCGCCTACGCACGCGCGGCGCGCATCGTAGCGGACCGCTTCAAGGCGGCCGGACTGCAGCCTGCCGGCGACCGTGGCGGCTGGTTCCAGAGCGTGCCCCTGCATGAAGTGCGCGTCGACAGCGCCGACCTGACCATCGCGGGCGGCGACGGAACGCGCACGCGGTTGACATTCCTCCACGCCTTCACCGTGCGGCCGACCGACGATCTGGCGCCCGCGCTCGACGCGCCGCTGGTGTTCCGTGGTTACTGTTCGGCAAAGGAGATGGACGACATCCGCGGCAAGGCGGTGGTCTGCTTCGGTGCGCGGCGTCAGGGTCTTCCGTCCGGCGGCGAGCGTTTCAAGGCCGCGGTCGACGGTGGGGCCGCGGCCCTGATCAACATCGACGACACGGGCTTTACGCTCGAACCCGCGCGCTGGCCGAGCGCCTACGCCCGCTCGGTGACGATCAAGGGTACGTCCGCGCCGCCCGCGTCGTCGATGCCGGTGATAAGCCTGAGTGCGCCTGCCTTCATCGCCGCTGCGGGTCCAGATCGCGATCCGGCGCGCATTCTCGCCGATGGTGCGGCGAAGCGGTCGTTGCCGTCGTTCGACTTCTCCAAACGTATCACGGCCCGTTTCGCGATCAGCAAGCGCGACTACACATCGGACAATGTACTCGGTCTCCTGCCCGGCGCCGATCCGAGTCTGAAGCCGCAGGTGGTGGTAATCTCCGCCCACCTCGACGGTTACGGCTACGGCGAACCGATCAACGGCGACCGCATTTACCACGGGACCTTTGACGACGCGGCCTATGTCGCCACCCTGGTCCGTTTCGCCGACAAACATCACGGCAAGGGGCTGAAGCGAAGCGTCCTGGTCGCCGCCTTCACCGGCGAGGAAAAGGGCCTGCTCGGTTCGACCTGGTTCGTGCGTCACCCGACGGTCCCGCGCGAAGACCTCGTCGCCGACATCAACCTCGACCAACTGCGTCCGCTGTTTCCGTTGAAGATCCTCACCATCGAAGGTCTCGACGAAACCACCCTCGGCCGTACCGCCGCCGAGATCGCGCGCCGCCGCGGCGTCGAACCGCGCAAGGACATGGAGCCAGAGCGCAACCTGCTCCACCGCGCCGACAATTGGCCGTTCCTGGAATCGGGCATTCCGTCGGTCGGTTTCGTCTTCGGCTACGACCCTGGAACCAAATCCGAGCGCATCTATCGCGCTTGGTACAAGGACCGTTATCACCACCCGATGGACAGCCTGGCGACACCGTTCGATCCGATCGCCGCGCGCGACTTCAACCGGTTCTTCTATGACCTGACCGAGACTGTCGCCGACGCGCCGGCGAAGCCGAGCCTGCTACCGCGACGGTAGGACGCTTGCGTCCAGCGCACTTCTTAGCGGTTTGACCTGGAATGGGTTTCCACGGGCCAACCACGCCAAGCGCTCGTCGCGCAATGCGGTCCGACGAACCTTGCCTGCTTCGTCGCGCAGCGCGGCGTCGACCACTTCGTAGCTTTCAGGACATTTGTAGCCGGCGAGTCGGGCGCGGACGAAGGCGTCGATGTCTTCCACCGGCGATGGACCCGTCAACTGAACGATCGCGTGGACGCGCGCGCCGTAGTCTTCGCACGGCAGGCCCAGCACCAACACGTCGCTTACGGCGGGATGCTCGCTGAGCACGGCCTCGACTTCGGCCGGGTAGATGTTGGCGCCGCCGCGCAGGATCAGATCGGTTCGGCGATCCGAAAGGTAGAGATAGCCATCTTCATCGAGATAACCGAGGTCGCCCAGCGACATCCGCCCGCCCGCGTCCAGGCGAGGATCCGCGCCGATATAGTGAAAGCGTGTCGCGGCTTCCGCGGCGAAGAAGATTTCGCCGACCACGCCCGGCGGACAGATCTCGCCGGCCTCGTCTCGAACGCTCAACGCGCCCGCGGGCGCCTTGCCCACGGACCCCGGCTTGCGCAGCCACTCCTCGCCGGTGATGAAGACCGACGCGCCTTCGGTCCCCGCATAGATTTCGAAGATGCGCTCAGGTCCCAGCCAATCGATCCAGGCGCGCTTCAGCCAGGCCGGACAGGGCGCCGCCAGGTGGACGACCCGGCGCAGGCAAGACAGGTCGTATCGCGCCTTCACCTCCGATGGCAGGTTCCAGATGCGATGCATCATCGTCGGCACCAGGCACACCCATTCGACCCGTTCACGCTCGATCAGACGAAGAGCTTCCTCGGGGTCGAACCGGTTCATGCCGACGACGCGGGCGCCGGCGAGCAGGGCGAGGGTCGTGAGGAGGAACGGTCCGTTGTGATAGAGCGGGCCGGGATTGAGCATCACGGCGCCGCTCGGCATCCCGAGCAGCGCCGTCATCCCCGCGAGCCGCTCGTCGTAGCGCGCCTCGCCATGATCGACGATGAGCTTGGGCCGGCCGGTCGAGCCGCCGCTGGCGACAGCTTTCCAATGCGCCGCGGCCAGGTCGGGCGGCAAATAGCCGGGGACGTCGACCCTGTCTTCCGTAATCTGGATCACGCCTTCGATCGGCTCGCCGTCATGACGGAAGAGCACGCGGGGCGACGCCAGTTGGACGATCTGGGCCAGCTCGCGTCCGGGCAGGCCGGTCGGCAGGATGCAAGGAGTCGCGCCGGCTCGCCACGCCGCGAAGCTGCTCAGGTGATGTTCGACGCCGTTCGGAAGCGCGACTCCGACGAGGTCGTCGGGCGCCACATCCAGCCGGATCAACCGCCGGGCCAGCGAGGCCGTCCGCGCCTCGAACTCCGTCCAGCTTACGCTCTGTCCCGGATAGGCGATCGCCGGCTCGCCAGCGCGCGCGCCGGCGGCGTGAGATTGCAGAACGGCGCCGAAACTGAGCGCCATCAGTCGAGGTCTCCAACCCAGATCGGGGGTGTTTGACGCCACCATTCGAGCGCGCTCTCCAACTGGTACGCGAGTTCGATCAGAAGCGCTTCGCCGCCGGGCTTGGTCGCGAACTGGACGCCGACCGGAAGGCCGTTGTCGCTGAATCCCAGCGGAAGGCTTATCGCCGGCGTGCCCGCGAAGTTATCGAGCCAGCAGTAGCCGGCATAGTCGATAAGATGATCTCTCTGGTCGCGCCATGCCCCGTCGGGACCCAGGACGCCGATGCGAACGATCTCGGTGCTGAGCGTGGGCGTCATCCAGACGTCGATCTCGTCGAGCCGACCGAGATAGGCCCCGACGATGTCCTCCATCGTCCGCCACGCCGCGCCGAACCGTACGTCGTCGATCTCGTCGCCGGCGGCCAGCAACGTCGCCGAGCGGTACTCCAGATCTTCGCGGGCGATATCGATGTTGATGGCCTGCGAGAGCGCGCTTAGACGGCGCGCGAACATGCCTTCGGTGATGTCCTTGACCGTTACGATCGCATCCGGGCCATCGAACGGCAGACTGGCGTCCGCCACGCTGTGACCCAGCCGCCCGAGAAGGTCGATCGCGTCCGCAAACACGCGGTTCACGCTAGGGTCAGGCGACCCGCTCGTGCGCATGACAGCGCTGTAGGCGTCGATCCGCAGTCGACGCCGCGTGGGCGCGGTGACCGGCGCCAGGGGCGGGAAAGCGGCGCCGGGGTCGTGCGACTGGGTCGCATCCAACCACGCAGCGGTGTCGCGCACCGTGCGGCTGACGCAGCCGTTCACGGTGAGGTCGCTTATGGCGCGCATCGCTTCGTCGCCGATGTTGCGCCCGCGGGACGGCTTGAGGCCGACGAGGCCGCAAGGTCCGGCGCCATGGCGGATAGAGCCCAGGCCGTCGCTCGCGTGGGCGACCGGGACCACGCCAGCCGCCACCGCCGCCGATCCGCCGCCGGAGGAGCCGCCCGGCGTATGGTCGAGGCTCCATGGGTTGCGCGTCGGGCCGACCAGCGGCGATTCGGTGACGACGTTCAGGCCCAGTTCCGGCATGGACGACCGCGCGATCGAGATGAGACCCGCGTCGGCGATCGCGCGCGTGTAGGGCGCGTCCTCGGTGGCGATGTAGTTGCGCAGCGCCGCGGCGCCCCAGCTGATGGGCAGGCCCTTTTCGGGAATGGTGTCCTTGATCAGGGTCGGTATGCCGGCCAGCCGTCCCGTCCGCTTCTCGCTTGCCTGGATCCGCGCACGCTCGAACGTCGGCCAGGCGATGAAGTTGAGCTGGGGATTGACGGCTTCGGCGCGCCCGATGGCGCGCGCCACCAGGGCCTCGGGCGTCGTCGCTCCCGTCTCCAGGGCGTGTTGCAGGCTCACCATGTCGGCGGGCCCGCGGTCGGGCGACGGCATGGCGGTCATGCTCGCGTCTCCACCGACCGGTCCTGAAGCGCTTCAACGGTCTTTGCGTACGGCCGTACGGCGAGCGCCGCAAGCAACGCGGAGGCTGCGAGCGCAGGCACGCTGACCACCGCGATGGCCTGCAGGATGCCGCGCGGACCCGCGAACAAGCCCGACAGCGCTCCGATGGCCATTGGCGAAATCGCGAGCGCCAGTGCGTTTGCGATGCCGAGGATGGCGAGCACCCGCGAGCGGAGCTGCAGCGGCGCCAGGTTCTGCAGCACGCCCGGCATCAGCGAAGAGGCGGCGACGCCCATTGCGCCCACGATCGCCGCGATGACGTAGGCCTCGAAGGGCGTGCGGACGAAGGGCAGGGCGGCCATCGGCAGCGGCGTCAGCCAGATAAACGCACTGGCGAGCGCCAGGGAATGCCGCTCCACCGCGCGCCTGCGCACGGTGAGAACGATGACCGGCAGCAGGACGCCGACCAAGGTTGCGATGGCGATCACTGTGCCGAGCCGGCCGCCGACCGTGGTCGGATCGATGTGGAAAATCCGCGGCAGGGCCAGCGGAAACCAGATGAGGGCCGAGGTCATGCAGACCGCCATGGCGAAGATGGAGCCATAGACGCAGACCAGTGCGCGCCAGTGCGCCTTGACGTAGGGCAGGAAGCGGCCGGTCGGCTGTTCGCCGTCGGCGGCTTTGGGCGGCGGCGCCGATTTCCGGCCGAGCGGCATGGTCAGCACCAGCAGGAAAAACAGGGGCGCAGGCAGCGCCACCGCCATCATGGCGACGCGCCAGGTGTCGATGCCCGCGAGCCACGCCGGCAGGTCGCCGTGCGATATGGCCAGCCCGTGCAACAGCGCCCCGCCGAGCGCCATTCCCGCGCCGGCGCCCAGCATGGAGCCGGTGTAGAAGATGAAGTTCGCGGCGTTGCGCCGCCGTTCGGGAAACAGGTCCGGGATCATCGCGTAGATGATGGGCGCCAAGCCCGCCTCGCCGATGGAGATCCCGATCGTCGCGGCCAGCAGGCCGCTGAAACTCTGCTGGAAAGCGCAGCTCAGCGTCGCGAGCGACCAGACGGCAACGCCGATCGCAAGGATCAGCCGTCGTCCGAACCGGTCGGCGAGCCACCCCATGGGGTAGCTGGCGATGCTCGCGAAAATCGCCATGCCCAGGCCCTGCAGCAGGCCGATCTTCAGATCGTCGAAGCCCAGCGTTGTCTGGAGCGACGGTCCGATCAGGTTGAGCATCTGTCGCACGACATAGGCGAACAGGGTCGTCATCAGCAGGACAATGAGCCCGTACCAAGCCAGAGCAGACTCCTTGGGTCCCGCATTGTCCGACTCTTCGACCCGTGCGGCCTGCACCTCGATCGCCATCAGCGTCCTCCCGCCGACCGCCCGTCGGTGTTCTCCGCTCAAGAAAGAAACAAGTTGACTTTATTGTCAATGTGCGGGACGCAATATAGGGGCTGACGCGATCAGGAGCCGCCCAAAACCGATCGCCGTTTCCCGTCCGAGCGGAGGCGCCGAGCCTGGGTCGGGAGTCGTTGGAGAGGTTCGATGCAATTTTCCGTTCGCGCCGCCCTTGAGCAGTTCACCGTTCCCCATCCCGGCGGCGAAGGTCAGTTGAAGATCAGCGTGGCGCCGCCCGCGGGATCGGCGCCCGACGCGGAGACGCCCGTTCTCTACGTGGTGGACGGCGATTTCGTTTTCGGCGTGGCCGCGGAAATCGCACGGGTGCTGTCGGCGGTGGAGGGCTTTCCGGCCGTCTATGTGGTCGGCGTCGGGTATGATGCAGCCTACGCCGATTTTCTGAAGCTGCGCACCGCGGACCTTACGCCGCCGCTCAGCGCCGAGGCTTTGGCGAGTCTCGGAGGTCTGGGCGACATGATCGGCGGCGGGCGCAACGGGGGCGCCGACAGCTTTCTGGCTTTCCTGATCGACCAGTTGAGACCGGACATCGCGGCAAGGTACCCACAGACCCGATCCGGCCCGCAGATTCTCTTCGGCCATTCGCTGGGCGGTTTGTTCACCGCGCACGCGATTCTGAGCCGGCCGGATGCTTTCACGAGCTTCCTCGTCAGCAGCCCGTCCTTGTGGTGGGACAACTTTTCCATTCTTCAGAAGCTACCGGCGTTCAAGAACCATCTTCACGCGCTTCCGCGCCAGCCCAGCGTGTTCGTCGACGTCGGCGCCAAGGAACAGGACCCGCCCACACGCGTCCCACCGGGCCTCGAGGTGACCCTCGAAGAGGTGCAGGTGCAAATCCGCAACGCGCGGATGGTGGACGCCGCCAAGGACTTCGCCGACGCCCTCTGGGACGCGGGAATCCTGAAACTGCGCCACGTCGCTTTTACGGAGGAGGACCACACCTCGGTCGCCCCGAGCGCGATCCTGCACGGTCTTCGTTTTGCGCTCGGACGCGAACGCTAGCCGGCGCGGGCGTCCACATCGCCTTGTTTTGAAAGAGACCCGGCGTCGCCCATACGCGGGACCGGGCACGGGAGGGACCAGATGCATACTCACAAAAATCTCGGCCGCGGCCTGCTCGCCTGCAGTGTCGCGACCTGCGCCATCGTTACCGCAGGCCAGGCCTTCGCCGCCGACGCCGCCCCGGCGGACGCCGCGCCGACCACGGTTCAGGAGGTGGTGGTCACCGCCAACAAGCGGGCCGAAAAGCTGCATGACGTGGCCATGGGCGTAACCGCGCTCGGCGGCGACAAGCTCGACACCCAGCAAGCCGTCAGCTTCGTGGACTACGCGGCGCAAGTGCCGAGCCTCGCCCTCCAGGCGATCGGGCCCGGCGAGAGCCGGCTCACGCTACGCGGTGAGAACAGCGGCGGCGTCGGTTCGACGACGGCGGTCTACATCGACGAATCCCCCTTCGGTTCGAGCAACGCGCTCGCCAATGGATCGATCACCACGGGCGACTTCGACACGTTCGATCTGCAGCGCGTCGAAGTGCTGCGCGGACCACAAGGCACGCTCTACGGCGCCAGCACCGAAGGCGGCCTGATCAAGTTCGTGCTGAACGCACCCGATCCGACCCGCTACTCGGTGGCCGCTGAAACCGGCGTGCAAAGCGTCGAGCACGGTCAGACCGCCGCCGACGTCAAGGCGATGGTGAACCTGCCGCTGCTGGGCGGTCAGGCCGCCTTGCGGCTCGGCGGTTACGACGAGGCTTTGCCGGGTTACGTCAACGATCCGCTGCTCGGTCGACGCGACGTCAACGCCGGACGCAAGTACGGCCTGCGCGCCAGCTTCCTCTATCAGCCGAACGACCAGTTTTCCGTGAAGCTGACGGCCGTCAGCCAGCTGACCAAGACCGGCGGGCCCAATGCGGTCGACGTCGTGGGAGCGCCCCTGGCGGGCGGCGCCTGTCCGCCCTCCGGAACCATGCCCGCAGGTTGCTTCGCCCCTCCCGCGAACCAGCTCTCGATCACCAATGGACTCACCCGGAATACGTTCTTCCCGGAATCCTTCGAGGACCGCATCGAGAACTTCAGCGGTGAGCTCGTCTGGAACCCCGGTCCCGTCTCGGTGACCTCGATCACCAGCTACGGAATCCTCAATCTGAGCTTCGACGAGGACGCAACGGCGCTGGAGGCGGCGCCGGGACTGAGCTACGGCTCCTATTTCTCGAATTTGATCTACGGCGGCGTCCAGACTCCCGACATCGCTCAACTGACCGGCCTGCACAAATACACCGAGGAACTGCGCATCGCGTCCAGGTCCGGCGGGCAATTCGAGTGGCAAGTCGGCGGCTTCTTCACGCGCGAAAACACGGTGATCCAGCAGACGATCAACACCACGTCGACGAACGGCCTTCCGCCACCGGGCGGCGACCTGATCACCGCGAAATATCAGGAATGGGCCGGCTTCGCCGACGCCACCTATCACTTCACACCGCAGTTCGACGTCGAGGCGGGGCTTCGCTGGTCGACCAATTCGCAGTCGGCGCAGACTATCGACTATTACGGTCTTCTGACCACGGGCGGCGGGCCGACCACTGTGCCCGCGCCATACACGTCGAGCGGGTCGGACTTCACCTATTCGATCGCACCTCGCTGGCACGTAACCCCGGACACCTTGGTCTATGCGCGGGTCGCGACAGGCTACCGCCCCGGCGGCCCCAACGACCTTCCCGCGGGCGCGACGGGCGCGCCGCGCGCCTATAGTTCGGACGCCACGCTCAACTATGAAGTCGGACTGCGCAGCAGCCTGTTTGATCACCGCTTGTCCATCGACGTGGCCGCGTTCCACGTCGACTGGACCAACATGCAGATCTTCGAGGAGCTGGTCGTCAACGGCACTCCGACCGGGGTGAACAACAACGCGGGTAACGCCAAGAGCCAGGGCGTCGAGTGGACAATCGGCCTGTTCCCGGTCCAGGGATTCACCCTGAGCTGGACCGGTTCCTATACGGACGCGAAGCTGACCTCCCTCAGTCCCCAAGCGACGATTCTGGCGCAATCGGGCGACCGGCTTCCTTACGTCCCGACGTGGCAGACGTCGCTGGATGGCGAATACAAGTGGGCGCTCACGGCGAACTACGACGGCTTCGTCGGCGCGACCTGGAGCTACATCGGATCACGCCATTCCGACTACAACACCTACCAGTATCTTCCTTCGGTGCTGCCTCCGTATGGCGACCTGTCGCCGGGCGACGGTTATGTGAAGCTGCCGTCCTATGACACCTTCGCGATCCGGGCCGGCGTGGAGAACGACCGCTGGCGGTTTGAGATCTACGGCAAGAACCTCGGCGACGCGCGCGGGATCACGAGCTATTCGAGCTCGGGCGCCACCTATATGACGAGCGGCGGCCTCGAGCCGGGCGGGACGATCAGCATCATCCAGCCCAGGACGTTCGGCGCCGAACTGTCAGTGAAATATTGAGTGTTGCAGTCAACCGCCGCGCGGCCGTCCTGGTCGCGCGGCCCCCTTCGGCCCGGTTCCGATCCGGCGCCTCGCCTGCGAGACAGGAGACCGCTACCATAACGCCCGCACCATGACGACGATCGCCTTCAAACCCCGACTGACCCAGGCCCAACGGAGCGCCGCGACGCGCGCCAAGGTGATCGAGGCCGCCCGCGACGTGCTTTGCGCCCAGGGCTATTCGGGCGCCACCATGCACGCGATCCGCGACGCCACGGGGATGAGCCTGGGCGCCATCCAGCATCAGTTTCCCTCCAAGGCGAAACTCATGGCGGCGGTCGCCGCCGAACTCTCCGCCTATCGGATCGAGGTCTATAGCGACGCCATCCGGCGGGGTACGACGCCGCGCGAATCCATGGCCAATCTGCTCGACGCCAATTTCGACTTGGCCAGCCGGCCGGAAATGGCGGCCTTGCTCGAGCTTCACCTGGCGCGCCGAAACAATCCCGACCTGGACAGGGAGCTCGCGCCCAGCACCCGTCGCTTCGACCGCCGCGTCCGTCTTTGGGGCCACACGATCCTTCATGCCGCGGGCGTTCGCGACGACGAAACGTCCCAGAGCCTGCAGGTGCTCAACAACGCCATAACGCGCGGCCTTACCGTCGAGTATATTCGCAACCCGAACACGGCGGCCATCGGACGCGCAATCGAGATTTGGAAAGCTCAGATACTCGATCTGCTGTTTCGCACCTGACTGCCCGAACCTGGCGGCGGCGTTCCGTCGATCGGCTTCGTCTTAAGCGGTTGGCAGAGGATCTCTCTCGCTTCCTCGCGCCCGCTTCCGGTCGATCGAGAGGGGTTGATCAGCAATCCGCCAAACCGTCCGGTCGGAAGGTCAGGGTGCGCGTCCGGCGCGGGCGCGGCTTCGGTTCAACGACTGGCGTCCAGGGACATACGGCGTCAATCGCCGTCGCCAGCGCGGCATGGAACTCAACCACCGTGTCGGGCTTGATGACCACGCGCACGGCCCGTCGCAGGCGGCAACGCGCCGCGTCCTGAGGCATCGACGACGAGGTGAGCACGATCGCGGGAAAGTCCGCGTCCGCATGCCCCGCCAGGGCGACGAGCAGATTGAAGCCGTTCATGCGCGGCATATGAAGATCGATCAAGGCGACGTCCGGGACCACTTCGGCTCGCTGCACCAGGTCCAGGGCCTCCTCGCCATCCCGCGCTCGCACGATCTTTGCGACGCGCGGATTGTCGAAAAGCGCGCGCTCGATCAGATAGGCGTCCGCGTCGCTGTCCTCGACCATCAAGACGCACAGGCCGGGACCGGTGGAGTCGTCCGATAGCGCTGGCGCGATTCTGTTCATGGTCAATGTCCCCAGCGCCCTGACACGGCGCGCCGCAAGACGCCACAGAGGCGCGTCTGCAGATCTGTGTAACTGTCGGGCTTCACCACATAGAGCGACGCGGTGGAGCCCTTGGTCCGCAACACGTCGCTTTGCAGGCGTGAGGTCGTCAGGAAAACCACCGGCGTGCGCGCCATGGCGGGAATCTCGCGCAACCGTTCGAGGAAAGTAAAACCGTCGAGCCGAGGCATGCGGATGTCGAGCAGGATCAGATCGGGTTTCAGACGACCGAACTTGATCTGCCGCAGCGCGAACTCCGGCGCATCCGTCGCTTTGGCGGAGCTGACCTGAGGATCGCGCCTCAGAACGTCCATGATCAGCGCCGTATCGCCCGGATCGTCGTCGACCAACAGAACATTGACCGTCCAGACGCGCCGGACCGCGATCTCACCGTCCGGCTCTCGCATCTTCGCGTGAGCCGTATGGTCTATGGGAACAACATCACCGGGAACAACGTCGCCGGGAACAACACTGAGTTCCATAAATAGATCTCCGTGATCCTCAGCAAATAATAGGTAAGACTTGTTAATGTAAGGTTGACGCAGCGACTATGCATAAACATGGACATGTTTAACATGATATGTGTCACGTCGCCTACACCAACAGTTGCAAACTAACTCAACACTTACCTCAATCATCTTGCTAGCTTAACCGAAACGTAGCAATTGAACTGCACCTTCGAATACCTGGAACGATTGCTGGGGATTTGGTCCTTGAAGACGGCCGGATGCGATCCATGGGCCTGGACAGTCTCTCAACCCCGCCGGGAGGGCGGTGCGGGCGGTGTTTGAATCCAAGCTCCGCGCCATCGTAGAGACCGCGGTCGACGGCATCATCCTGATCGACGATGCGGGAATCGTGACCCTGTTCAATCCGGCGTGCGAACGGATGTTCGGCTACGAGGCGCCTGAGGTGCTCGGCCAAAACGTTTCCATGCTTATGCCCGGCGTCTTTGACCAGGCTCAGGACGACCGCGGTGAGGGCGATCCAAAGCGCGA
Source organism: Caulobacteraceae bacterium (assembly GCA_035551675.1). Lineage (GTDB taxonomy): Bacteria > Pseudomonadota > Alphaproteobacteria > Caulobacterales > Caulobacteraceae > JAFECT01. The sequence goes on along the minus strand of DASZMV010000005.1, from coordinate 4,428 downwards.
CCTGCGCAAGGTGATGGGCGCCAAGCGCGAATTCCTCGCGCGCAGGAAAACCGGTGACACCTTCGCCATCGAATTGACCCTCGGCGAGGCGCCCTTCGAGGCGGTGAGCCATTTCGTCGCCATTCTGCGCGACATCTCAGAACGGCGTCGCGCCAACGAATTGCGCGAAAGGCTGATCTCGGAGCTGGTGGAATCCAACGAAGAAAGAGCGCACTTCGCCCACGTGGCGTCGCACGATCTCCGCGAGTGCCTGCGCATGGTTTCAGCCTTCTGCGGACTTCTCCAGCAGCAATACGGCGACAAGCTGGATGAGAAGGGCCGCGAATACATTTCATTGGTGGTTTCCGGCGCCAGCCAGATGCAGATCCTGCTCGACGACCTGGTTGATTACAGTCGTCTGGGCAGCGAGGCCGAACGCCTCACGTGGTTCGACGCCGGGAAATGTCTGGATCAGGTCTGCGAAAACCTCATGGAGGCCATCAGATCCTCGGACGCGCGCGTCACCCGAGGCCGGCTACCGAACCTCTATGGCAACCCGATCCGCTTCATCCGCCTGATGCAAAACCTGGTCGGCAACGCGGTGAAATATGTGGCGCCCGGCGTCTCTCCGCTCGTCCACGTCTCGGTCGTGCGCGAGGACGAGCTGTGGCGGTTCTGCGTGCGGGACAACGGCATCGGCATAGACGCCGTCCACTACAAGCAGATCTTCGAACCGTTCCGGCGACTCCACGGCAAGGGACACTATTCCGGCACCGGATTGGGCTTGGCGATCTGCAAGAAGATCGTGGAGGGCTTCGGCGGCGAGATGGCCGTCCAGTCCGGTCCGGAAGGCGGCTCGACGTTCAGCTTTACCATCGCCGCCTATTCCAACAAGGAATGTGATGAATCCGATGACACCGACGACGATCGAACGCTCCGGCAGACCGGCTGAACTCCTCCTGGTGGAGGACAACTACGGCGACGTCCTCCTCACCAAGGAGGCGCTTCGCATGGCCAAGCTCCGCAACCGACTGGCTGTGGCGAGCGACGGCGAGGAGGCCATGCGCATGCTGCGTCGCGAGAGCGTGTACGCGGACATGCCGCGCCCGGATCTTGTCCTTCTCGACCTCAATCTGCCCCGTATGGACGGGCGAGAGGTCCTGCAGGCGGTGAAATCGAATCCGTCGCTGCAGACCATACCCGTCGTGGTCCTCACCAGCTCGAAGGCCGAGATCGACATCTTGAAGAGCTACCAGCTCCACGCCAACGGCTATATCGTCAAGCCCGTCGACATGGACCAGCTCCAGCAGATCGTCCGGTCGATTGAATCGTTTTGGTTCTCGGTGGTCGTACTCGCCGACGCCGACACCTGCGGGATCGAAGCGTCCCATGCGTGAGCCGAACGCCTTTGCGCCCCCCGTTTCGAGCGACACCGCGGCGCTGGAGAAGGAGCTCCGGGACTTCACCTATGTGGTCGCCCACGACGTGGGGGCGTGTTTTCGCCAGATCACCGAGTTCTCGAAGCTCTTTGAAAAGGAACTTGGGGGCGACCTCAGCCCGCGTGCGAAAGACAGCCTCGACTGCATTCGTGCGGCGTCGGAGAGCGCTCGAACCCTATTGCAGGAACTGACCGCCTATGTCTGCGTCCAGCGGGCGCCGCTCGAGCCGAAGGTGCTGGACGGCGCGCTCGCGGTGCGACTGGCGGCCTTTGGCGTCGAGGGGTTGCGCGAGGCCGGTTGCGAGCTTCTCGTCGAGCCGCTGGGCGACGTGTACGCCGATCCGAAGTTGTTTACCCAGGCGATCGTTTGCCTGCTGGAAAACGCCGTAAAATTCCGCCGTCCCGGCGTCTCGTCGTGCATCGAAGCGTGCGCGGCGCACACTGACCAGATGTGGCGGGTGCGGATTTGCGACAACGGCCGCGGCCTCGACGAGGCCTACCGCGACAAGGCATTCATGATGTTTCGGCGCGCCAGCGGCGATGAAGGCATTCCCGGCGCCGGGGTCGGCTTGGCGGTCTGTCGCCGTATCGCACGCCGGCACGGCGGCGAGGTACAGTTTATCGATCGCGACGGCGGCGCCTGTGTCGAGCTGAGCCTACCCAAGGTTTCTGCCGCCGCTGATGCTGCGGAGGGCGCGGGGAGAACGCACGATGACTCATCGAAAATGTCTGCTCGTCGTTGACGACAACGAAATCGAGCGCCGGTTGATGGCCGCCGCCCTGTCCGAGGCCTTTCCCGACGCCGAGATGGAGGACGCGTCGGACCCGCTCGAGGCCAAGGCGCTGTGCGAGGCGCGGAGTTACGATTGCGTCCTGATGGACTACGACATGCCGGGCATGAACGGCCTGATGCTTGCCCAGGCGCTCAAGGCCATGCACTGCTATCTCCCGACCGTCTTGATGACCAGCTTCGGTGACGAGATGCTGGCGGCGGAAGCGCTGCGGAACGGTGTTTCGGACTATATTCCGAAGTCCCGCATCACCCCCGACTCGATTGAGCGTGCGGTCACCCGCGCCATCCACGCCAGTTCGCAGGCGCGGTTGATCGATGAACAGCGCGAGGACTTGCAGAACTTCGCTTACGCGCTGGCGCACGATTTCAAACAGCCGATCCGCCAGATCACGACCTTCAGCGACCTGGTCCGGGAGGGCCTTGCCGAGAACCAGGATGAAGAGCTTCGAGGGCATCTGAAATTTCTCGGCGACGCTGCGGTCCGGCTCGCGAGGCTGGTCGACGTGATGTCGCAATACACGCTCCTGAACCGCGCCCCGACGCTCTTGGACATCCGGCTCGAGGACGTGCTGGATGACCTCCGCTTGACGCTTGCCCCTTATCTGGCGGAGCGCGGGGGCGAAATTGTCATCCCCGAGCAGCTGCCTGTCATCCTCGGCGACGAGGCCCTGATGACCCAGGTGTTCCAGAATCTCATCGTCAACGGGCTCCACTACAACAAGAGCAAGTCGCCACGCGTCGAGCTGATAGTGAAACAGCAGGACCGTGGGTGGACCATCGCGGTGAAGGACAACGGTATCGGCATCGAGCAACGGTTCGTCACCGAGATCTTCGACCCCCTCATTCGGCTCCATACGGCCAAGGAATATTCCGGAACGGGACTTGGCCTCACCCTGGCGCGCAAAGCTATTCATGCGCAGAAGGGGACGATCTGGTGCGAGTCCGAACCGGGAAAAGGCTCTACCTTCTTCGTGCGCGCGCCGGCCGGCGTCGCAGAGAGAGTTCGGCGGAGCAGGCCTGAACCGACGGCGCAAGCCTTGGCGTCGTCCGGAGCCTAGAGTGCGTTGCGCTCGCGCCACCGCACATCGTTGCGGTAACAGGAACAGGCGAGGGCCTCCAGCCGGGGGCGGTCGACGATTTCGATCTGGCCGCGGCTGTACTGGATCAGACCGGCCTCGCGGAATTCGCTCGCCACGTGGCTGATCGAACCGCGGAGCGCATGGGTCATCATCGCGATGGCGTCCTGCGTCAGGTGAATGACCGGCTTGTCCACCCGATCCTGGCTCACCAGCAGCCAGCGCGCGAGACGGGCAGGCAGGAGATGCGAAGGCCAGCACGCCGCGGAGAGTTCGGCGCGTTCGATGTCCATCTGCAGGAAACGATGCGCGAGATTCAGCAACCGCGCGCTGCCTAGCGCCGTCTCTCGAAAAGTCGCCGCAGGCATCGCCATCGCGCCGCCTCCGATCCGCACGGTCATCCGCGTTGACGCGGGTCGATCGGCGATCGCAGGCGATAGCCCCGCAACGCCTTCGTTGCCGACGGAGGATACTTCCACCCAGTGGTCATCGCCGGCGTCGGCGACCGCGGCGATCACGCTGCTGCTCGGAAAGTATATTGTCTCCAACGACGCCCCGAGGGCGCTCAGCGTCTGTCCCTCGTCGAGCGACATTTCTCGAAGGTGGGGCGACAAGGACGCGAAATCGCGGCTGTCGACCGCGGCCAGGAAGCTGTTCCGGAAAAGCATTACGCCTGTACCTTGCTGAGCGACGACACCAAGAACCAAGCTCTTTCCCGCGACGCATGTTCACGCTCTATGCACGTGGTGGGGGAAATGTGCAACGAGAAGGGGAGTGGTATTTTGTCGCGCAAATCCCCGAGAGAGCCGAATTGCGAAGTATAGTACTCAAAGATGCTTGGATATAAGCTCGAAGTATAAGGTAATAAATGCGTTAGGTGAGAAGTGTACTCCTAAAGTTCTGAAATATTCACGTCTTATTAATGCTAATGAGAGGATGATATCCAGGATATATTGCTATTTTAAACCTACATTAATTTTCATCGCTTATTTTCCGCTGTGGCCAATGTGGCTGACTACTCTCCCCGACCGGCGTGGACCGGTTCTGCGCACCAAGTTCCCCCCGAGCGCAGGGCCGGTCCCGCCAACCGACGCCAACCTGGACGAAAATCGACACGCGGCGCCTGCGAGGGACCGCATGGT
>DASZMV010000004.1:0-1614 GCA_035551675.1 Caulobacteraceae bacterium | reverse complement strand
GCTATAGAGAAGCGAATAGCCGCTCTCGATGCAGCGCGTGGCGATTAGCGTATCGATAGTCTTTCGCACGGTTACCCCGCGCGTGCGGAGGGCGCGGAAGTTGCGAGCCGCCTGCACCGCGATGTCCGCGCCCGCGACGTCCACCACCGACAATGACGTTAACAAACGCAGAGCGCTATTAAAGCTGCGGTCGCTGTCAAAGCCTTGAAGAACCTCGGCCAACATCAGATCGCCGGTCGCCAGCGGTTCAGCGCCTAGCAACACATCGAGGCGGTCGGTTTGCGGTGTCGCGACGCCCCGGAAGTAGTCGATCCAGACGCTGGAATCGACCAGCGTCATCTATCCAGCCGCATGGCTTCTAGGTCGCCCTGCCAAGCGAGCTTGCCGCGGAACCGGCGTATTTCTTCCTGGCGGCGCAACCGCACCAGGGTGCGCAGGCCCAGCTCGACCGCTTCGCGTTTGGTTTTCAGTCCGGTGGCCTTGAGGGCTTCATCCATCAAGGCGTCTTCGATAACGATATTGGTTCGCATCGTGTGTATCCATTGTCCCTGTCATACACATAAGACTTTCGCTCACGTGGGGCAATGCGGCGCCGGCTCCTTTCGAGAGCAGATAGCCGCCCCAGCCTTGGTTGCGACGCAAAACAGCGCGTGCTATCAGGCGCGCGGCTTCGGGCTGGGGGTGTTTATCTGCTCCGTAGGCCCGCGCGCTTTCCCAAGTGCATTCAAGCCTTTCTAGGTCGCTCGCGGGTCTTCGCCGGGCGGCTCGGCGGACTTAAAACTGGCGGATTAAAGAGTGGCCAACGATTCCAAGGCTGGCGAGGTGGGCGCGCGCTATGCATCGGCCCTGTTCGATCTGGCGAAAGAGGCCGGCGAGATCGCGGTCGTCAGCGCCGATCTGAAGTCGCTGAAGGCCATGATCGCCGAAAGCGCCGACCTGCGCATCCTTCTGGCCTCGCCGGTGTTCGACGCCGAGGCCAAGGGCAAGGGCCTGACCGCGCTCGCCGACCGCGCCGGCTATTGCGCCCTGACCAAGAAATTCCTCGGCCTTCTGGCCGGCCAGCGCCGCGCCTCGTCGCTGCGCGACGTGATCACCGCCTTCGACGCGCTGGTCGCCGCCTGGCGCGGCGTGGTCGCGGCCCAGGTGACCACCGCCATACCGCTCAGCCCGGCACAGACCTCCGGCCTCGCCGCGGCGCTGCGCCAGGCCCTGGGCGCCGACCCCGAAATCGAGACCCGCGTCGATCCCGCCATCCTGGGCGGCATCAAGGTGCGCGTGGGCTCGCGCCTCTACGATGCTTCGCTGAAGTCGAAGCTCGACTCCCTTAAATTCGCCCTGAAGAGAGCGTAGCCAATGGACATCCGCGCCGCCGAAGTTTCGGCCATCCTCAAATCCCAGATCGCCAATTTCGGCGAAGAGGCCGACGTCTCCGATGTCGGCCAGGTGCTGTCGGTCGGCGACGGCATCGCCCGGGTCTTCGGCCTGGACAAGGTCGAGTCCGGCGAAATGGTCGAGTTCACCAAGGCCGGCGTCAAGGGCATGGCCCTGAACCTGGAGCGCGACAACGTCGGCATCGTCATCTTCGGCGAGGACCGCGCCATCAGCGAAGGCGAC
>DASZMV010000003.1:0-166302 GCA_035551675.1 Caulobacteraceae bacterium | reverse complement strand
CTGGTAGTGCTTGAACCCGAGCGCTTCGAAGAAGTCCATGTCGACGATCGAGGCGCCGGTGGCGACCACCACGTCGATCATGCCGAATTTGATCATGTCGCGGTAGACGTGCATGCAGCCGCCGGCCGAGGTCGAGCCCGCCAGCGTCAGCCAGGGCGAACAATTCTGGTCCTCCAGCGCCATGTTGAAGATGTCCGCCGCCCGCGCAGTGTCGCGCGAACTGAACGACATCTTGCGCATGGAATCGATGATCGGGCGGGCGTCGTAAGAGGTGATGTCGACGTGCTCGACGACGTTGGCGAGCAGTTCGGCCTTCGCGTTGGCGGGAGGTTTGGCGTTCATCGTTCGAAGCTCCTAACGGCTGAGCGCCCGTCGCAAAAGCAATGCGCCGGCCCGGACGGAGCGACGGGCCGGCGCAGATTCAGTAGTTCCGTGGACGGGATTACTTGCGGCGACGCCGCTTGCCGCCCTTGACGCGAGAGAAGCGCACGACCTTGCGGTCCTCCTCGGTGCGCGGCATCGGGATGGCGCGCGGCGCGAGGCCGTACATCGAGGCCATGGGCGCATCGCCCACCTCGACCGTTTCGTGATCGCCGAAGCCGTTGAAGCCGGTCGACATCGCCACGCCATAGGCGCCTAGCATGCCGATCTCGACGTAGTCGCCTTCGCGCATGTCGGCGGGCAGCCAGAACGGCCCCGGCGCCATGTCGATGGAGTCGCAGGTCGGGCCGTAGAAGCGGTACGGTTTGAGGTCGGACGAGATGTCTCCGTCGCGAACGAGCTTCACCGGGAACGGCCACTTCACGTGCGTCGCGTCGAACAGGCCGCCGTAGGAACCGTCGTTGAGGTAAAGGGCGTCGCCCTTTCTCAGTTCCACCTTACACAGGATCGACGACGCTTCGGCGACGAGGGCGCGGCCGGGTTCGGCCCACAGCTCGGTGGTCTCGTGCACGTTCATCTCGGCGAAGCCGCGGTGCACCGCGTCCAGGTACTCGTCGAGATCGGCCGGATGCATGCCCGGATAGATCGAGGGGAAGCCGCCGCCCACGTCGACGACATCGGCGAACACGCCGGCGCGGGTGAGGGCGCGCGAGGCCAGGGCCATCGCCGCCTGGTAAGCCGACGGGCGCATGCACTGGGAGCCCACGTGGAAGGTGACGCCCATCAGCTCACTGGTCGCGCGACGCGCGGCGAGCAGAAGCGACGGGGCCTGATCGATCGGACAGCCGAACTTGCCGGAGAGGCTGTAGGCGGCGCTGGCGCCGTCCACCGCCAGGCGAACCATCAGGTTCAGATCCTTCGCGCCGCCGGTGGCGTCGAGGATCTTGTCCAGCTCGTCGTGGGTATCCAGCGCGAAGGTCCGAACGCCGTGGTCGAAGTAGGCGGCGCTGATCGCCGCCCGGCTCTTCACCGGGTGCATGAACGCGAGCCTGGCGTCGGGCGCGACCTCGCGGACGCGTTCGATTTCGGGCAACGACGCGACGTCGAAACTACGGATGCCGGCGTCCCACAGGGTACGGATGACCCATGCCGAAGGGTTCGCCTTGACCGCGTAGAAGACTTCGCCTTGGAGCTTGTCCTGGAACCAGCGTGCCGCTACGGCCACCGCGTCTGGGCGCACAAGGGCGACCGGACGCTCCGGGGACCGCTTTCGGACCAGGTCCAGGGGCGTATGGTGGTGAGACAACTCACGCAACCCCCGTTTAGTTGTTGAACCCAGACCGGCGTTAGCAGCGTTTCCAGTGTCCCGGGGTCCGCCGGAGCCGCGCCAAATAAGGGGATTGGCCCCCCCTGTAAACCCCTTGATTCGTAAACAGCCGTATTCGGTTATCCACAGGCTCCGGCCCCGCCGGGACCCCGATTCCCGTAACCGGCCGGATTCCGTGGATTTCCGGGCCCGGATCGTCATAAAACCGTCGCCCGCGTGGGCGATTCCAAATCGCCGCAGGGGGAGGATTCGAGCGTGGGATCGACGTCCGCGACAGCGCCAATCCCGGCCGCCTTCGTCCATGCCGCCTCCAAGGCCTACGGCAAGCGCCTGGCGCTGGACCAGGTTTCCTTCGAGGTCGCCCCCGGCGAGATGGTGGGCCTGATCGGCCCGTCGGGCTCCGGCAAGTCGACCCTGCTTCGCGCCATCTCCGGCCTGGTCGTGCTCGACCGCCGCGAGAGCCGGATCGAGGCCTTCGGTCTGACGGTGCAGAAGAACGGTCGCGTCTCCGGCCAGGTGCGCAAGGCGCGCGCCTCGCTCGGCTTCATCTTCCAGCAGTTCAACCTGGTCGGTCGGCTCAGCCTGTTCACCAACGTCATGCTGGGCGGCCTCGGCCGCTACGGTCGCTTCGCCGGGGTGCTCGGCCGTTGGCCGGCGGCGGAGAAAGCGAAGGCCATGGCTGCGCTGCAGCGTGTCGGCGTCGCCGACTTCGCGGGCCAGCGCGCCTCGCAACTCTCCGGCGGTCAGCAGCAGCGCGGCGCCATCGCGCGCGCCATCGTCCAGGGCGCCAAGGCGGTGCTGGCGGACGAGCCAATCGCCTCGCTCGATCCGGTGTCGGCGCGCCGGGTGATGGATCTCTTGGTCGAGCTGAACCAACAGGACGGGGTGGCGGTGATCGTCACCCTGCACCAGGTGGACTATGCGCTGCGCTATTGCGACCGCATCCTCGCGCTGCAGGGCGGCAAGCTGGTCTACGACGGTCCGGCGACCGGGCTCAAACACGATAAGCTCGTCGAAATCTATGGTCCCGAAATCGAGGACGCGTTCTGGGAAGGATCGATCCGGTGACTGAACACAGGCTGCGCCGATGGGCGCTGGCGGCGATCGCCGCCTTGGGTCTTTCGCTGTCCGGTCTCGCCTTGAGCGGCTGCCAGAACGGCGACTCCAACAATCCGCAGGTGATCAACTTCTCGATCCTCTCGACCGAGAACTCACAGAATCTCGAGAAGGAATGGGCGCCGTTCCTAAGCGACATGCGCAAGCAGACCGGCCTGAACATCAAGCCGTACTTCGCGTCGGACTACACCGCCCTGATCGAGGCGATGCGGTTCAAACAGGTTCAGCTCGGCTGGTTCTCCAACCTGTCGGGGCTGGAGGCGGTGCGCCGCGGCGGCGGCGAAGTGTTCGCTCACTCCACCGATCCGACCCCGGGGGTCAGCGGCTACAACTCGGTGATCATCGTGAACGCCAACAGCGGCATCACGCTCGATCGCCTGTTGACGTGCGACCGGTCCCTGTCCTTCGGCCTCGGCGACGCGCGCTCGACTTCGGGCACGCTGGCGCCCATGACCTATCTGTTCGGACCCAGGAACATCGACCCGCAGACCTGCTTCCGCACGGTGCGTTCGGCCAACCACCAGGCCAACCTGTTTTCGGTGGCCAACGGCGTGGTCGATGCGGCGACCAACAACTCGACCGCCATCACCATGCTGAAAGCGTCGCGTCCGGACATCGCCGCCAAGGTGAAGGTGATCTGGACCTCGCCGCGCCTGCCGGAAGACCCGGTGGTCTGGCGCAAGGACCTCGACCCGCAGATCAAGGAAAAGCTGCGCTCGTTCTTTTTGAGCTACGGCTCGGCGCCGGGCGCCGAGGGCGAGCGCCAGCGGAAGATCCTGGCGTCGCTGCACTTCGGCCGCTTCCAGCCCGCCGATGACAGCTTCCTGCTGCCTGTGCGCGAAATGGAGGCGACCGAGAAGCTCATCGCGGCGAGGAACGCCCACAAGGACACCGACGTGAAGGCGGCGCAAGCCGAACTCGCCGACATCCAGCAGGAAAAGGTCGCCGCCGGCGCCCAGCCGACCGCCGCGCCCGCCGTTGATTCAGTTCCGGCGCCCGCGTCGAAGTGACCTCGCCCGCCATCCCCTCCGCGCCGCCTCCGCCGCCGACCCGTGCGCTCGGCGCCCGCGTGTTCGACCTCTTGCTGTGGGGCGGCATCGCGGCCGTGCTCGTCATCGGCTTCATGCCGACCGAGATGTTCAAGGCCACGCTGCTGTTCCGCAATTCCGAGAACATGCGGACCTACGGCGCCGACTTCACGCGTCCGGATTGGGCGAACTGGGCGGTCTACGCCAAGGCCATGTGGCTCACCATCGAGATGGCGCTGTGGGGCACCTTCCTCGCAGTGGTGATTGCGATCCCGATGGGCCTGCTCGCCTCGCGCAACATCGCGCCGTTCTGGATCGTGCAGCCGATGCGCTGGTTGCTCAACGCCATGCGCGCGGTGCCGGACCTGGTCATCGGCGTCTTCTTCACCGTCGCGGTAGGGCTGAGCCCCTTCGCGGGCGTGATGGCGCTGGCGCTCAACACCGGCGGCGTGCTGGGAAAGTTGTTTTCGGAAGCGGTCGAGGCGGTCGAGCCGGGGCCCATCGAGGGCGTGCGAGCCACCGGCGCCACGCGCTTTCACGAGGTGCTGTGGGGGGTGATTCCGCAGGTGGGGCCGCTGTGGACGTCGTACGGCCTGTATCGATTCGAATCCAACGCCCGCTCCGCGACCATCCTCGGCCTCATCGGCGCCGGCGGCATCGGCCAGCTGCTGTTCGAGAATCTGCAGGCCTTTGCCTACCGCGAGGTTTCGATGATCGCGGTGGTCATCGTCGTCGCAGTGACGGCGATCGACACGCTCTCGCAGCTGATGCGCAAGCGCCTGACCTGACGCTCACCTGACCTGACGCCCGACAGGTCAGGCCGCAGGTCTCGGCGGCGCCTGAAATCGAGTCTGCGTCTTCGATGGCGGCCAAGAGGCGCATGCGCTCCGGCCCGCCCGGGAACGATCGCCACGCGAACCCTGTAATCCGCAAAAGGAAAGGGCCGCGTCTTGCGACGCGGCCCTACCTTAGTTCGGTCACCGATCAGTGGTGAGAGAGGATTACCACTTGTACTGAGCGAACAGGCCGACTTCGTCGTAGTCGCCGGAGTGGCTGCCGCCGATCGTGCCGTTCGAGGTCGCCAGCGTGCCGTTGGTCACGTTGTCACGCTTGTAGACCAGCGAGATGTCGACGATCTGCGCCGGCTCCCAGCTCAGGCCGAGGTTGTAGTAGTGGTCGCGCTTGGTCGGCGCCGAGTTCTTGGTCGGGTCGACCCAGTCGTAGCGGCCGAACACGCCGAACTCCGGCATGAACTTGAACGAACCCCAGACTGATTCGCCCGAGGACTTGTCGGTCGCGGTGGTGGTCACGTTATTCCAGTTCGTCGCCGAGAAGTATTCGACACCGGCGCGCCACTTCGGATTCACGTAGGCGGCGACCGCGTCGAAGCGCGAAGCGTGGTGGTGAACCACGGTGCCGACCACGTCCTTGCCGAGGTCGCCGTCGTAGCCGCCGACGCCCAGGACGAAGCCGTCCCAGTTCAGGTTGGCGCGGCCTTCGATGTCCATCCGCTGCGAGCGGCCGACCGTCGGGTTGGCGCCGCCGGTGCCCGGAGCCTTGTAGCCGGCGCCGTCGACGACCGACACCGCGTAGTTGAACAGGCCGCCGCCGAGCTTACCGCCGGCGTGCAGGCCCCAGTCGGCCGAGGTGCCGAACTTGGTGCGGTCGATCAGGGTGTTTTCAACGTAGCGGTAGCCGTAGAGGTCTTCGACGAAGGGAATCCAGGGCAGGTCCGCCGAACCGGCGCGGATCACCAATGCGTCCGACAGCTTGGCCTGCAGGTAGGCTTTCTTGACGTAGAGTTCGGTGGCCGACACGCCCGACGAGTACTGGAAGTCTGTGGTCAGGTTGGCGGAGAAGACATCGTTAAACTTGTGATCGATGCCGATGTACATCCGCTTGATGTCGAAGCCGGTGCCCGACGGAGCCTGCTCCGTGCCGTTCGACGTCTGCTTGATGTGGGACAGGTCGGCGAAGACCGTGCCGTGCACCGAGGTGTTGTCGGCCCACGAGGGCTTCGGCTTCGGAATCGACTTCTTGACGTCTTCGTCGATGATGCCCGGCACGCGCTTGATGTCGTCGGCCGAGGCCTGCGACTGGGCCGAGGCGGCCTGCGCCTGCTCCTGAGCGGCGGCGGCGGCTTGCGCGGACTGCTGCGCGTTGGCGTTGGCCTGGGCGACGGCGCCCTTCAGGTTGCCGACTTCCGCGCGGAGCTCAGCCACTTCCTGGGCGAGGTCGGCGTTCGGACTGGCCATCATCGCCGCGTGGTGGTGGTGGGCGCGATGGTGCTTCTTGGCGGGGGCGGCGTGGGCGGCGGCGCCCAGGGCCACGGCGATCAGCGAGCCATAGGCAACGCCGCGCAACAGCGAGGTTTTGACGGTCATACGAGAGAGTCCTTGAGTTAGCCCCTGTCCCCGAAAGGACTGCGGTATCCCGGGCGACGTAGCGGGCCATCATGACGGTTGTCCTTCATCCCTATGACAAAGGCTGTCACAAACCTCTACTGAACAGCCGTGAGGTTTTACGGCCACACCTTCTCCGTGCGCGCTCGATCAACCGCCACGAGACCATAATTGTTGCGCATCGAATCAGGCGCGCCACAGCGGCGGCGCGCATCATTCAAGGTCGCTATTCCCTTCGGAAGCGAGCGGGGCCGAGACGCGCAGGGCGGTGATCTGGTTTCGCTGGCGGCGCAGCACCTGGAAGCGGTGGTCATAGAAGATGAAGGTCTGGCCCGGATCGGGGATGGTCTGGGCCTCGTGAATGACCAGGCCCGCGACGGTGACCGCCTCGTCGTCGGGCAGGTCCCAGTCCATCGCGCGGTTGAGGTCGCGGATCGGCAGCGTCCCGTCCACGTGCACCGATCCATCCGGCTGGCGCGTCAGTCCGGGCAGCGACGCGTCGTGCTCGTCCTCGATCTCGCCCACGATCTCCTCGAGGATGTCCTCGAGCGTCACCAGGCCCATCAGGGCGCCGTACTCGTCGACCACCAGGGCGAAGTGGTTCTGCGCCTTCAGGAAGGCGTTCAGCTGACCCTTCAGGCTGGTGGTTTCGGGGATGAACCAGGGCTCGCGCGCCACCGCGGGAATGTCGATCTGGTCCAGGCGGCCTTCGGCGCGGGCCAGCGCCTGCATCAGGTCGCGGGCGTGCAGCACCGCGACCACGTTCTCGGGATTGTCGCGATAGAGCGGAATGCGGGTGTGGCCGATCTCCAGCGCCTGTTCGATCAGGGTCGGCGCGTCGAGGTCGGCGTCGAGCATGGAGATGTTCTTGCGGTGAACCATGACCTGGTTCACGTCGCGTTCGGCGAGGTCGAGCACGCCGCGGAACATGTTGCGGTCGCGCCGTTCGACGGAGCCTTCGGCGTGGTGGAACTCCACCGCGCCCCGGATCTCCTCGTGGGCGGCCAGCACGTCGGTCTCCATGTCGACCTTGGCGCCGAACAAGCGCAGCGTCTTGCGCACCACCCACTGCACCGTGAACAGGAACGGCTGCAACACGCGCACGGTGAACGCGGTGGGAATCGACAAGGCCCGCGCAACGTCGTCGGATTGGGTGATCGCCAGGGTCTTGGGCAGCACCTCGGCGAAGACGAAGACCAGGCCGGTCATCACCACGGTCGAGACGATCACGTTCCACGGCTTGCGCAGTGCGCTCTCGAACACCTGGCCGACCAGGGTCGCGGACAGGATGTTGATCAGGTTCTGACCCAGCAGCACCGCGCCGATCATGCTCTCTCGATCGGCCAACAGGCCGTTCACGCGCCGCGCGGCGCGGTCGCCGTCGCGCTCGAGTTGGTGCATGCGCCCGCGGCTCGCGCCGGTCATCGCCGTCTCCGCCGCGGAGAAGGTTGCGGAAATGAACAGCAGCACCAGAATCAGCGGTGCTACGCCCAGCATGGCTACGGTCATGGCCGTGCGCCCTCCTTGATGAGATGGTCGCGAACCGCGGCGGCGTCGACGTCGCGGGCGACGAAGGCCTGGCCGATCGCGCGGGCCAGCACGAAGACGAGCGAGCCGCCTTCGGATTTCTTGTCCTGCAGCATGTGGCCGATCAGCCGCTCCGCCGAAAACGGCGCCCCCGGCGCCTGGTCGAGCAGGATCGGCAGCCCCGCCGCCGCGATCGCGGATTCCGCGCGCCGCGTGTCTTCCGGCGGGCAAAGTCCCTGGGCCGAGGAAAAACGGAAGGCCATGGCGCAGCCGAGCGCCACGGCCTCGCCGTGCAGCAGCCCGTCGCCGAAACCGGTTTCCGCCTCCAGCGCATGGCCGAAGGTGTGGCCGAGATTGAGCAGGGCCCGCTTGCCGGCCTCGCGCGCGTCCTCGCCCACGATCACCGCCTTCATCTCGACGCTGTGCGCCACCGCGCGAATGAGCGCTTCAGGGTCGAGCGCCAGCACCCGGCCGGCGTCGCGTTCGAGAAATTCGAAGAAGTCGCGGTCGCCGAGCAGGCCGTATTTCAGCACCTCGGCATAACCGGCCCGCATCTCGCGCTCGGGCAGAGTCGACAGCGCGTCGAGATCGCAGAGCACCAGCCGCGGCTGCCAGAAAGCGCCGATCAGGTTCTTGCCGCGCGGCGTATCGATCGCGGTCTTTCCGCCGACGGACGAATCGACCTGGGCCAACAGGGTGGTGGGAATCTGCACGAAGTCGACGCCGCGCTTCACGATCGCCGCCGCGAACCCTGCGAGGTCGCCGACCACCCCGCCGCCAAGCGCGACGATCACGTCCCTGCGGTCGAGGTTCTCCGCCAGCAGCCGGTCGCACAGTCTTTCCAGCTCACCGAACGACTTCGACGCTTCTCCCGCGGGGATCACGTGCGCAGCCACGTCGATACTTGCGCGCGCCAGCGCCGTCCGCAGGCGATCGAGGTGCAGCGGCGCCACCGTCGCATCGGTGATCACGACCGTGCGCCGGTTCGCCAGCAGCGGCGCGATGTGGCCGCCGGCGTCGGCGATCAGGCCCGGCCCCACGCGCACCTCGTAGGAGCGGAAGCCCTCGCCCGCGACTTCGATGACGCGTTCGCCGCTCATATCTTTCGCCGTTCCTCCAGCGCCTGGATGATCGCGGCCACCGCCGCCTGGTGCGAGCCGTCGCCGCAGTCGACGGTCAGGTCCGCCTCCGCATAGACGGGATAACGCGCTTCGGCCTGGACGCGCAGCACCTCGATCGGGTCCTTGCCGCGTAACAGGGGCCGGGTGTCGCGCCGCGCCACGCGCTGGGCCAGGAGCTCCAGGTCCGCCTTCAGCCAGACGGTGACAGCGTTTTCTTTCATCACCGTGCGCGTCTTCGCGTGCAGGAACGCGCCGCCGCCGGTGGCCAGCACGTGCGGCGGCCCGGCCAGCAGGCGCGCGATCACCCGATGCTCGCCGTCGCGGAACTGGGTCTCGCCCAGGTCCTGGAAGATCTCCGAGACGGTGCGCTGGGCGGCGCGCTCGATCTCCTCGTCGGCGTCGTGGAATGGCATCTCCAGGGTCTTGGCGAGCCGGCGGCCCACGCTCGACTTGCCCACGCCCATCAGGCCCACCAGCGCGATGGTCCGTTGCGAAAGCTCCAGCGCAAAAGAATGGGAGGACGGCGTCATTGTGCGCTTCGCACGGGGGCCGGGGGCCGTGGTAGAACGGCCGGCGACGACTTGGGGCGAGTCTGGAGTGCGTCCATTGACCCTTTCGGCCTTTACACGATCCCTCGGCGGGCTCGCCACTCTTTCGCCGCTTCTGGCCCTGCTCCTGGCGGGGACGGCGATCGCCCAGGACCAGACCCCGACGGCCCAGATCCCGACGATCCAGACCCCGATGACCCCTGGCCCCACGCCCGCGCCGATCCGGCAATCCGATCAGGTCCAGACCCAGAGCCTCTCCTCCTTGGACCTGTGGTCGGCGCCGGGGCGGGAAACCGGTCTGCCGGGCGACCTCTGGCGCGGAAGCTCGGCGGGGGTGGTGCGCGCGACCCTGGACCAGGTCGACGGCCGGCCCCTGACCCCGGCGCTGGCGGCCATCGCGCGCCGCGCCCTGGCGACCGGGGCGAATGCGCCCGACGGCGCGGGCGGGGACCAGGCGCTGGCGGGCCTTCGCGTGCGCGCGCTTCTGGCGCTGGGGGACGCGGGCGGCGCTCGGGCGATCCAGGCCCACGCCTCGGCGCTCGAAGCCAGCGAGGCCCAATCCCGCGCCAAGTCCGAGGCGGCGCTCGTCCTCGGCCATGACGATGAGGCCTGCGCGACCGCCCAGGCCCTGCAGGACGGCCGCGACGCACCGTTCGAACTGAAGCTGCGGGTCTATTGCAGCCTGGTCGCGGGCCAGCCGGCGGCGGCGCAGGTGACGCTGGATCTCTGGCGCCAGGGCGGCGGCAAGGACGCGAGCTTCGACCGTCTGGCTTCGGCCGCGCTCGGCGCCCCGCCCAGCAAGAAGTCGCCGCTGCGGGCTTCGCTCTCCGACCCGTTGAACTATGCCCTCACGCGGCGGCTGAAACTGGATCCCGCGCCCGCGCTCGATGAAGCCGCGCCGTCCATCGCCGCCGCCATCGCCAACGATGCCGACGCTGCGCCCGCTCTCCGCGCCGAAGCCGCGGCGCGCGCGCTGCGAACCGGCGCGCTCTCGGCCAAGTCTGTCGCGCCGATCTATGCGCAGGTCGCCGGCGCGTCCACCGCGACCGTCGCCGACCTCGCCGCCAAACCCGGCGCGGAAGCGGAGGCCGCGTTGTCGGTGCTCGCTGCCCAAGGCGCCGATCCGAACCTCGCGGGACAAGCCGCGAGCGCGCTCGTGAAGCGCGCCAAATCGCCCTACGATTTCATCGCCCTGTCCCGCCTGGCGGCGCCAGGCATCGCCCAGGCGGTGCGTGCGCACGCGCCCATCGACGATCCGGTGTTGCTGGCCACCGCCGCCGCGGTCGCGGGCGACCTCGACACGGCCGGTGCGCTGCGCGCCGGCATCGAACAGGACAAGGCGCCGGGGTCGGGCCCGCTCGATCTCGCCCTGCTCGACGCGATCATGGCGGTGGAGGGCGGCAAGCCCGCCGGTCCGGTGCTCGACCGATTGATCGAACGCGGCGGCGTGGGCGATGCGAAAGCGCGCGCGCGCGCGCAGGCCGCGGCCCTGATCGTGGCGGCGCTGGGAGAACCGATTTCCGATGAGGCGCGCGCCCAGTTCACGGCCTTCGATACGCCTGCAGCCAAGACCGCCGCCGAACGCGCCTTGACGCTCGCCCGTGCGGCGGTGGGCCATCGCCAGGGCGAGACGATCATCCTGTCGCTGTCGGTCGGCCTACAACAGGGCTTAGCCCTCACCGCCGCCGACCGCGCGCTGATCGTGGGCGGCCTGCATGCCTGCGGCCTGAACGGCGAAGCGCGCGCCGTTGCGGTCGAGGGCCTCGTCACGCTCGCGCGGCCGTAAGCGGTGTCGCTCCCCGAACAGGCCGAAGCCTTCCTCGAGATGATGACGGTCGAGCGCAACGCCTCGCCCAACACGCTCGCCGCCTACGGCCGCGATCTCGCCGACGCCCAGGCATTTCTGAAGGCGCGCGGCGGACTGATGGGCGCCGATGCGCCGACGGTCGAAGCCTATTTCGCCGACCTCGCCAAGCGCGGTCTCTCGCCGGCGACCGCGTCGCGGCGGCGTTCGGCGGTGCGCCAGTTCTACCGCTTCGCCATGACCGAAGGTTGGGTCGGCGAGGATCCCTCGCGCCGCGTCGATGCGCCCAAGCGTGGACGGCCGTTGCCGAAAATTCTGACGCTCGACGAGATCACATCGATTGTCGCCGCCGCCGCTGCGAAGGACGGTCCACAGGGCGTGCGCCTCGCCTGCATGATCGAGCTGCTCTACGCGTCGGGCCTGCGCGTGTCGGAACTGATCGCGCTGCGCCTCGACGCGGTGAAGCGCGATCCCGCCTATCTCGTGGTCACCGGCAAGGGCGGCAAGGACCGTCTCGCGCCGTTGAACGACGCCGCACGCGCGGGGGTGAAGCTTTATCTCGAGGTGCGCGCCGCGTTCGTGCGCGACGGCGAGAAGGCGAACCCGTGGCTGTTCCCCTCGCGCGGCGCCGGCGGCCGTCTGACCCGCAGACGTTTCGCGCAACTGCTCGACGAAGCGGCGCTCGCGGCCGGAGTCGATCCGGCCAAGGTCAGCCCGCACGTGCTGCGCCACGCCTTCGCTACCCACCTGCTGGAAGGCGGCGCCGACCTGCGCGTGGTGCAGACCCTGCTCGGCCACGCCGACATCGCCACCACCCAGATCTACACCCACGTGGCCTCGGATCGGCTGCGCGAGGTGGTGGAGAAGGCCCACCCTCTGGCCCGGGACGACTGAAGCCCTCATGCGTTAAGGCTCCGTCAGGGGCGCTTCGGCTTGTTCGCCAAGACGCAACCGCCTAGGTTCCGCCGGCCCCCGAGGGCGCAGTTCTGTAAGGATTCCATGGCCGCGGTCCGCCACTATCTCGAGTTCGAACGGCCCATCGCCGACCTCGAGGCCAAGATCGAAGAGCTCAGCAAGCTCTCCGATTCGGCCGGGGCGGGATCGATCGATTCGGAACTGGACGCGCTGCGCGCGCGGGCGACCGAGTTGCGCCGCGAGGCCTACGCCAAACTCGACCCCTGGCAGAAGACCCAGGTCGCGCGTCATCCCGAACGCCCGCACCTGATGGACTACGTCGCGAGCCTGATCACGGAGTTCGTCGAGCTGCGCGGCGACCGCAAGTACGGCGACGACCAGGCGGTGGTCGGCGGCCTCGGCCGCTTCCGCGGGCGCGCGGTGGTGGTGATGGGTCACGAGAAGGGTTGGGACACGACCACGCGTCTCAAGCACAACTTCGGCATGGCGCGGCCCGAGGGCTATCGCAAATCGGTGCGGCTGATGGACATGGCCGAGGAGTTCGGCTTGCCGGTGCTGACGTTTGTCGACACCGCCGGCGCCTATCCGGGCGTGGGCGCCGAGGAACGCGGCCAGGCGGAAGCGATCGCGCGCTCGACCGAACGCGGCCTGACGCTCGGTGTGCCCATGATCGCCACGGTGACCGGCGAAGGCGGTTCCGGCGGCGCCATCGCGCTGGCGGCGGCGAACAAGGTGCTGATCCTGGAATACTCGATCTATTCGGTGATCTCGCCCGAGGGCGCGGCTTCGATCCTGTGGCGCGACGGGTCGCGTGCGCAGGACGCGGCGGCGGCGATGAAGATCACCGCGGACGATCTGCTCGGATTGAAGATCGTCGACCGCATCATTCCCGAACCGGCCGGCGGCGCTCACTCCGACCCGCAGGCGGCGATCAACGCCGTCGGCGACGCGGTCGAGGAAGAGCTGAAGACGCTGGACGGTCTGTCTCCGGACGAACTGCGCAAACAGCGCGCCGACCGCTTCTACGCCATCGGTCGCGCCGGTCTCGCCTGAGGCTTTACGTCGGAGTAACCTCCCGTCCAGGGAGGCCCAACCATGCGCATTCTGTTGCTGAGCGCCGCAGCCGCGACCCTGTGTCTGACCGCGTTTCCCGCCTTAGCCGGGTCGCCCGAGGTCGAGGCGCGCTACTCCAAGACCTTCAAGACCTGTCCGGGCATGGAGCGCTCGACCATGGAGATGGTCGACTGCATCGACGCCGAGACCAAACTCCAGGACAAGGCGCTGAACGCGACCTACCAGAAGATCATGGACGACCTGAACGACCGTCAGAAGGCCAACCTGAGAACGGCCCAACGCGCCTGGATCGCCTACCGCGACGCTTGGTGCGCCGCGCAGCAGGACAGCGACTGGGGCTCGATCTCCACCATCGTCGCCAACAACTGCGTCCTGGACGAAACCATCCGCCGTACCATCGAACTGGAACACTACCCGCCGGAGACGTGACCACGAAGAAAGATTAGTTGCCCGCGAAAAACACGAAAAGGCTGAAGCCCGCGCTGTAGGCGCTTCAACTTGATGGGCGCTCGCGCCGAAGAGCATCAGCGGAATCACAACACGTTCGTGCTTTTCGTGGACAATTCTTCTTCCTGCGACGGTAGCGCCTAGAGCCTCGCCAGCCGTCCGCCATCGACGATCAGCGTTGTGCCCGTGACGAACGCCGCGTCATCGGACGCAAGGAACGCGGTTGCCGCCGCGATGTCCTCGGGCTTGCCGACGTCGGCCTTGTCGATCTTCTCAACGCCGGACTTGATGTTCGGGTTGTCCCACAGCATCGGCGTATCGATGGCGCCCGGGAGCAGGGCGTTCACCCGGATGCCGAGCGGCCTGCCCTCGATGGCGCCGGAGCGGCTCAGTGAGACGGCGGCGGCTTTCGCGGCGGCGTAGGGCGCCACGTCCGGCGTCGTCATGATCGCGTGGATCGAGGCGATGTTCACGATCGCGCTTCCAGGTTTCATCCGCTTGAACCCCGATCGCATGAAGTGGGCGCAGCCGAGCAGGTCGACCTTCAGCACCGTCAGCCAGTCGTCTTCATCGAGGTCGACGATGGGTTTGAACGCCATCAGCCCGGCGTTGTTGACGATGGCGTCGATCCGGCCCCAGCGCTTGATCGCCTCGTCGCAGCAGGCCTCGACGTCGGCCGGATCGGAGACGTCGCATTCGACGACCACGGACTCGGGCGAATTCTCATCGGCCGCCTGCGCCCTGGCGCGTTCGCCGGCGTCCGGGCGGCGCACCGCCAGGATGACCCTGCAACCCTCGTCGAGCAGCCGTTTGACGATGGCCGTACCGATGCCGCCGTTGGCGCCGGTGACGATGGCGACCTTGTCCTTGAAGCGTTCCATCAAGTTCTCCGTTCGGCCTTCAACGACCGGCGCGCGAAGAAGTTCTTAGGCGACCTGGGAAAGCGCCTCGGCCAGCTCGTCCACCGCCCCGGTCGTGGTCGCCCAGGAGCAGGCGAAGCGGATCGAGCCTTCCCAGAAGTCGTAACAGGCCCAGCCCAGCTCGAGCAGCCGGGCGTGCGCCTCGACCGGCATGCGGATGAAGACCAGGTTGGCGTCGACCGGGTGGGTGAGCGGGAAGGGCGTGCGTTCGCGGATCGCCGCCTCCAGACGCCTGGCCATCAGGTTGGCGTGGGCGGCGTGACCCTCCCAGGCGCCGGTCTCCAGAAGGCCCAACAGCGACGCGGTCATGAACCGCGTCTTGGAGCCGACCTGGCCGGCCTGCTTCAAGCGGTTGTCGATGCGCGCGGCCAGCCCGCGATCGAACACCACCAGCGCCTCGACGCACAACCCGCCGGCCTTGGCTCCGCCCAGCGACAGCACATCGACGCCGAGCCGCGCCACGTCCGCCGGATCGAAGCCCGCCGCCACCGCATTGGCCAGGCGCGCGCCATCCATGTGCACCTTGAGGCCGCGCAGCTTGCACGGCTCGATCAGCTTGCGCAGCGTCTCCTCACGATAGACCGCGCCGTACTCGCTGGCCTGGGTGAGCGACAGCGCGCCGGGCGGCTGCACATAGCCCGGCTGGGGCTCCGCAAGCGCCGCCAGCAACGACTCGAGCGCAATGGTTCCCGAAGGTCCCTTCAGCGCACGCAGGCCGACGCCGTGACCGAAGAAGCCGGGTGCGCCGGCCTCGTCGGTGATCAGGTGCGAAAGCTCGTGCGTCAGCACCGCCTCGAACGGCTGGGCGATCATCGACAGAGCGAGCGCATTGGCGGCGGTGCCGGAGAAGACGAAACGGATTTCCGCATCGGCCTGTAACTTCTCGCGGATCAGGTCGGCGCAACGCGCGCTGATCTCGTCCGCGCCATAGGACGACTGGAAGCCCGTGTTGGCGCGCTGCAGCGCCGCGAAGGCCTCGGGCGCCAGGCCCGCCGTGTTGTCCGAGGTGAAGTCGTAGCGCATGGCGCCGCTGTATAGGGCGTGCCGCGAGCGTCAAGTTCAGGCCCGTCCGACCTGCGGCCGGGACGTCTCCTTCGGCGGGTGCGGCTCCAGATCCTGCGGGGTAAGGCCGACCTGGACCGGATAGGGGATGCGGATGTCTTCGCGGCGGAAGGCTTCAACGCCGGCCTTGCGCAGGGCCGGCCCCGCCTGGAACCAATCCTCGGGTTTCACCCAGGCGTAGAGGGTGATCTTCAAGCCGCTGTCGTCGATGGCCGTGAGGCTGGCCGAGGGGGCCGGATCCGTCAGCACGCGTTGATCGGTTCCGGCCGTGTGGATGAGGGCGTCGAACACGTGGTCGATGTCGCTGTCGCGCGCCACCTCGAACTCGATGTCCGCGCGGCGGCGCTCATAGGTGCTGTCGTTGACGATGGTGTCGCCCATCGCCTTGGCGTTGGGAATGACGACGCGGCGGTTGTCGCGCGTGCAGATGATGGTGGTGAAGAGGTCGAGCCTGCGCACCGTGCCGGTCTGTCCGCCGATCTCGACCAGATCGCCGACGTGATAGGGCCGCAGCACCAGGATCAGAACACCGGCGGCGACGTTCGACAAAGCGCCTTGCAGCGCCAGCCCGATCGCCAGCGACGCGGCGCCCAGCATGGCGATGATCGACGTCGTCTGCACGCCCAGCCGCTGCAATACCGCGACAAAGCCGAGCAGGATGATCACCCAGCGCGCCACACCCGCGCCGAACAGCTGCAGCGTCCGGTCGTGACGCGTAAAGCCGAGCTTGCCAAGCCCCCGCTCGACCAACTTCGCGCCCCAGCGCGAGGCGAACACCGTGGCGACGACGATGACCGTCGCGATGGCGATATTGACCAGCAGGTCCCCGCCCATGTCGGCCGCCTTGGCCCAGGTCAGGGTCGAGGGATCGAGCAACTGGACATGCGGCATGGCATGCTGCGCAAGGGGTTTGGCAGACATGAACACGTAACGCAGAGCCGGCAAGACGGCTCCGGCGGCTTGGCCGTTCTAAGAAAAGAATTGCCCACGAAAAACACGAAAAGAGGTCGCGCTTCAGAACAGGTCGCCGTTGGTCGGACTCTATCGCCGAGCCGAAGGCGCGGCACTTTTGCTTCGTCGGTCGCGCCCATAAGATTTACGAAGCTCGTTCGTGCTTTTCGTGTTTTTCGTGGGCAATCTTTCTTCCTAAACGCGCCCGCCGCCAGCCTCCATCCTTGCAAGCAAACCCATCACCGTCTCCAGCGTGTCCGCCTCGCGCGAAGGTTTGTCCCAGCGGATGCGGCTGATGCGGGGGAAGCGCATGGCGATGCCGGATTTGTGGCGGCTGGAGCGCTGCAGGCCTTCGAACGCGACTTCGAAGACCAGGCCGAAGTCGCGGTCGGCGCGTACCGATCGCACGGGGCCGAAGCGCTCGATGGTGTGGTCGCGCACGAACTTGTCGATCTGTTTCAACTCCTCGTCGGTGAAACCGAAATAGGCCTTCCCCACCGGCGCCAGCTGATGGTCCTCGGTCCAGACGCCGAAGGTGTAGTCGGAATAAAAGCTCGATCGCTTGCCGTGGCCGCGCTGGGCGTACATCAGGACCGCGTCGATCAGATAGGGATCGCGCTTCCACTTGAACCAAGGACCCTTCGGTCGGCCGGGTTCGTAGATCGAATCCCAGCGCTTCAGCATCAGGCCTTCGGCCGCGGCTCCGGGCGCTGGATCGGCGCGTTGCTGTGCGAGGTCGTCCCAGCTTTCGAACGCGACCAGCGGCGAAAGGTCGAGGCGCGGCGAGTTCACCTCGGCGACGAAGCGTTCCAGCCGGATGCGACGCTCTGCGAAAGTCAGGTTGCGCAGATCTTCGCCGTTTTCCGACAGCAGGTCGTAGGCGCGGATCCCGGCGGGAAAGGCGCGGATCAGTTTCGCATCGACAGTCTTACGGTTCAGCCGCTGCTGCAGATCGCCGAAGGGCGCTGTTTCGCCGTCGCGCACGACCAACAGTTCGCCGTCCACCGCGGCGTCGAAGTTCAGCTGGTCCATCAGGTCGGGAAACGCGTTCGAGATTTCGTCGCCGGTCCGCGAATAGAGCCGCTTCAGCCCGCCTTCGCACACGGCCTGCACGCGGACGCCGTCCCACTTCCATTCCGCGGCGAAGGCCCTCGGGTCGAGTTTCTGAAAGTCGACGGCCTCGTCCACCGCATGCGCCAGCATCACCGGACGGAAACGCCCCGGCGCATCCGCCGACGGTCGGTCGGAGCGTCCCTCCAGCCAAGCGAACAGATCGGCGTAGGGGGGCGTGATCGCGTGCCAGACTTCCTCGATTTCACCGACGTCGACCGCAGGCAGCGCAGCGCCTTCTTCGGCGGGATCGTCGGGGTCCGGCGGCAGCGGTTTGCGAGCGGGGCGGATCATCGCCGCCGCGGTCTTGGCAAGCCGGGCCGACAGGCCCACGCGCAAGGCGCCGGTGAGAAGTTTCAGCAGGGCCCACCGACCGGTGGCGTCGAGCGCGTCGAGCCAGCCCTCGATCAGGCCCTGCACTTCGTTGCGCGTCGCATTGTGCAGCGCCTCGATGACCTCGGAGAGGTCGGGTTCTCGGTTGGGTTTGCGCGCCGGATCCGGCGGCCAGATCAGGGCCACGGTCTCGGCCAGGTCGCCGACATACTCCCACGACCAGCCGAACAGCACCGGGTCCACCCGCGCCTCGACCGCCCGGCGGATCATTGCCGGCTTGGCCGCGGTGAACACGAGGTCACCGGTCAGCGCCGCCAGTGCCCAGCCCCGGTCGGGATCGGGGGCGGTCTTCAGATAGTCGCGCACCAGCACGAGCTTGGCGTTGCGCGAGGGCGTCAGCGCCACGCGGTCCAGCATCTCGGCGAAGTCGCGCACGCTCATGGACGGCCTTTCATCCGCATCCCGCCCTCTCTAACGTCGCAGATCGCCGGAGGCGACGATTCTGCAGGGGAGTCAGCGGTGAGCGAGCCAGGAACCGACACCGACGCGACCGCGGGCAAGGGCCGCCTGGAGGCCTTTTCCGACGGCGTCATCGCCATCCTGATCACCATCATGGTGCTGGAACTGAAGGTCCCCGACGCGCTCGCCCACGGCTTCGACCGCGCGGCGCTCGCCGAGTTCGGACCCAAGTTCGGCGCCTACGGCCTGAGCTTTCTCGTGCTGGCGATCATGTGGGTGAATCACCACGCCATGACGCGCGATCTGAAACGTCTCGCGCCCGGCTTCACCTGGCTCAACATGATCCTGCTGTTCGCCATGTCGATGATCCCGCTGGTGACGGAGTTCTATGGCGCACATCCGAACTCGACCAATGCGGCGGCGGCCTACGGCGCCGTGCTCGCGACGACCGCGTGGAGCTACGTCGGCATGCGCGCCTGGCTGCAGCGTCACGAGACCGACCCGGCCAAACGGAGCGCCCATCGCGGCATCCAGCTGAAGAACCTGCTGGGCGCGAGCCTCTACACCCTCTCGATCGCGCTCGCCTTCATAAACCCCCACGCCCCGCTCGCGATCTTCCTGCTCGTTCCCGCGATGTTCTTCACCCCAAACATGCTGCTGCCGAAGGCGCTGCGCAGCAGCTGAAGAAAGAGTTGAACCACGAACCACACGAACCACACGAACGCGATTCCCAGCGACTCCTCGGCGCGAAGCGCCTTTCCATTCGTGCCGCGTCTGCGACGCGCGAAGGTCAGTCTCGTTCGTGTGGTTCGTGTGGTTCGTGGTTCAATCTTCCTAGCGACGCTCGCCTATGCACCGGCGCCCAGTAACGAGTCTCACGCCGCTTCGCGCAGCCGTTCGCGTCCGCCGAAGGCCGCGCGGTTCAGCACCGACGCCAGCGCCTTGAAGTCGATCGGTTTGTTCAGGTAGGCGTCGGCGCCCGCCGCGTAGCCGGCTTCGTGGTCCTCGGCGCGGGCCGAGGCGGAGAGCACCACCACCGGGGATTCCTGGTTCGGGCTGTTGTGGCTTTCGCGCAGGCGGCGCGTGGCGGTGAGGCCGTCCATCACCGGCATGTTCACGTCCATCAGGATCAGGTCGAAGGCTTGCTCGGCCATCAGCGCCAGCGCCGCTTCGCCGTTCTCGGCCGACACCGCCGCGTGACCGGCCGACGTCAGCCAGGCTTCGATGATCATGCGGTTCACCGGATGGTCCTCGACCACCAGCACGCGCATCACCCGGTCCTGGTCGATCTCGGCGGTGACTTCCTCGTCGATCTTCATCTGGGCCCAGGCGCGCACGTCGGTCTCGATGGTGAGGATGAAGGTCGAGCCCTTGCCCACTTCCGATTCGACCGAGAGCTCGCCGCCCATCAGGCCGGCGAGACGGCGACAGATGGTCAGGCCCAGGCCGGTGCCGCCGAAGCGGCGCGTGGACGAGGCGTCGAGCTGTGTGAAGGGTTGGAACAGGCGCTCCACATCCTCCGCCGCGATGCCGGGGCCGGTGTCGGAGACGCGGAAGGTCAGGCGCGCGCGAGTTTCCGCCAAGCGTTCGGCAGACACCTTCAGCGAGACGGCGCCGCGCTCGGTGAACTTGATGGCGTTGGACAAGAGGTTATGCACGATCTGCGACAGGCGGGTGGGATCGCCCACCACCACCGAAGGCGTTTCTTCGGCCACCGCGACGGCGTAGTCGATCTGCTTTTCGGTGGCGCGCGCGGACCAGGTCCCGCCGACGCGCTCGACGATCTCGTGCACGTCGATCTCGATGGCTTCCAGCGCCATGCGATCGGCTTCGATCTTGGTCAGATCGAGAATGTCGTTCAGCAGGGCGAGCAGGTTGTCGCCCGAGTTGCGCACGATCGAGACGTATTCCTTCTGCGTCCCGTCGAGCCGCGTCGCCGACAGCAGTTGCGCGGCGCCCAGCACCCCGTTCATCGGCGTGCGCAGCTCGTGCGAGATGACGCCCAGGAAGGCGCTCTTGGCCTTGTTGGCCGCGTCGGCGCGGTCGCGTGCGGTCTCCAGCTCTTCGATCAGATGCGACTGGTGATTCTGGAAGGCGGTGATCTTGGCTTGCGAGACGAGACCCACGATCAGGTGCACGCCCAGGCCCGACCACATGAAGGGCAGGATGGCGAGGAAGCTCCAGAATGCGTGCGTGCCCCAAAGCGTCGACGCCATCCATACCGACACGAGGGTGTAGGGCGAGGAGATGACGAAGGCCTGCTTCGGCGAATGGCGCAGCTGGGTG
Organism: Caulobacteraceae bacterium; assembly: GCA_035551675.1. Lineage (GTDB taxonomy): Bacteria > Pseudomonadota > Alphaproteobacteria > Caulobacterales > Caulobacteraceae > JAFECT01. The sequence continues at coordinate 145,491 of DASZMV010000003.1, read as the reverse complement.
AACACCAGGAGATAGCCGCAAGCGAGATAGCCGATCGCCAGTTCCTGGCCGAACGGATGCGGCGAAATCCAAGCGAGGATCGGCGCCGCCGCCCAGAAGGCGCCGGTGATCAGCGCCACCGCCTGGAACACCACGCCCAGATCCTTGGTGACGCGCCGCGCGAGCCTGCGCTCGAACCAGCCGCGGACGCCGCCGGCGGCCATAGTGAGCACGAACCAGATAAGCGCGGTCGCCCAGCCCGCGGTAGGCCAAAGGCCGACCGCCCAGGAGCCGATCAGCCAGTAGCGCACGTACTGGGTCTGCAGGATGGTCTGCATGACCTGCGCCGCGTCGGTGGGCGGCGCAGCCCCCAGGCCGGCCTCGCGTTCGGCCATTGTCTCCCCTTCCGGCGTTTTCCGGTCCCCGCGGGCAAGCTAATCGGAAGGTTCTAAAAGTCGGTGAACACTATCAGGGCCTTAGTGCCGCGCCGCCGACACGGGCTCAGGCGGCTTCGCCCGGTGCGAGCGCCTTGATTGACAGGGCGTGCACCGGCCCCGCCAGCTCGTCCTTCAGCACCTGGTTAATCAGGCGTTGACGCTCGACGCGCGAGCGGCCGGCGAAGGCGTCGCATTGAATGGTGAGGCTGAAGTGGCTCTCGCCGCCGTCGCGCGCGCCCTCGTGGCCGGCGTGGCGGTGCGAGTCGTCGACGATCTCCAGCCGCTGCGGCGAAAACGCCGCTTCGAGCTTGGAACGCATCGAATCGGCAACGGGAGCGTCTGATTTCATCGTTCGTTTCCTTGAAGGCGACGCATTCGGCCCTACACTGGTGGGTCCCCTGCACTGGGTCCCCAGCACTGGGCCTTGTCGAGGTCCCAATTTCGAGGTCTCCGCTTCGTGTTTCAATACCGGCCCAAGTTTGTGGACATCCGCGTGCGGCCGCCCACCCCCGAGGAGGAGGAGGCGACGGCCGCGAACGACGACGTCTGGAAGCTCAAACCGGGGGAGAAACCCTGCGAGTGGACCGGCTGCCGCCACGCCGCCACCGCCCGGGCTCCGAAATCGCGCGACCTGCCGGGCGAGTTCTACGGCTTCTGCCAACCGCACGCCGCCGAATACAATCGCAACTGGAACTACTTCGCCGGCATGAGCGAGGGCGAGATGCGCCGCCGCCAGGAGGACGAGACCCGCACCGGCGGGCGCCCCACCTGGCAGTTCAAGGCGTCGCGATTCTCGCGCGAGGCCGCGGCCTTCGCCTCGAAGTTCGGCATGGGAAAGGCGGACGCGGGGGGCTACGCCGATCCGTTCAACCTGTTCGGCGGGCGCCGGCCCGAGACCGGCCCCGGCGTCCAGACCCGCGCGCTCGGCAAGTTGGAGCGCCAGGCCCTGGCCGATCTCGACCTCGACGACGCGGCCGACAAGGACAAGATCCGCGCCCGCTACACCGAGCTGGTCAAGCGCTGCCACCCCGACGCCAACGGCGGCGACCGCTCGGCCGAAACCAAGCTGCAGCGGGTGATCAAGGCCTATAAGACCCTGAAAAAGGCCAAGCTCGCCTAAAGCCGCATACGCCATGGACGCGCCCGCGCCCGGACCCTAAAAGCCCCCTCATGCCGACCGCCGCCCCTTCCGATCTCGACCCGCTGCTTACCCTCAACCCCGCCCGCAAGGTCTCGGTCCGCGAGGTGTTCGGCGTCGACAGCGACATGCAGGTTCCCGCCTTCGACACGCGCGACCCGCACGTGCCCGACATCGACGACGCCTACCGCTTCGACCCGCAGACGACGCTCGCCATCTGCGCGGGCTTCGCCTTCGATCGGCGGGTGATGATCCAGGGCTACCACGGCACCGGCAAGTCGACGCACATCGAACAGGTGGCCGCGCGGCTGAACTGGCCGCTGGTGCGGGTGAATCTCGACAGCCACGTCTCGCGTATCGACCTCGTCGGCAAGGACGCCATCGTGCTGCGCGAGGGCAAGCAGGTGACCGAGTTCCGCGAAGGCATGCTTCCCTGGGCGCTGCAGCGTCCGGTCGCGCTGGTGTTCGACGAGTACGACGCCGGCCGTCCCGACGTGATGTTCGTGATCCAGCGGGTGCTCGAACAGTCGGGCAAGCTCACCTTGCTCGACCAGAACCGCGTGATCCGCGCCAATCCGTCATTCCGCTTGTTTTCTACGACAAACACCATCGGTCTCGGCGATACCACGGGGCTCTATCACGGCACGCAGCAGATCAACCAAGGCCAGATGGACCGCTGGTCGATCGTCACCACGCTCAACTACCTCAGCCACGAGGTCGAGCAGGAGATCGTGCTGGCCAAGGCGCCCGAGTGGAACACGCCCGATGGCAAACGCGCCATCGCCGCCATGGTCCGCGTCGCCGACATGACGCGCAACGCGTTCATGAACGGCGACATCTCCACCGTGATGAGCCCGCGCACGGTGATGACCTGGGCCCAGAACGCCACCATCTTCGCCGGCGACGTCGGCTTGGCGTTCCGGCTGACGTTCCTGAACAAGTGCGACGAACTCGAACGCCCGACGGTGGCGGAGTTCTACCAGCGCGCCTTCGGCAGCGACCTGCCGGAAAGCGCGGCGCGCGTGAAGGTGGCGTGAGCGCGGGCGTCATCGCGTCATCCGCCGCGCGCCTCAAGCGCGCTGTTACGACCGTTCCGAAATCTCGCGACTGGATCGAGCTTCTCGCCGTCACCACGTTAGTCGGCGCCGTCGCCGTTCCGCTGGGCCTGAAGACCGGGTTGCTCCACTACGAACCGCGTTCACCGCGCGTCATCGCGCTATCGGCACTGATCGTCATCCTCATCCCCGCGCTCGGCGAGGAGCTGCCGTTCCGCGGGCTGATGATCCCCGATCGCAGCGAGACCAAGCGCGCACTTTGGCCGATCCTGATCTCGACGGCCCTGTTCACTTGCTGGCATGTGGTCGAGACCCAGTGGCAGCCGAAGGAACGCGCGCTGTTCACCCGCCCGGACTTCCTCGCCTGGGCCGCATGGCTCGGCTTGTGGTGCGCGATCCTGCGCCGCCGCTCCGGCTCGATCTGGTCAGGAGTCGTACTCCACTGGGTGACCGTGGCGGGATGGATCGGATGGCTCGGTGGGCCAGCCGCTAGCTGACGAAGCTATTTACCGAGTGCTGAAATCCAGTCGAGCAGTGAATTCAACCAGCCAAACACCACTGGCATTTCGCGCGCCAAAATTCTCAAGGGCGACTCTTCAGAAACAAGGAAATGCGCGAGGATGTGCCCGCCGCCAACCAATAGGGACCTGATCGCCGCCTTTTCGAAGTTGCCCGCGGTGCGAGCTAGAAAATCGCGAACGTGAGTCGATGTGACCGCGAGCATATTCTGTACAGTCGCGAGGAGTCCCTTCGCTTCGGCGACGCCCGTTCCAGGTTCTGAAATTTCTTTGATGAAATCTGTGATCGCTGGCTGGTCAACCGTGGCCAATACGCCAGGCGAACTTGCGCAGTCACGAAGTAACCCCGCCGCCACCTCAACAACGCGTCCGGATTGGAAGACGGTATCGTAGCCGGCGCTATCGCGTACGTACGTGCGCCAAACATCAAAGCGGTTAATGAAAATCAGAGACTGTTCAATGACTCCTCCTACCGCCCCGATAGCGGGGGGAAACAGATTTTCCGATTCGTAATCAAGAACCTCTTTGACAGTGCTGGCCAGCATTCCAAAGGTAACGATCTTGGGCGAGCTGATCCCCTCTCGCTCGATTGCATCTAACTTGCTTCCCAGGCGCGCAATCTTGGAATTTAGAATTGGAGAGCTGTTTGAAAGGTTGTGGTGTTCAAGAACGTCATTTATCAATTCACGCAGTTCGCCAATAACCTCTCTCAACAGCGACTCTTGGATAACCCCGTCGCGGCCATCATCGGCTAACGCCAGCTGGTCGTGGAAGACGTAAAATCTGAACGGTGCGTTCGAGGGCCGCGGAACGTCGGGAAGTTTGACTACGTCAGCCCTTGAAATTACCTCCATAAGCTCGAAGAAATTCTCCTTGAACTGATCGAACGTCATGCCGCTTCGCATGAGTTCGTGTTTGTAGACGTATGATGCGCGCTTAGTGATTGCTCTATCGACGGAGTCCAATGTCGCTTTTGTTTCCTCAGCGATCAGTTCGACCATGTTTGCGTGAGTGAGGTACTCACGTTGAATGTTTGGAAGGCCCATCGCCTCGTAGTAACCGCCAGAAGAAAAGAAAATCCACGCGGAGTCTTCCGATTCTTTGGCGATCAAAGGAATGAGGGCGTGGATGTGCGTGTGTCCAAGCTTGAGCTCGTGCATGCAAACCAACCGACCAGAAAAACCTTTAGCCAGATGGCTGACTAATTTGCGGAGTTGGTCAGGGTCAGAGAATGGTGGGGCTTCGTGACGAAACAGCTCGTTCGAGAAGTCAGCATAATCCCAATCACCAAGGCTACCGTTTCTGCAGGCCACATTGAATCTGTCCAATGCCCAATCTGGTAATCGTCTGAACAGAGTCAGAAACGCGTCGGAAAGATTTTCTGGAATATGGGTGTTCTGGCCAACGAAGAAGCGGAGGTCTTCGAACGAATGGATTTTTACAGGCTGCGCGCTCGAGAGAGCTACTTCAACAGCACCTGCGTATTCATCTATCCTGCGCCCAGCGACTACAAAGCCTCTACGAGGGTTTGACTGGGTCTCGGCCATCTTTTCAATGACGCCCAAAACGGCTCTCACATCCCATGTCACTGACAGGGACCGCTGATTTCCGTTACGGATCACTTTGAGTTCGGCCATAAGTTGAGGCGCTCACCCGCGACGATGCACAACCTATCCGATTCGCTGGGATGGCCAGACTATCGTGGGGTGCGACCGCAAACGCGGTCCGGCGGTTGTGGGGCGAGTACGGTTAGCCCACCGCCGCCCGCTGCATCGCGAACAGTTCCGCGCACCCTTTCAGCGCCAGCCCGAACAACTCATCGAACTCCGCGCGCGAGAACCCGCGCTTCTCGCCGGTCGCCTGGATCTCGACGATGTCGCCCTTGCCGGTGAGGACGAAGTTGGAATCCGCTTCGGCGTTGGAGTCTTCCTCGTAGTCGAGGTCGAGCACCGGGTGCGAACTGAACACGCCGCAGGAAATCGCCGAGACCTGGTCGAGGATCGGGTCGGTTTTGATCACCTCTTCGGTGCGCAGATAGCGGCACGCCTGGGCCAGCGCGACCCAGGCGCCGGTGATCGCGGCGGTTCGGGTGCCGCCGTCGGCCTGGATGACGTCGCAGTCGAGGGTGAGCTGGCGTTCGCCCAGCGCCTTCAGGTCGACCACCGCGCGCAGGCTGCGCCCGATCAGGCGCTGGATCTCCTGCGTGCGGCCCGACTGTTTGCCCTGGGCGGCCTCGCGGCGGCCGCGGGTGTGGGTGGCGCGGGGCAGCATGCCGTACTCGGCGGTGACCCATCCCTGGCCCTTGTTGCGCAGCCACGGCGGGACGTTCTCCTCGACCGTGCAGGTAACCAGGACCCGGGTGTGGCCAAAGCTCGCCAGGCAGGAGCCCTCGGCATAGCGGTTGACCCCGGTTTCCAGGGTCACCGGGCGAAGGGCGTCGGGCGAACGGCCCGAGGGGCGGCCCTCGAAAGGCATGGGAGGAACTCCAGCTGAACCGCGCGGGTTGCGCGGGCGGTCCCCGCGCTTATCCTAAATGCCGAACGCCCGTCCATGCCTCCCGCCCAGCCTCCCCTTAACCGCCTATCATCCCGGCCTCCCCGCCCATCGCCCCATCATGAGCATCCTGTCGCCCGCAGACCGTCCGCCGCGCTCGGCCACCCTGGCCGAACTGGACACGCGCGCCCGCGACATCTTCCGCCGGGTGGTGGAGCAGTACCTGGAAAACGGGGAGCCGGTGGGCTCGCGCACCCTGTCGAAGGGGGGCGTGCACCTGTCGCCGGCCTCGATTCGCAACACCATGCAGGACCTGACCCAGCTGGGCCTCCTGACTGCGCCCCACCTGAGCGCCGGACGGCTGCCGACCCATGCGGGCCTGCGCCTGTTCGTCGACGGCCTCTTGGAGATCGGCGACCTGGGCGAGGACGAGCGGCGCGAGATCGACGCGCGCCTGGCCGGCCGCGACCGCTCCTTCGACGAGGCCCTGAACGAGGCCTCGGCCCTGCTCTCGGGCCTGGCGGGCGGGGCCGGGGTGGTGTCGAGCCCGGTCCGGGACCTCGGCGTCAAGCACGTGGAGTTCGTGGCGCTGGACCCCGAGCGGGCCCTGGTGGTCATCGTCTTCGACGACGGCGGGGTCGAGAACCGGCTGATGCGGCTGGCCCCGGGCGTCACGCCCGCGACCCTGCAGGAGGCCTCGAATTTCCTGAACGCGCGCCTGCGCGGCCGCACCCTGGGCGACGCCAAGGCCGAAATGAAGGGCGAGCTCGAACTCGCGCGGCGCCAGCTCGACGAGACCGCCGCCCACCTGATCGAGGACGGCCTGGCCGCATGGTCCGGCGGCGAGGCCCAGGACCGCAGCCTGATCGTGCGCGGCCGGGCGCGGCTGCTGGAAGACCCCAACGCCGCCGCGGACCTGGAACGGGTGCGCATGCTGTTCGACGATCTCGAACAGAAAGAACAGCTGATCGGCCTCCTGGACGGGGTGCGCGATGCCCAGGCCGTTCGCATCTTCATCGGGGCCGAGACCCGGCTTTTCTCGCTTTCGGGTTCCGCTGTGATCGCGGCGCCCTATATGACGGGCCGACAGAAGGTCATGGGCGCGATCGGAGTGATCGGGCCCGCCCGTTTGAATTACGCCCGGGTGATCCCGCTGGTGGACTATACCGCCAAGGTTCTCGGGCGACTGTTGGACAACTGAAAAAAGACCCATGAGCATCAAGGACCAAGGCCCCGACGACGCGAACGACGAGACCGGCTTCAGCGGTCCGGACGCGGCGCTCGACGAAATGGTGCAGCGCTTCGAGGCGGAGATCGCCCAGTGGAAGGACCACGCGCTGCGCGCCGCCGCCGAGGCGGAGAACGTGCGCCGGCGATCCGAGCGCGAGATGAATGACGCGCGCGCGTTCGCGATCACCCGCTTCGCGCGCGACGTGTTCGCGGTCGCGGACAACCTTGCGCGCGCGCTGCAGGCGGCGCCCAAGGACGCGGTCGATCCGGCGGTGAAGAACCTGGCCCTCGGCATCGAGCTGACCGAGAAGGCGCTGCACAACGCCTTCGAAGCGAACGGCGTGAAACGCATCCATCCGGAAGCGGGTGAAAAGTTCGATCCGAACAAGCACCAGGCGATGATGGAGCAACCGTCAGCCGAGGTCGCGCCGGGCGCGGTCATCTCGACCATGCAGGCGGGCTACGAACTGTTCGGCCGCGTCATCCGCCCCGCCATGGTGACAGTCGCCGCCAAAACCGCTCAACCGCAACCCGCCGGCGGCGCGGCGCAAAATCCGTACGCGCGCAGCGCCGATCCGGAAGGCGAAGCGGTCGATACCAAGGCGTAAGAAGAAAGATTGCCCACGAAAAGCACGAAAAGCACGAACGCGTGGTGATTGCGCGGGCAGTCTTCGGCGGGTAGCGCCAATCGTCTTTTGGCGCCTGCGGCGCAAGCTTTCTTATTTTCGTGCTTTTCGTGTTTTTCGTGGGCAATAAAAAACAGGCCGGCCGCTTCGATGCGGCCGGCCTGATTGCGTTATCCGTGTGAGTCCGTGTGGGTCCGTGGACTCTCTTTTCTTCTCTTCAGTGGCGCAGGTACTTGTCGAACCACGCCAGCAACCGCGCCCAGCCGTCCTTCGCGTCCTTCTCGTTGTAGGTGGCGCGATAGTCGGCGTGGAAGCCGTGTTGGGCGTCGGGGTATTCGATGAGTTCGCTGCGCGTGTCACCCTTGGCCTTCAGCGCCTTGCGCATGGCCTCGACCTGGTCCGGCGTGAAGCCCTTGTCGAGACCGGCGTAGAGACCCAGCACCGGTCCGTGGATCTTGTCGACTTCCTCAACCGGATATTTGCGATCCTCAGCCGAGCGCGGATTGCCGGGGAACAGCTGGCCGTACCAGGCCACGCCGGTCTTGATGCGCGGCACTTCGATCATCGCCATCCAGGTCACGCCGCCGCCCCAGCAGAAACCGGTGATCCCGACGCGGTTCATGTCGGCGAAGTCGGGATGCTTCTGTCCCAGCGCGGGCTTGGACGCGATGTAGTCGAGCGTTGCGTTGATGTCGCCCATCACCTGTTTGTCGGTGGCGGTGGCGACGATGCGGAAAATCTCAGCCCGCTGATCCATGGTCAGCGTCGCGGGATTGCCGGCGCGCGCGAAGAAGTCCGGCGCGATGGCGACATAACCCGCGTGCGCAAGGCGACGGCAGACATCGCGGATGTATTCGTGCAGACCGAACACCTCGCTGATTACCACCACGACCGGCGTGTGGCGCGCGTCCTGCGGCATGGCGATATAGCCGGGCAGGTTGAAGCCGTGCGACGGGATGGTGATCGCGCTGGCGAACAGGCCCTTGGTGTCGGTGGTGATGGTCTCGGCGCGGATCGGACCGGCGGCGAGGGTGTAACCGGCGAACATCAGGGCGGCGACGCCGCGCCGCGAAAGGTGGAAGTCTTCCGGCTGCGATACGTCGGCCCGGGTGAGGTGGTGCTGGTTCATGGCGGCCCTCGTTCCTGAAGCCGCGACCATAGCGCGCCGACCGGGTTCAGCGAACAGGGATTTCATTTCTTAGGTGTGCGCGCCGATCTTGTTTCAACGGGTGGCGAATTCGAAGTTGGTTTTGCCTCATGCTGATCGAGCTCGTCGCAGGGTGAGATTCAACCGCCCGCCGCCGGGAATAAGCGTCGAGCCGCCTTCCAGCACCCGGTCGACGCCGTGACGCGCCAGTCGCGCGGGTCCGCCGAACACGCAGACGTCGCCGGAGTTCAGTCGCACGCTCAGCGTCTTTCCCCCCTTGGCCGGACCGATGCGGAACACCGCCGGATCGCCGAGCGAGATCGACACCACGGGGAAGGAGAAGTCCTCTTCGTCGCGGTCCTGGTGCAGGCCCATCCTGGCGCCGTCGCGATAGAGGTTGACCAGGCAGGCGTCGGGCGGCGCGGAGACTTCGGCAAACGCCTCCCAGACCTCGAGCACGGCCTTTGGAATCGGCGGCCAGGGGCGGCCGGTTTGCGGGTGAGTCGCCTGATAGCGGTAACCCGAACGGTCCGAGACCCAGCCCAGCGGACCGAGGTTGGTCATACGAACCGAGAACGGTTTGCCGCCCGGGGTGAGCGGCCGGAAGAACGGCGCGGATTTTTCCGCCTCCAGAACCTTTAGGACCAAGGCCTCCTGGGCGGGGCGGTCGAGCGCCTGCGGGTAGTGGCGAAATCCCTGCATCCGCCTGCGATTCAAGCCTTTTCGGGCAATAGGATGACCCGGGTTGTCCAAGCTTTGGTCTTGACCGCGCCTAGCTCAGCCTTAATGACCCCTGGGGCTATAGGGCTGTTCCCCTTGCGGCGGCGGTCTAGTTTCCCATATCGACCCCAACGCGACGCTCGTCTTTTGACCTGCAACGCGATCATCGTTTTGAACCGACGTGGAAAACAAGGGGACGGACACACCCGCGGCGCTTGATATGAGGCCGCCTTCGCCGTCCGCCTAACGGAGTCAAAGACAGCACCCATGAGCAAGATCATCGGCATCGACCTCGGCACGACGAACTCGTGCGTCGCCATCATGGAGGGCAAGTCCCCCAAGGTGATCGAAAACGCCGAAGGCGCTCGCACCACGCCCTCGGTGGTCGCCATCCAGGACGACGGCGAACGCCTGATCGGCCAGCCCGCCAAGCGCCAGGCGGTGACCAACCCCACCAACACCTTCTTCGCGATCAAGCGCCTGATCGGCCGCTCCTTCGACGACCCGGTGGTCGCCAAGGACAAGGGCATGGTGCCCTATGAGATCGTGAAAGGCCCGACCGGCGACGCCTGGGTCCGCGCCCACGGCAAGGATTATTCACCGCAGCAGATCTCCGCCTTCATCCTGCAGAAGATGAAGGAATCCGCCGAGGCGTTCCTCGGCGAAAAGGTCGAGAAGGCGGTCATCACCGTCCCGGCCTATTTCAACGACGCGCAACGTCAGGCGACCAAGGACGCGGGCAAGATCGCGGGCCTGGAAGTCCTGCGCATCATCAACGAGCCGACCGCGGCGGCGCTCGCCTACGGCCTGGACAAGACCGAAGGCAAGAAGATCGCCGTCTATGACTTGGGCGGCGGCACCTTCGACATCTCGATCCTGGAAATCGGCGACGGCGTCTTCGAGGTGAAGGCGACCAACGGCGACACCTTCCTCGGCGGCGAAGACTTCGACCTGCGCATCGTCGACTACCTCGCCGACGAGTTCAAAAAGGAACAGGGCGTCGACCTGCGCAACGACAAGCTCGCGCTGCAGCGTCTCAAGGAAGAGGCGGAAAAGGCCAAGAAGGAACTGTCGACGGTTCCGCAGTACGACGTGAACCTGCCCTTCATCTCGATGAACGCGTCGGGTCCGCTGCACCTCAATCTGAAGCTCACGCGCGCCAAGCTGGAAAGCCTGGTCGAGGACCTGATCAACCGCACCGTCGGCCCCTGCGAGCGGGCGCTAAAGGACGCGGGCCTGAAGGCGTCCGACATCGACGAGGTGATCCTCGTCGGCGGTATGACCCGCATGCCCAAGGTGCAAGAGGTCGTGAAGGACTTCTTCGGCCGCGAGCCGCACAAGGGCGTGAACCCGGACGAAGTCGTGGCGCTGGGCGCCGCGGTGCAGGCCGGCGTGCTGCAGGGCGACGTCAAGGACGTGCTGCTGCTCGACGTGACGCCGCTGACGCTCGGCATCGAGACGCTGGGCGGCGTGTTCACCCCGCTGATCGAACGCAACACCACCATCCCGACCAAGCGCAGCCAGGTGTTCTCCACCGCCGACGACAACCAGTCGGCGGTGACCATCCGCGTGTTCCAGGGCGAACGCCCGATGGCGCAGGACAACAAGCTGCTGGGTCAGTTCGACCTCGTCGGCATTCCGCCGGCGCCGCGCGGCGTACCGCAGGTGGAGGTCACCTTCGACATCGACGCCAACGGCATCGTGCACGTGACGGCGAAGGACAAGGCGACCAACAAGGAACAGTCGATCCGCATCCAGGCCAACGGCGGCCTGTCGGACTCCGACATCGAAGGCATGGTCAAGGACGCCGAGGCGCACGCCAGCGAAGACAAGCGCCGCAAGGAGCTGGTCGAGGCGAAGAACCAGGCCGACGCCGCCGTCCACCACGCCGAAAAGGCGGTGGCCGAGCACGGCGACAAGGTTCCCGCCGCCGACAAGGCCGCGATCGAGAACGCCATCGCCGAACTGAAGGCGGTCTCCGAGGGCGAAGACGCCGAGGTGATCAAGACCCGCACCCAGGCGCTGGCCACGGCCTCGATGAAGCTCGGCGAAGCCATGTACGCGGCGCAACAGAACGCTGCAGGCGCGGCCCCGGAAGGCGGCGCGGCTGCGGGCTCGGAAGCGGGCGGCGACGAGGGCGTTGTCGACGCCGAGTTCGAGGAAGTCGACAGCGACGATCAGGCGCGGCGCGCCTAAGGCGGGTATCGGGTACGGGATTGGTCACCCATGGCGCGTGACTATTACGATTTGCTCGGCGTAGAGCGGCAGGCGGACGGATCCCAGATCAAGTCCGCTTTCCGCAAACTCGCGATGGAGCACCATCCCGACCGCAACGGCGGTTGCGAGGACGCGTCGACGCGGTTCAAGGAATTGAACGAGGCCTATTCGGTCCTGTCGGACCCGGATAAGCGCGCGGCCTACGACCGGTTCGGCCACGCCGGCCTGAACGGCCAAGGCGGTTTCGGCGGCGGCTTCGGCGCCGGCGGCGCCGGCTTCCAGAACGTCAACGATATCTTCTCCGAGGTATTCGGCGACGTCTTCGGCGAGATGTTCAACCAGGGCCGGCGCTCGTCGGGCCCCGTGCGCGGCGCCGATCTGCGCCACGACCTCGAGATCTCGCTGGAGCAGGCCTATCGCGGCGCCGAGGTCGAGGTCGTCACCCCCACCACCGTCACCTGCGACACCTGCGATGGTTCGGGCGCCAAGCCCGGCACCTCGCCGAGTGTTTGCGGCGGCTGCGGCGGGGCCGGTCGCGTGCGCGCGGCCAACGGCTTCTTCGCGGTCGAACGCACCTGCCCCCGCTGCGGCGGCGCCGGACGCGTCGTCAACGATCCCTGCGTCAAGTGCCACGGCCACGGCCAGGTGCGGCGCGAACGCAAGCTGCAGGTGCGCATCCCCGCCGGGGTCGACGACGGCGCGCGCATCCGTCTCGCCGGCGAAGGCGATTCAGGCTTCCGCGGCGGCCCGCGCGGCGACCTCTACATCTTCCTCAGCGTAAAGCCGCACGAGCTGTTCGAACGCGACGGCCTCGACCTGTTGTGCAGCGTGCCGGTTCCGATGTGCACCGCAGCGCTCGGCGGCGAGATCGAGGCGCCGTGCCTATCGCTCGGCGACGGCGCGGGCGACACCCGCGTCGAGGTGAAGGTGCCCGAAGGCGCCCAGACCGGGCGCAGCGTACGCATCAAGGGCCGCGGCATGCCCTCGCTCAACGGCCGCCAGCGCGGCGACCTGGTGGTCGAGCTGTTCGTCGAGACGCCGACCAACCTGACCGCCGCGCAAAAGAAGCTGCTGATCGAACTGTCGGGCACTTGCGGTGAGAAACAGCACCCCAAGCACGCCGGCTTCTTCAACAAGGCCCGCCGCTTCTGGACCGGAATCACCGGCCAGCCGGAAGGCGAGACGGCCTGAGCAGCCGGCGTCAGGTCACCCCGCCGCCCGACATGAACGTCTGCAGCGCCGCGCCGAGTTCGCCGTTCACCTTGGCGACCGCGGAATGGTTGGCGACCGAGGTCATGTAGGCCGAAAGCTTGGGGTGTTTGGCGATCATGTCGCCGCGGCCGAACGCCGGGCCCATCGCCTTCACATAGAACAGCACCGGCACGATCTCGCAGTCGGCGAGGGTGAAGTCACCGCCCGCCGCATAGGCGTCGCCGGACAGATAATGTTCGAGGTGGCCCAGACCCTTGTCGAGTTCGTCGAGCAAGGCGTTCATCCGCGTCACGTCGCGGGTTTCGGGGTTCATCTGGTCGAACAGGTGATGCAGCGGGTCCATCACGTACATTTCGCAGACCCGGGCGATCAGGCGCACGCGCGCGGCCTCGCCGGGCGCCTTGGGCCGCAGCGGCGTCTCGGGGAAGGCGTCCTCAAGGTATTCCAGGATGGTCGAGGACTCCGGGATGGTGTGGCCGTCCCCGATGTGGAGGCAGGGCACCTTGCCCATGGGGTTGAGCCCCAGATATTCGGGCGACTTCATGCCGCCGGGCGGGTACTGAATCTCCACCGGCAGGCCCTTGGCGTAGATCGCCAGGCGGGCGCGCGAGGCGTAGGGCGACAGGTTCGCGGAGTAGAGCTGCATGAGCGACATCCCGGCTTGGGTTTCGAGGAGGCTGTCACCGTATCCAAAAAAAACCTACCCGCCAACCGGCGTGCTGCGAACGCCTGCTAAACCGGAGCCAGACGCATGAACGCCCCCCTGCACGCCGGCCCCCTTCACGTCGCGGTCGCCGGCTGGCACGGCCGCATGGGCCGCGCGGTCTCCCAGGTCCTGGAAGAGCGCGACGGGGCGATCGTGGCGGTGCGCTTCGAGCGGGGCGAGACGCCGGATCTCGGCTTCTGCGACGTGGTCATCGATTTCACCACCGGCGAGGCGTCGGCCGCCCTGGCGCAGCGCTGCGCCGAACGCGGCGGGCCGGCGCTGGTGATCGGCTCGACCGGCTTCAGCGACGAAGAGCTGGCGGCGGTGAAGGCGGCGTCGCAACGCATTCCCATCGTGCTCAGCGGCAACTTTTCGCTGGGCGTGAACGTGCTGATCGGTCTCGTGGCGCAGGCGGCGTCGAAACTGCGTCCGGAGGGATGGGACGTCGAGGTGCTCGAAGCGCACCATCGCCGCAAGCTCGATGCGCCGTCCGGCACCGCGCTCATGCTGGGCGAGGCGGCGGCGAACGCGCGGGGGCAATCGCTTGCCGACAAACGCACCGCCTTGCGCGACGGCGTCGGCGCGGCGCGCCAAGCGGGGGCGATCGGCTTTGCGAGTCTGCGCGGCGGCGGCATCGTGGGCGAGCATACCGTCGTGTTCGCCGCTGAAGACGAGATCCTGACGCTGTCGCATTCGGCGCGCGACCGTTCGCTGTTCGCGCGCGGTGCGGTGGAAGCGGCGGTCTGGGTCGCGGGAAAGCCTGCCGGCCTCTACGACATGCAGGACGTTCTGGGCTTTACGTCGGCAAAATAGAAAACGCGGGCGGATCGCTCCGCCCGCGTTCGTGATGGTTCGGCGCGACGCGGCTCAGTGAGCGGCGGCGGCGCCTCCGCCCTTGGTCATTTTGAGCAGGTTGTTCTTCACAAAGAACAGGATGGCGATCAGGAAGAAGTAGCCGATGAACAGCGCCGCCGCCTGCCACAGGAAGTCGGTGTGCGTCACCGGCGGGATCAAAAGCTTGCCGCCCTTGAACAGAGGGATCACCGCCTGAATGACCAGGTGAAGGATCAGCGACAGCAGGGTCATGATCAGGATCTGACCCCACTTCTTCATGAAGGCGAAAACGATGATCAGCGCGATGACGATCGCAATGACGTCTGTGCGAACCCCGTCAAAGCCTCGGTTGATGAAGTTGTGGGCGGTATTTACTGCGTCCATGCTTGGTCCCTCCAGCCTGCTCGTCTCCCCCGAGCTTGCGAGGTTGCTTAACACGAACTTAAGCGAATTGGCGAATCGGAGGCCTGTGTTCAGCGACCGCCGGTCGACCCGAAACCGCCCATCCCGCGCGCGGTATCGTCAAGATTTTCAACCACTTGCCACTCCACGCGCTCATAGCGGGCCACCACCATCTGGGCGATGCGGTCGCCGCGGCGGATCGTGAACGGCTCCTCGCCGTGGTTGATCAATATGACCCCGACCTCGCCCCGATAGTCGCAGTCGATGGTGCCGGGCGCGTTCAGGCAAGTGACCCCGGACTTCAGCGCGAGGCCCGAACGCGGGCGCACCTGGGCCTCGAAACCCTCCGGTACGGCGATGGCGAAACCGGTGGGGACCAGGACGCGGGCGCCCGGCTGCAGCGTCATCGGCGCGTCCTCTGGGACCGCCGCGCGCAGGTCCATGCCCGCCGCGCCGTGGCTGCCATATGCCGGCGGCTCCAGGCCCTCGCCGTGCGACAGGCGCCGGATCTTGATCGCGATCACCGTCGTCACTTCAGCGCCTCCACGATCTTCTCCGCGAGCCGCTTGGCGACCTCGGCCTTGCTCACCTTGTCCCAGCGTTCGGTCCCTCGGGCGGCGACCAGGGTCACCGTGTTGGTGTCGGCGCCGAACACACCCGAACTCACGTCGTTGGCGACCATGAGATCGCAACCCTTGGCCTTCAGTTTCGCGCGCGCGTTGGTCTCGACCTTTTCCGTCTCCGCCGCGAAGCCGATGACGATCTTCGGCCGCTTCAGGCCCGGCTTCGACAGGCCCGCGAGGATGTCGGGGTTCTCGATCAGTTTCACCGTCGCTGAGCCGCCGCTCTTCTTCACCTTCTGTCTGGCGAGGGTTTCGGGTCGCCAGTCCGCCACCGCGGCGACGCACACCGCAGCCTCCACCGGCAGCGCCTTGCGGCACGCGGCTTCCATTTCGACGGCGGTTTCCACCTCGACGCGCTTGACGCCGTCGGGCGCGTCCAGCGCGGTTGGACCCGACACCAGCGTCACCTCCGCGCCCAGCGCCGCAAGCGCTTGCGCCACCGCATAACCCTGCTTGCCGCTCGAACGATTGGTCAGGCCGCGCACCGGATCGATCGGCTCGAACGTCGGCCCCGCGGTCACCAGCATGCGCCTGCCCTTCAGCGGACCCAGGCGCGCGACGACCGGCGCCGGCGTCGGCTGCGCGGCGGCGAGCGGTTTCGACTTCGCGGTCGAAAGCTTCGCGTGGATCGCGGCGAAGATCGCTTCCGGTTCGGCCATGCGGCCGGGCCCGAACTCGCCGCACGCCATCTCGCCCTCGTCGGGACCGACGATGTCGACGCCGTCCGCCTTCAGCTGATCGAGGTTGCGCCGCGTCGCCGGGTGCAGCCACATGCGCACGTTCATCGCCGGCGCGATCAAGACGCTCTTGTCGGTGGCGAGCAGCACGGTCGAGGCGAGATCGTCGGCGACGCCGTGCGCCATCTTCGCCATCAGGTTCGCGGTCGCGGGCGCGACCACCAGCAGGTCCGCCTCGCGCGACAGCTCGATGTGGCCCATCTCGTGTTCGTCGGTGAGCGAGAACAGGTCCTGATAGACCTTGTCTTCGGTCAGGGCGCCCAGCGACAGCGGCGTCACGAACGCCTCGCCGGCCCGGGTCAGGACCGCGCGCACGCCGATCCCGGCCTTCTTCAGCAGCCGCACGAGCGCCAGCGCCTTGTAGGCCGCGATGCCGCCGCCGACGATCAGGAGCACCCGCTTGGTGGTCGGGTTTTGGGCCACGCCGCGCCTCTCTAAATCCTTGTGTCGCCGGGCATAGCGCGGCGGGCGGGGCCCGTCGAGGACCACACGTCGGACGATTCAGAACATTTTGTGAACCTGAACATTGCAAGAACGTTTCTGGTGATGTAACGGTGTTTTCGAAGACACGAGAGGGGATTGCCCGATGACCTTAGGAAAAGCCCGGTTCAAAACGATTTTGGGCGGCGCGGCCGTCTTGGCCCTGGCGGGCCTGTCCGCCTGCGATAACGGCCCGTCGGCAGTTCGCGCCCGCGACCGCGACGTCGGCAGCGCCTCGTCCGGCTACGACGGCGGATCGTCCAGCCGCTCGCAGAGCTACGCCGACAACGGCGGCTACGGCGCGCGCGCGTCGCGGACCTATTCGAGCGACAGCGGTGGCGGTGGCGATACCTGGTGGGCGGCGTCCAAGAAGTACCCGGCCGCGGAAAGCGCCGACTATCACTTCAAGCGCGACGGCTCCGACTTCGGGGCCAGCGACGTGAAGGACTATGTCGCCAAGGCGCACGCCTTCATCGCCCATCCGCCGCGCGGCGCCGAGACCCTCAAGCGCAAGAACGGCGACACCCTGATCTACGATCCCAAGACCAACGTCTTCGCGGTCGCCACCCGCGACGGCGCGCCGCGCACCATGTTCAAACCCCGCGACGGCGCCGCCTACTGGGACAAGCAGAAGCAGACCGAAGCCGACGGCGGCGACCGCACCTACCGCTCGCGCAACGGCGGCGGCAGCGACGATCAGGGCTAAGAGTTAGGAACCACGAAGCGCACTAAGCGCACGAAGAAGAAGTAAGAGCGCCCACGAAAAACACGAAAAGCACGAACACGTCGCGTCTCCGCAGGAACCGCCCGCGCGAAGCGCAATCCGATGAATGCGCCTGCGGCGCGGGGGTCATCTCTTGTTCGTGCTTTTCGTGTTTTTCGTGGGCAATTCTTAGCGACGCGAACACGCGCGCGATCGCCGGCCGACCAGCCCTTCGTGCGCTTTGTGCGCTTCGTGGTTCAATTTCTGAACATCAGCTCCGCGCGAGATAGATCGCGTAGCCCGCCGCCATAAGCGCCGCCACCGCGATCGCGATGGCCCACCGCGTCAGCGACTCGTCATGCCGGATGATCGTCGCCGGCGCCGGCGTGGTCGCCGCTTCCGCGGCGCGGGCGATCGAGCGCATCGCGTTCAGCGCTTCACGGCCCGCTTCCAGCAGGCGCTTGGGCGGCGACAGTTCGCGCGCGATCCAGCGCTCGACGACCGGGCTCGCCGCCGCCCAGATATCGTGGTCGGGATAGATGCGCCGCGCGACGCCCTCGACCGTCACCATGGTCTTTTGCAGCAGGACCAGTTCGGGCCGCAGCCGCATGTCGAACACGGCGGTGATCTCGAATAACTGCGCGAGCAGACGCCCCATGCTGACCTCGCCGGCCAGGCGTCCGAACACCGGCTCGCCGACCGCGCGCAGCGCCTGGGCGAACTGCGCGACCGAATGGGTGTCGGGAACATAGCCCGCCTCGAAGTGGACCTCCGCCACGCGCTGATAGTCGCGGCGAATGAAGCCCCAGAGAATCTCCGCCAGGTAGCGTCGCTCGCGCGGACCGATGCGGCCGACGATGCCGAAGTCCACGGCGGTCAGCTTGGCGGGCGGGGCGAAGAACAGGTTCCCCTCGTGCAGGTCGGCGTGGAAGGTCCCGTGGTCGAGCGCCTGGGCCAAAAATCCGCGGATCACGTTGTCGGCCAGCGCCTTGCGGTCGATCCCCGGCTGCTCCAGCGCCGCCGGATCGCTGAGCGGCACGCCTTCGGCCCACTCCAGGGTCAGGGCGCGTCGTCCTACGCCCGGCCACACCACCTTGGGCGCGTGCATATAGGGATCGCGCGCCATGATCTCGCCGAGTTCGCTGACCGCCGAGGCTTCGAGCCGCAGGTCGAGCTCCAACTCCAGGGATCTCGCCACGGTGGCGACAAACGCGATCGGTTCGAGCCGGCGCGCGCGCGGAACCATGGCCTCGACCCAGCGTGCGCCCAGACGCATGGCGTCGACGTCGACGGCGACGCGGCGTTCGACGCCGGGCCGCAGCACCTTCACCGCCACCAGGCGCCCGTCGTGCAGACGCGCGCGATGCGCCTGCGCGATCGATGCAGCCGCGACCGGTTCGCCGAATTCGGAATAGAGCGACTCCACCGGCTTGCCGAGCGTGCGCTCGACCTCGGCGCGCGCGACGGCGCGCTCGAACGGCGGCAAACGGTCCTTCAACCGGCTCAGGTCTTCGGCGAACACGGCGCCGAAGATGTCCGCGCGCGTCGACAACAGTTGACCGAGCTTGATCGAGACCGGACCCAGGTGCTCGAAGGCGCGCGCCAGCCGCTCGCCCGGGCGGCCTTCTTTCGCCTGCGGCCCCGCGAACAGGCGCAGAAACCCGGCAAAGAAACGCGCCGTCGGCGGCAGCAGATCCGAAATCTCACGCGGCGCCAGCGCGTCGTAGCGCACCAGCACCCATGCTCCCGCCACCAGGCGCATCGTCGAGGAGACAGGATTGCTCATCGCCGCGTCAGACCACCCAGCCGTGATGCAACGCGACGACGCCCGCCGAGAAGTTGGTGTAGCCGGCGCGCGCGAACCCGGCCTGTTCGATCATCGACGCAAAGGTCTTCTGATCGGGAAACCGGCGGATGCTCTCTACCAGGTACTGGTAGGAATCGCGGTCGCCGGCGACCAGCTTGCCGATCTCGGGAATGACCTTGAACGAATAGGCGTCATAGGCGCGGCGCAGGCCGTCCGACACCGGCCGCGAAAATTCCAGACAGAGAAACCGTCCGCCGCGCTTCAACACCCGTCGCGCCTCGCGCAGCGCGGTCGGCACGTCGGCGACGTTGCGGATGCCGAAGGCGATGACATAGGCGTCGGCGCAACCGTCCGGCAGCGGCAGGCCCTGGGCGTCGCCCACGCTCCACTCGATCTCGGGCTCGTTGCCGCGCGCCCGGCCGGCGGCTACCATCTCGGCGTTGTAGTCGATGACCATGACCCGCGCGTCGAGCCCGCCTCGGCGCTCCCGCGCGCGCCGCGCCAGCTTGGCCAGACGCCGCGCCATGTCGCCGGTGCCGCCGGCGCAGTCGACGATCAGCTCGCCCGGCTGGGGGTTCAGCCGCGCCGCCGTGGCGTCCTTCCACAGACGATGCGCGCCCGCCGACATCAGGTCGTTCATCAGGTCATAGCGTTCGGCCACGCGGTCGAACACGCCACGCACCAGGCGCACCTTCTCGCGCGCCCCCACGTCCTTGAACCCAAAGCTGGATTGGCCTTCCTCGCTCATGCGGGCCTTCTAGCGCCTGCCGGGCTAGGAGTCATGGCCGGTCTCCCCGGGCTAGCCGCTCCGTGAAGGACTCTTCAGTGACCTCCGGACCGTACCGGTCCACGAAGATGGTAGCGATCGTCTTGCCCCACTCCGAATGCGGGCCCCCGTCGTCCGCCCAGAGAACCTGCGCCGCGAAATGATCTGCGGTGAGGACCTTACAGCTCCGAAGCAGACCCGCGCCCGTCAAGCGCGTACAAAAGCCCAACTCCGTGCAAATCCGGCTCAACAGACCGTCGAGATCCTTCGCGAGCGGAGATCGGCCGTCTCGTTTGCGGTGCTTTGCGGTGGTGCGGGTCTTGGCGCCGGCTCAACTCCAGACCTTGTACGGATCGTCGAACGGCAGCTTCAGCGCCTCGGCCACGGCGGGGTGGGTGATCTTACCGTGGAGGACGTTAAGGCCCTTGGCCAGGTGCTTGTCGGTCTTCAGCGCGTCCAGGCCCTTGTTGGCCAGCGCCAGGCCGAAGGGCAGGGTGGCGTTGTTCAACGCTTCCGACGAGGTGCGCGGCGCCGCGCCGGGCATGTTGGCCACGCAGTAGTGCACGATGCCGTCGACCACATAGGTCGGATGCTCGTGCGTCGTCGCGTGCGAGGTCTCGAAGCAACCGCCCTGGTCGATCGACACGTCGACCAGCACCGCGCCCGGCTTCATGCGCTTCAGATGTTCCTTCTTCACCAGCTTGGGCGCCGCGGCGCCGGCGGTGAGCACCGCGCCGATCACCACGTCGGCCTTGAAGATCTCGTCTTCGACCGCGTCCTGGCTGGAGAAGCGGGTCAGCACGCGGCCCAGGAAGATGTCGTCGATCTCACGCATGCGCGGGATGGAGCGTTCCAGCACCACCACCTCGGCGTTGAGGCCCATGGCCATGCGCGCCGAGTTCATGCCCACGACGCCGCCGCCCAGCACCACCACGCGCGCCGGCGACACGCCCGGCACGCCGCAGAGCAGCAGGCCCATGCCGCCGTTGTGCTTCAGCAGCGTTTCAGCGGCGGAGAACACCGCGATGCGTCCCGCGACTTCCGACATCGGCGCCAACAGCGGAAGGCCGCCGCGCGCGTCGGTGACGGTTTCATAGGCGACCGCGGCGCAGCCGGACTTGATCAGGCCGTGCGTCTGGTCGGGATCGGGCGCCAGGTGCAGATAGGTGAAGAGGATCTGGTTGGGCTTCAGCTTCGCCCACTCGACCGCCTGCGGCTCCTTCACCTTCACGATCATCTCGCCCTGGTCGAACACCGCGTCGGCGTTGGGCAGGATCTTGGCGCCGGCGCGCACATAGGCGTCGTCGGGAAAGCCCGCGCCGACTCCGGCATTGGTTTCCACCAGCACCTCGTGACCGTGGGCGACGTACTCGCGCACCGCGGTCGGGGTGAGGCCCACGCGATACTCGTCCGGCTTGATTTCCTTGGGGACGCCCACGCGCATCACGGCTCTCCTGGCTCGGGTGAATTCGATGGGCGCCGTCTTAGCCCATCAGGCGAGCAAGGTCCTGTTGTTTTCGCCGCTCCGAGGGCGCAGGATGGCGGAAACCGCCGAAATGATCCGCAAAAATGCCGGTATCCGCCGAAATTCTCGACAACACCGATAGGAAATTGCTCGCGCGCCTGCAGGCGGACGGCCGGATCACCAATGTGGAGCTGGCTCAGGGCGCCAACCTGTCGGAGTCCGCCTGCCTGCGCCGGGTCAGGGGACTGGAGCAGCGCGGGGTCATCGCCCGCTACGCCGCGGTGGTCGACGAACGCGCGGTGGGCCTGCCGCTGTCGGTGTTCGTCACAGTCACCTTGGACTCGCAGTCCGAGCATGCGCTGACCGCCTTCGAAACCGCCATCGCCGGCGTGCGTGAAGTGGCCGAGTGCTATCTGATGACCGGCGGCTCCGACTATCTGCTGCGGTTGGTGGTGCGCGACGTGGACGATCTCGAGCGTGTCCATTCGCAGGAGCTGACGCGCATTCCCGGCGTGAACCGCATCTCTTCCAGCGTCGCCATGCGCACCGTGGTCAAGCGCGCGGAGCTGCCGCTCTGATCCGCCAGGCGCTTCGATCACAAAACGAAGAATTCATCTCGTTTCAGGGAGACATTCAGCGGCGCACGCGTTTTCCAGGCCCACGGGGGCCGTGGAGAATGTGATGCGTAGTATCAAAAGCTTACCCCTGAAAACCGCCGCCGCCGCGACGATCGCCTTGTCCACCGCGATGCTGGCCGCGGCGCCTGCGGATGCATGGTGCAGGTGCCACCACTATTATCACCACTACTACCGGCACTATTACCACCCGCGCAGCTACTACTACGGCTATGGCTACGCGCCATCCTATTACTATGGCTACGGCTACAGCCCGTACTACTACGGATACGGCTACGGCTATGGGCGCCACTACGGCTATCGGCGCCACTATGGCTACTACTGGCATCGCCATTACCCGTACCGTTACGGCTACGGCTACCGCAGATACTGGTAGGTTAGATTCTGGTAGGTCAGACCGGCGACAGCGCGTCGCGGCCGAGCTGTGAGGCGCTGGTCCATCCCGCGAGAGCGAGCGTGAGGTCGAGTTCGGCGGTGAGATTGGAAAGCACGGCCTCGACGCCCGCCTGTCCGCCCACCGCCAGACCGTAGACGTAAGGCCGCCCGACGCACACCGCGTCCGCGCCCAGCGCCAGCGCCTTGAACACGTCGGCGCCGGAGCGCACGCCGCTGTCGAACAGCACGGGAATCTTCCCGCCGATGCGCTCGGCGCAGAGCAGCAGCTGATCGGCCGATCCGACCGCGCCGTCGACCTGACGTCCGCCATGGTTCGACACCACGACGCCGTCGAAGCCGTGCTGAAGGGCGAGCGCCGCGTCCTCCGGATGCTGAATGCCCTTCACCAGGATGGGAAGCTGCGTCACGCGCCGCAGCGTCTTCAGTTTCTCCCAGGTCAACGACGGATCGGAATAGATCTGGGTGAACATCGCCGCGGCGCCCAGCGGGTTCTTCTCCGGGGTCTCGGGCAGCATGGCGCGGAACACCGGGTCGGAGGTGTATTGCGCGATGCCCTGGCCGCGCAGGAACGGCAGGTGGCCGAGCGCCAGGTCGCGCACGCGCCAGCCGAGCACGGTGGTGTCCAGGGTGACGACGATCGCCTCGCAGCCGCACGCTTCGGCCCGCTTCACCAGCGACGCGACCAGCGCGTCCGACTTGCCCCAATAGAGCTGGAACCACTTGGGCGACGCGCCGCAGCAGTCGGCGATCTGCTCCATCGGATAGGACGCCTGGTTGGAGATGATCATCGGCGCCCCGGCGCTCGCCGCCGCGCGCGCCACCGCGAGGTCGGCTTCCGGGTGCGCCATCGACAGCACCCCGATCGGCGCGGTCAGGATCGGCGCCGGCAGCTTGCGGCCGAACAGGGTGAGAGTCAGGTCGCGCATCGAGCAGTCACGCGCCATCCGGGGCGTGATCCGCCAGCGGTCGAGCGCGGTGCGATTGGCGGCCGCCGTCGTCTCGCGTCCCGCGCCGCCGGCGATATAGGCGAAGGCCTCGGGCGTCAGTTTCGCCTGGGCGGCGGATTCCAGGCCGGCGAAGTCGAGCGGCGTCGTCTCGCGGACGCCCTGGAGGCCGCGCATATAGACGCCCGCCTGACGGCTGAGACCGGGTCCCGGATCGCTCATCGCACGGCTCCTGTTCGTCCTCGCTGTGTCCTGGCTACGTCTCTACACGCGAATACGCAACCGTTCACGGAACTGTGGTCGGTAAGCAAATTGACAGAATCTCGTTTAGCGCGCGTCGTCTCGTTCCGTCGCGTCTGGAGGGTGTCATGGCGTGGTGGAACGATAGGTCGCTTCTGGTCGGCGCTTTCGGCGCCGTGGTGATCGGTTTTGGCGGCGGCTTCATCGTCGCCAAGGCCACCGAAACCCTGCACACACGAACCGAGAGTTCGAGCGGCGGAGGCCTGTTCTCCCTGTTCGGTCATCCGCGTTCGGCCCACGCGCGTAGAGCCGGCCTCCCCAAGCCCGAGGGCTTCGCGGTCTGGCGCCAGCGCGTTGACACATCCGACGCCAACGCCAAGGCCTGCGTCGAGTTCACCCGCGCGCTCGATCCGCGGCTGGCCTACAGCGACTACATTCTCGTGTCGCCCGATCCCGGACGCCCGCCGGCGGCGACGATCAACCCGAAGAACCCGGCCGAACTCTGCGTCACCGGTACGGGAGTCACCGACCATCGCGTCAGCTTCCTCAAGGGGCTGAAGGCCAAGGACGGCGAAGCGCTGAAGGCCAACGCCGACGTCGACTTCACCTTCGGGGTCAAGCCGACCTATGTGGGCTTCTCCGGCGAGGGCGTGATCCTGCCGCGCGAAGATGGCGACGGCGTCGGCATCGAGACGGTCAATGTTTCGCGGCTGAAGGTCGAGGTCTGGCGCGTGCCCGATCGCAACCTGGTGAGAAAGTCGATCTCCGCGCCTGATCCCACCGCCGAGGGCCAGTATCCCGACGACTACGGCGACGACGCGGTGGGCGACGACGGCCGCAAGGTCTGGACCGGCGACCTCGAGGTGAAGGGCCCGCAGTCCGAGCGTGTGACCACCGTGTTCCCGTTGGGCGCGGTGCTGCACGAGCTGAAACCCGGCGCTTATGTGCTGAAGGTGAAGGACGCCTCGGGCGCGCGGAATCTCAAGGACCACGACGACAGCGATGACCAGCCGGCCCAGGCGCGGCGTTGGATCCTGTTCACCGACATGGCGCTGGTCTCCTACCAGGGCGCCGAGGGACTCGACGTCACGGTGCGTTCGCTGAAGAGCGCGCGGCCCATGGGCGGCGTGCGCGTGGCGCTGGTGGCGCAGGATGGCGAGGATCTCGCCACCGCCGTGTCCGATGGCGACGGCCATGTGCGGTTCGCCAAGCCGCTGCTCGACGGCAAAGGCGCCGATGTCGCCAAGGCGTTGATGGCCTATGGGCCGGGCGCCGACTTCACCACCATGGACATCGCGCGGCCGCCGGTCGACCTGTCGAACCAGGGCACAGGCGGTCGCCAGCAGGACGCGAGCCTGACCGCGGGACGCAGCGCGACGGGCGCGGTCGACTCCTACGTCTATTCGGATCGCGGCATCTATCGCCCGGGCGAGACGGTGCGTCTGGTCGCCTTGTTGCGCGATCTCGAAGCCAAGGCGGTGAAGGACCGCAAGGGCTTCATCGTGGTGAAACGTCCGTCCGGCGTCGAGGCTTCGCGTTGGAGCTTCGGCGGCTCGCCGCAGGGTTTCGTCAACGCGGACTTTGTCTTGCCCGCGAGCGCGCCGCGCGGCCGCTGGTCGGCGGAGATCGATCTGCAGGGCGTCGACAAGCCGGCGGGCGCCTACAACTTCGAGGTCGAGGACTTTGCGCCCCAGCGCCTGGCCGTCGAGGTGGCGAACGATTCCGCGCGGCCGATGACCGTGGGCGAGGTGCGCAACGTCGCCGTCGACGCGCGCTTCCTCTACGGCGCCGTGGCTGCGGGCTTAAAGGTGCAGGGCGAGGCGCGGTTCAAGGCCGACGCCGATCCATTTCCCCGCTTCAAGGGCTATTCCTGGGGCGACGCCCAGACGACCTATCAGGAAAAACAGGTCGATCTGAAGGAGACGACGACCGACGGCTCCGGCCACGCGACTCTGCAACTCGACGGCGGGCAGGCCGGCGACAGCGCGCAACCGCTGAAGGCGCTGTTCGTCGCCTCGGTGTTCGAACCGGGCGGACGGCCCGTGCGCGAACAGGCCGAGTTCAAACTGCGCGATCGGCCGCTCTATTTCGGGGTGAAGGTCGATCAGCCCGCGAACGGCGGATCGACGCCGCTGATCGGCTTCGACATCGCCGCGGTGAATGCGCAGGGCGCGCCGACGTCCGTCAGCGGCGCCGCCTGGTCGCTGGTCGCGGAGAACTGGAACTACGACTGGTATCAGCAGGATGGAAAGTGGGGCTGGCGGCGCACCAGCCGCGACGTCGTGGTCGCCAAGGGCGCGCTCGACATCGGCGCCTCGGGCCAGGGCAAGCTCGCACGTCGGCTCGGCTGGGGCGACTATCGCCTCGAACTGACCGATCCCAAGACCAACGCCAAGACCGTGATCCGCTTCGCCTCGGGCTGGGGCGCGCCGGCACAGGACGCGGAGGCGCCCGACATGGTGCGCGTCAGCGCGGGCGATCAGAAGTACGCCCAGGGCGAGACCGTCTCCATCGCGATCAAGGCGCCCTACGCGGGTCAGGCGCAGGTGGCGGTCGCCACCGACCGCATCGTCGAGCTGCGCAACATCTACGTGCCCGAAGGCGGCACGACAGTACGGCTGAGGTCGTCGGCGGCCTGGGGCGGCGGCGCCTATGTGCTGATCTCGGTGGTGCAGCCGCGCGATCCGGTGGCGACGCCCAAGCCGCGCCGCGCCATCGGCCTGACCTATGTGAAGCTCGACCCGAAAGGCCGCCAACTCGTCGTCGACGTCGGAACCGCGGAAAAGATTCGTGGCCGCGACCAGCTGGTCGTGCCGGTGCATGTGAAGGGGCTGAAGTTCGGCCAACGCGCCAAGGTCACCATCGCCGCGGTCGACCAGGGCATCTTGAACCTCACCAAGTTCGAGAGCCCCAATCCGACCAACTGGTATTTCGGCAAGCGGGCGCTGGGCGTCGACTATCGCGACGACTACGGACGCCTGCTCGATCCGAACCTCGGCGCGGCTGCGACGCTGAACTACGGCGCTGACGAAATCGGCGGCGCGAGCCTGACGGTCACGCCGATCAAGACCGTCGCCCTGTGGTCGGGCGTGGTGGAGACCGGTCTTGACGGCCAGGCGCGCATCGTGTTGCCGGCGCCGCAGTTCAACGGCGAGCTCCGCGTCATGGCGGTGGCCTGGACCGACCAGGCCGTGGGCCAGACCGATCAGAAGGTCACGGTGCGCGAAGCGGTTGTGGCCGAACTCGACCTGCCGCGGTTCCTGGCGCCCGGCGACAAGGCGCTGGCGACGCTCGAACTGCACAACCTCGAAGGTGCGTCCGGCGGCTATACCGCGGTGGTGCAGGGACAGAACGGCCTCTTCAGCCTGTTCAGCAAGCTCTACCAACTGCTGACCGGCCAGCGCATCGCCGAACATGTGCCGATCAGCGCGCCGAACGTCGCGGGCGTCGGGCGCATCGCTTTCAACGTCACCGGTCCGCACTTCAATTATCCGGAAAGTTTCAACCTGCAGACCCGTGTCGGCTGGGGTCCGGAAACCAAGGTCTATTCCAGCCTGCAGAAACCGGGCGAGCTCTGGGCCCCGCGCAACGAACTGCTCGACGGCTATGCGCCGGGTTCGGCCACGCTCGAAGTCAGCTATTCGCCCTTCCGCGGTTTCGATCCGGCGCCCATCGCCGACGCGCTGGCGAAGTACCCCTACGGCTGCACCGAACAATTGGTCTCGGCGGCCTATCCGTACCTGTTCTCCACCAACGGCGTGGCGCAGGACGGCGTGGTGAAACGCGCGCATCCGCTCCTGGTCGAGGCGGTGTCGAAACTCCTTGACCGTCAGTCCGCCGACGGGGCCTTCGGCCTGTGGCGGGTGGGTGACGCGGAGGCCGATCCATGGCTCGGCGCCTACGCCACCGACTTTCTCATCGAGGCCAAAAACGCGGGCGTGCCGGTGTCGCAGGACTCGCTGGACAAGGCGCTCGGCGCCATGCGCCAGGTGTCACGTCCCGACGGCTTCGCCTCGGTGTCCTATGTCATGGCCTATCCGGACTGGTGGTGGGCGAACAAGGACATGCTGAAGACCATGACCGCCAACATGCGCTCGCGCGCGGCGGCCTATGCGCTCTACGACCTGGCGAAAGCCGGACGCGCGACCGGCGATCTGGCCCGCCTGCGCTGGTATCACGACGTTCAGTTCAAGACCGAACAGTCGCCGGTGGCGCGCGCCCAGGTCGGCGCCGCGCTCGACATGATGGGCGACCGCGCACGCGGTCGCGACTCCTTCCGCCAGGCCATCGCCGCGCTCGGCTACCAGGACAAGTACGACTGGTATCAGAGCCCGCTTCGCGACACCGCGGCGGTCATCGCGCTCGCCTACGAAGCCGGCGAGACCGATCTCGCGCGCAGCCTGCAAGCGCGGCTCGAGGATTCGGTGAAGGATCCCGACCGCCTGAACACCCAGGAGCAGGCGCGCCTGCTGCAGGCGGCCCATTATATGCTGGCGGCGGCAGGTCAGATCCGCATCGACACCGCCGGGGTGACGCCCCTGGTCAACAGCGGCGGCGCGGTGCGTTGGGGCGTGGGACCGCTCGCCCAGGCGCGCTTCGTCAATCGCGGAACCGGCGCGCTGTGGCGCACGGTGACCGTGCGCGGCGAGCCGGCGTCGCCGCCGAGCGCCGCCTCGAACGGCATCAATCTGGAGAAGAGCTATTTCACCATGCAGGGTGCGCGCATCGATCCCTCGCATATCGCCCAGGGCGACCGCGTGGTGGTGCGCATCTCCGGCCGCGCCGCCTCGGCCCAGACCCTGCCGCTGGTGATCGACGACGCCCTGCCGGCCGGGTTCGAGATCGAGACCGTGCTCAGTCCCGAAGACGCGTCGGAGGGGCCGTTCAAGTTCCTCGGCGACCTGTCGAGCGTGAACGCCCAGGAGATGCGCGACGACCGCTATATAGCGGCGATGAAGCTGCACGGCGGCGACAACTTTACCGTCGCCTATGTGGTGCGCGCGGTGACCGCGGGCGACTTCTACCTGCCGGGGACCGAGGCGCGCGACATGTACCACGCGGGCGTCTTCGCGCGCACGGCGGGCGGGCGCACCGTCATCGCGCCGGCGATCTGATCGGGAAGGCGGCCGGGTGCCGGGCGTAGGGTTCAGCGTGGATTGGCGCTCGCGAATGGCGGGCGTTACGGCCGCCGGCACGGCGGTCGGTGAGGCGTGGAAAGATCGCGCGGCGACGGCGGACGCGCGCGACGCGCGGTGGGTGCGGCGGATCGTCCTCGGCCTGATCGGCGTGCTTGGGCTGCAGTGCGTCTTGCTGTTGGCCGATGCGGTGTTTCCGCCGGACCTCGCCAAGGCGGAGCGATCTTCGCCGGTGGTGCTGGATCGGCGCGGCGCATGGTTGCGGGCTCTGCCGGTGGATCACGGTCGCTGGCGCGTGCGCGCCGATCTCGAACGCACCGATCCGAGCTATCTGAGACATCTCACCGCGGTCGAGGATGCGCGGTTCTATAGCCACCTCGGCGTCGATCCGGCGGCGGTGGCGCGCGCGGCGTTCACCGATTTTCGCGCCCGGCGCACGGTGTCGGGCGGCTCGACCATCACCATGCAGACCGCGCGCCTGCTGACGCCGCACCCGCGCAGTTTTGTCGCCAAGTTTATCGAGATGCTGCGCGCCGTGCAGCTCGAGGCGCGGTTGTCGAAACCGCAGATCCTCTCGCTTTATCTCACCCTGGCGCCCTACGGCGGCAATCTGGAAGGCGTGCGCGCCGCCTCGCTCTCCTATTTCGGCCATGAACCGGAGAGCCTGACGCTGGGCGAACAGGCGCTCCTGATCGCGCTCCCCCAGGCGCCGGAGGCCCGGCGTCCGGACCGGAGGCCCCAGGCCGCCCGGGCGGCGCGGCGCGAGGTGCTGCAAAAGCTGCTGCGCTCCGGCCTCATCGACGCCGCCGACTTCGCCGATGCCGATGCGGAGCCGCTTCCCTCCGGCCGCGCCGCCTTTCCGCATCTGGCCTGGCACGCGGCGGGCCGTCTGGCGCACGCCGCGCCGGCCGGTCAGGCGACCATCCAGACCACCATCGACGCGAGCCTGCAGGCGCGGCTGGAGAACCTCGCGCGCAAAACCGCGCTGGACCAGGGCGCGGAAACCAGCGTCGCCATCCTGGTGGTCGACGCCAAGACCCGCGCCGTGCGCGCGGCGGTGGGCTCCGCTGGTCTCGACCGGCCGGGCGGCTGGGTGAACATGACGCGCGCGCTGCGCTCGCCCGGCTCGTCGCTGAAGCCGTTCGTCTATGGCTTCGCGTTCGACGAAGGCATCGTTGCGCCCGACACCAAGCTGACCGACGCGCCGACCCGCTTCGGCGACTACCAGCCCGAGGATTTCGACCGCAGCTTCCATGGCGAGGTCACCGCACGCGAGGCCTTGACCAATTCTCTGAACGTGCCGGCGGTCGCGACGCTGGATAAACTCGGCCCCGACGTGTTCGAAGCGCGCATCGAACAGGCCGGCGTGCGCCTGGTGCGGCCGCGCGCCCAGACCAAGGCCGCGGGCCTGGCGCTGGCGCTGGGCGGCGCGGGCATCACGCTGGAGGATCTGTCGGTGCTCTATGCGGCCTTGGCCGACGACGGCGTGGCCAAGCCGCTGGCCTGGACGCTCGAGGACGCGGCGAAGCGCGAGGACGAACCCGGTCGCCGCATCATGCGCAGCGAAAGCGCCGAACAGGTGCTCGACATCCTGCGCGAAACGCCGCCGCCAAAGGGGCGCGCGCCGGGCCCCCTGATGTCGAAGGGACCGCGCGTGGCGTTCAAGACCGGCACCTCCTACGGCTATCGCGACGCGGTCGCGGCGGGCGTCGGCGGCGGCTACGTCGTGGTCGTGTGGACCGGCCGTCCCGACGGCGGCGCACGCGGCAGTCTCACCGGTCGCGAGGCGGCCGCGCCCCTCCTATTCGACGCGTTCGACGCCATCGATGCGCCGGCCAAGGCGCCGTCGCCGATCGCCCCTCGCGGCGCACCCCAGGCGTTGCAGCGGATGGAGCGCGCGGGGTCGGGCCCGGTGATGGTCTTCCCGCCCGACGGCGCGATTATTCAGCTCGACCAGGCGGGTCCGAAGGGACGCGGCCTCGTGCTCGCCGCGCGCGGCGAAGGCCTGAAATGGTTCATCGACGGCGACCCGCTGGACCCCGACCCCGTCTCCGGCCGCGTGATCTGGCGCCCGTTATCCGGCGGATTCTACCGCGTGACCGTGGTCGACAGCGCGGGAAGGCAGTCGGTCTCACGCGTACACGTGAAGGCGCCGTGATAGGCGGTCGACCGGCGGCGATGTCGGCGCCGGAACGCTGCTGAAACACGGAGGAAGGGGAGAAAGTGGAGAAAGACGAGGTCGATCGCGCAATGCCCGCGTAGCGGGCCTCCTTTGATGAAATGCGCCTTCGGCGCGCTTTGGCGCTGGAAACGCAACAGCTCCCTCTTCTCCTCTTTCTCCGTGCTTCCTATCGCCGACACCAAAGCGCTCACGCCCGTTACGTCGTAATCGTATTCAGATCGCGACCACGCGTTTCAGGGAGGAAGATCAAGCTCACCACCACCGAGATCGCGGTGAAGATGGTCGCGTACCAGAGGCCGAAGTACATGTCGCCGCTGGCGGCGTTCATGGCGAAGGCGACCGCAGGCAAAAAGCCGCCGACCCAGCCGACGCCGATGTTATAGGGCACGCCCATGCCGGTGTAGCGCACCCGCGTGGGGAACAGCTCCACCAACGCCGCCGCTTGCGGACCGTAGAGCGCGGTCGCCGCCACCGTCAGCACCAGCATGACGATCAGCATCTTGGTGAAATCGACCTTGGCCGGATCCGCCTTCGCGGGATAGCCGGCGGCCTTCAGCGCCGCTTTCAGGCGTCCCTCCGCTGCAGCCTTCGCCTCCTTCTGCGCCGTGCCGGTGAGCGGCCGCGCATCGACCGAGGGCACGGAAGTCTTGCCGACCATGACGGTCGCGATTATTCCTGGCGGCGCGGGGCGCGTCACGTAGCTGACGCCGGCGTTGGTGAGATAAGCCTGCGCAATCTCGCACGAGGAGACGAACTTCGCCTTCCCGACCGGGTCGAACTGGAAGGTGCAGTCCTTCGGGTCGGCGATCACCGTCACCGGCGCCGTCGCCTGCGCCGTCGCAAGATCCGGATTTCCGAAGCGCGTCAGATAGTGGAACGCCGAGTGACCGGTGATCGGCAGGTAGCAGGCGAGCGCCAGGATCATGCCGAACAGCATCACCGGCTTGCGCCCGACCTTGTCGGACAGATAGCCGAAGGCGACGTAGAGCACCGCGCTGGCCACGGTCGCCGCCGCGATCAGTTCGCTCACCGTATTGTCGTCGACCTTGAGAATCTTCTGCATGAAGAACTGGCTGTAGAAGAAGGCGCAGTACCAGACCGCGCCCTGCGCGACGGTCACGCCGAACAGCGCCAGCAGCACGTACTTCAGGTTCTTCCACTGCAGGAAGGTTTCGCGAAACGGCGCGCGGCGGCCCACGGTCTCGGCCTGCATGCGCTTGAAAGCGGGACTCTCGCCGAGCTTCAGACGGATCCACAGCGACAGCGCCAGCAACACCGCCGACATCAGGAACGGAATGCGCCAGCCCCAGGCGTCGAACGCTCCCCCGCCCATGTTCGTCCGCAACGCCAGGATCATGCCGAGCGCACCGAGGAGGCCGAAGCCGGCGGAGGTTTGAATCCAGCTGGTCGCGCCGCCGCGGTTGTTGCGGCGTGCGTGCTCGGCCACATAGATCGCGGCGCCGCCGTATTCGCCGCCGAGGGCAAAGCCCTGGATGGCGCGCAGCGCCACCAACAGGATCGGCGCGGTGATCCCGGGCAGCATCCAGCGCTTGCACTGGTCGAAGTCGGGCAGAAAGCCGATCAACAACGTCGCCAGGCCCATGCCGGTAATGGTGACCAGGAAGGCGACCTTGCGGCCCTTGGCGTCGCCGAACAGGCCGAACACCAACGCGCCGAACGGTCGCATGAAGAAGCCGAGCGCGAAGGTTGCGAGCGCCAGGATAAAGCCGGTGAGTTCGTTGACGCCGGCGAAGAAATGCTTGGCGATAATCGGGGTGAGGTTGCCGAAGATGAAGAAGTCGTACCACTCGAACGCGGTGCCCGCAGCCGAGGCGGCGATGACGGTCGCCATTCCCGGCAAACGTTCAAGGTGCTGATCGGCCATGGCTGCCCCCGTGTACGGATCCCCGTGTACGGATCCCCGCGTACGGATCCCCGCGTACAGGGCGAATCCTAGCACGCCGCGAGGGTCCCGCAATGTCGCACGCGATATGCGAGAAAGCCCCGCCGCGGCGCGACGGGGCTTCTGAAATGTTGATCGAGTGGTCGCCGCTTAATGCGGCTTGGCGTCCTGCGCGGTGTCGCTCACGGCGTTGCCCGCGGCGCTGACGTCCTTGCCGGCGCCTTCGATGGTGTTACAGGCCGAAACCGCGATCGCGGCGGCGGCGGCGAAAAAGATGAGAAGCTTTCTCATGGTGCGTGCTCCGGGGGTTTTGAATCCGGTCGGGGAAGTCGCCGGAAGCAAACGCCTACGCCGCAGCCGGGTTCCCCCGCGCGAGCGGCGCCGCTGGCGCCTCTTCAGTCGCGCTTTCGTCCGACGGCACGCCGGCGTCGAGCGTGGGGAAGCTGAGCCGCGCCAGCACGCCGCCGTCCGGCGCCGCGACGATGTCGGAGTCGCCGCGCAGCTGACGCGCGAAGGCGGTCATCAGGGTGCGGCCAAGACCGCGCGCGGGATCGTCGGTGTTGGCGGGCCCGGGTCCGTCGTCCTCCACCTCGAGCGTGCAAACCTCGGGTCCGACTGTAAAGCGCACGCGCAGCACGCCGCCGCGCGCGACGAAGGCGTGCTTCTGCGCATTGCTGATCGCCTCCACCGCCCACAGCGCCAGCGGCGCCAGCTTGTCGGGATCGATCACCAGGGCGTCCGCGGTAAGCTCGGTCTTCACCACCTGACCGCCGCGGCCCGCGTCATTGGCCACGAGTTGCGAAATCAACTCCTCGAGGAACTGGCGCACGTCGACACGGCGCAGGTCGGCGCTCTGGTACAGGGCTCGGTAGATCAGGGCCAGGGCCGTGATGCGCTGGCGCGTGTCGCTCATCGCCGCGCGCGCCGCAGGGTCGGTCAGCGAGCGCTGCTGCATGTTCAGCAGCGAGGAAATGACCTGCAGGTTGTTCTTCACCCGGTGATGGATCTCGCGCATCAGCGCGTCCTTATGCTCGATCGAGTCGCGCAGCGACGCGTCGCGGGCGTCGATGGCGTCGGCCATCTGGTCGAGGGTGATGGCGAGCATGCGGATCTCAAGCGGCGCGTTCCTCGCCTGAACCGGACGCACGGTGAAACGGCCCTTGGCGTAGATCGAGGCGATGCGCTCGAGATATTCGAGCCAGCGCACAACCACCCGCTCGGCCGCGGCGATCACCGCCAGCACCGCGAGCGCGAAGAACAGCAGCGGCAGGCCGATGCTCGACACCGGATTGAGCCGCGCCCAGGAGAACGCGCCCTCGGTCGGCGCTGAAATCAGCACGAAGACGTCGTCGCCCGCCAGCGGCGCGCCAACGAACACCCGATCTCGGCCCGCGGCGTCGCGCGCGTAGAACAGCGACGAGCCCTCGCGTGCGGCGTCGCCGACCCAGCCGGTGTGTCCGGCCGCTGGGAAGGCTTTGTGATCGGTGGCGGACAGGATCGAGCCGCTCTCATCGGTGACGGCGACCTCGGCGTCGTGAGGCAAGGTGTTGTCGCGCGCGGCGGGGGCGAAGTCGGTCAGCGGCAGTTCGGCGATCAGCACGCCTCTGAAGGCGCCGTCGGCCTCGACGTCGCGCACGGCGACGAACATCTCCGGCGAGCCTTGCGATCCGGCGGCGGGCGCACGGGCCAGCACCTGCTGTTCGCCGTCGGCGATGCGCCGAAACCAACTGGTTCCGGAAATGTCCTGGATAATGCGCGTGCCGTCGCTGGCGCAGACGGCGCGACCCGCGGCGTCGAAGCGCGCGAAGGCGGAGTAACCGTTCAGCCGGTCGACCAGATTGCGCAGCCGAACCGGACAGTCGCCGCCGGCAGGATCGGTCTTCAAGGTTTCCAGCACCGCCTCGGCGCTTTCGATGCGCGCCTGGGCGGTCGCGGTCGAATGTACGGCGGCGGCGGTGAGATCGGTCGACTGGTGCGCGGACTCGCGCTTGAAGGAATCGTAGGATTCCGCCGCGCCCAGGATCAGCACCGGCGCCACGGCGAGCATCAGCGCGCCGGCCAGACGGAAGCGGATCGTCTGGAACCGGGACGCGCCCCACGCCCAGGTCCGCATGGGTTTCACCGCGTTACCGTGCGCCGCTCAATCGTTCGGCGTCCGAAAGGATTGAGCCCATGGCGTCGCCCGCCGCGGCGCCGTCACGCTCATAGCCGCCGCTGACCAGTGCGGCCTGCACCGCGCGACGCGCGCGGCTGACGCGGCTCTTCACCGTACCCACGGCGCAGCCGCAGATCTCAGCGGCTTCTTCGTAGGCGAAACCGCCCGCGCCCACGAGCACCAGCGCTTCACGCTGTTCGTCGGGCAGGCTGCGCAACGCCAGACGCAGTTCGTCCAGCGCGATGGGCGCCTCGGGGTCGTCGACCGCGAGCAGGGTGCGTTCGGCCACGTCCTGGTCGAGCTGGCTCTGACGCCAGGACCGGCGCTTCTCCGAATAGAACTGGTTGCGCAGGATCATGAAGGTCCAGGCCTTCATGTTGGTGCCGATCTGGAAGCTGGCGCGGGCGTCCCACGCCTTCATCATGGCGTCCTGGGCCAGGTCGTCGGCCGCGGTGGGATCGCCGCACAGGCTGCGCGCGAAGGCGCGCAGATGCGGGATCAGGGCCACCAACTCACGCTTGAAATCATTGTCGGCGGAGGCGGACCTGGTCTCGGTTGAGGGGGTCCCGCTCATTCGCCGGCCTCTTTGCCGGCGAGGTCCGCGTTACGCAGAATGTCCAGAAACTCATCGGGCACCGGCTCGTTGACCACCTGGTCGAACATGTGGCGCAGGCCCACGCCGATCGCCTGCTGGCGCAGCCGCGCCTCCTCACCCTCGGAACGCGGCCCTTCGGCCGGACGCGGCTTGCCTGAACGCGGCTGAAGTTTTCGATCGATCATGCTGTCCACTGCGCGCACCCCGCCCGGAGCGCCGGATTAACCCCGGCGCTTGAGGTGGAAACGCGACATCTATGAACGGGTTCCCTCATTGGAACGATAGTAATGCTAAGCTCGCCTCCCCGTCGAGGAACCAACCGGCCGGCAAGCCGTTCTGGGCTCACGGGGTTCGGACGCAGCGGCCGATGCGGTCGCCTGCCCGATAACCACCGGGACCGGGTGTGGTCCTGGCTGCACATAAACGGCCGTCGGGGAGTTATCTCTATGAGTTTATTGGTCAAACTGGCGCCCCATCTGCCCTACGTCCGTCGCTATGCTCGGGCGCTGACGGGAGATCAGGCGACCGGGGACCGCTACGTGCGGGTGGCGCTCGAGGCCCTGGCGGCCGGCGAGCAGAACCTCCAGCCCCACATGACCCCGCGGGTCGCGCTCTATCACGTCTTCCACGTGGTCTGGTCCTCCAGCGGGGCCAAGCTAGAGGGCGATGAAACCGGCCAGGAGCTGAAGGACCCAACCGCGCGGCGGCTGTTGCGCATCCCGCCCCGCTCGCGCCAGGCCTTCCTGCTGACCGCGCTGGAGGGCTTCACCCCCACCGAGGCCGCCCAGGTGCTCGATGCCGACGAGGCCGAGATCCACAAGCTGATCGCCCAGGCCCAGGCGGAAATCGACGCCGAACTGGCCACCGATGTCTTGATCATCGAGGACGAACCGGTGATCGCCGCCGACTTGGATGCCTTGGTCCGCGAACTCGGACACCGCGTCACCGAAGTGGCCGCCACCCACCACGAGGCGCTGGACGCCGTCGCCCGTCACCGTCCGGGTCTGGTCCTGGCCGACATCCAGCTGGCCGACGGCTCGTCGGGCATCGACGCGGTGAAGGATATCCTCGCCAGCTACGACGTGCCGGTGATCTTCATCACCGCCTTCCCCGAACGCCTGCTCACTGGCGAGCGGCCCGAGCCGACCTTCCTGATCACCAAGCCGTTCCAGCCGGAGACCGTGAAGGCGGCCATCGGCCAGGCGCTGTTCTTCCATCCGGCGAGAGCGCGCGAAGCGGCCTGAAAGCGCCTCAGCCACTAGTCCAAGGCCGCGCCTTAACGGGTGCGGCCTTGTTTTTGCCTGGCGCACGGACACAATCGGCGGTGACCGTTGCGGAGCCGATCCGATGTCGAAGAAGACCGAAACCCTCGAGCTGCGTCTGCCGTACGAGACCAAACAGGCCTTCATGGCGCGATGCCGCGACGCCGGCCGCTCCGCCAGCGAGGAGCTGCGCGGCTTCATCGCCAGCTATCTGGAGGGCGGCGCCCGCAAACGTGATCGCAAGCGTCTGGCGATCCGCATCGGCCTCGTCATCGGTGCGCTGATCGCGGCAACGGCGGTCGCCGAACCGGCGCTCGCCCGCGCCAGCGTGTCCGCCAGCTTCGCGCAGATCGACGCGAACCACGACGGCGAGATCTCGTTCGCGGAATTCTCACGCGCGGCGAGACCCGAGATCGCGCTGGACGTCGGGCCGACGCTGCCGCTCGCGGAGTCCCGGCGCCTCTCGCCGGACCTGAAGGCGCGCATCCTGCGCGAGAGCTTCGACCGCATCGACGCCGACCGTAACGGTAAGATCAGCCTTCGCGAATTCCGCCGCTACGCCGGGCGCTGAGTCGTTCAGCCGAGGCTCTTGAACATGCGCGTCGGATTGAAGCGGGTGAACCAGGTCCACGGCTTCCACAGGCTCGCGCCGCCGCGCCAGGACGCCAGCACGAACGCCGCGCGTCCTTCGACCTCATCCTTGGGAATAAAGCCCATGCCGACGCCCTGCGGCCAGCGGCTGTCGAGCGAGTTGTCGCGGTTGTCGCCCATGACGAAGAGCCGGTCCTTCGGCACCACATAGACGCCGGTGGTCTCGCCTTCGCGGTCGGCATCTTCAATGAACGTGATCCAGCGGCGCCCGTCAGGCAAACTTTCGCGCACGCGCGTCACCCTACGCGACGGATCGTCGGGGTCGGTCGCGGGGCCCAGGATCTGCCGCTTCACCGCCGCGCCGTTGATGTAGAGGCGTGAGGTGATCACCTGCACCCGGTCCCCGGGCAGGCCGATCACGCGCTTGATGTAGTCGGTCCGCTTGCCGCCCATCTCGTGCTTGAACACCACGACGTCGCCGCGCTTGGGCGAGCGGTCGAACAAGCGCCCGTGGAACAGCGGCGGATCGAACGGGATGGAATACCGGCTCCAGCCGTAGCTCCCTTTCCACAGGATCAGATAGTCGCCCTTCAACAGCAACGGCTCCATCGAGTCGGACGGGATGGTGAACGGCTGAAAGACCACCACGCGCAGGACCAGTGTAACCAGCAACGCCGCGCCGACGGTCTTGGCGATGTCCTTGATCTGAGCGAGCAGGGTTTCGGGCTCGGCGGAAGGCTCGGCGGCATCGGTCATGGGCTTGGTCCGGGTGAGGGGAAATCCTGGCCGCGACGCTCGGCCCCGGCGCCGCCCGACGCACGCGTTTCCTTGTCCGGACGGCCCTGAAATCGTGTCCGGACAGGCCGGCGGCTTGCCTTTTGGGCCCTGATCGCGCAAGCGGCGGGCATGACCGTGATGTCTTCCGCCGTCGACGCCCTGATGCGCCGCTCGCCCCTGATCCCGGTGGTGGTGATCAAGTATTGGCGCCAAGCCGCGCCGATGGCCAAGGCGCTCTTCGCCGGCGGCGTGCCGGTGGTGGAGATCACGCTGCGCACCGATCAGGCGCTCGAGGCCATTCGCGCGGCCTCGGCCGAGGCGGGCGATGCGCTGGTCGGCGCCGGCACCCTGCTGTCGCCCAAGGACATCGAAGCCGCCAAGGCTGCGGGCGCGAAGTTCGGCGTGTCGCCGGGACTGACCCCGACGCTGTTGCAAGCGGCCAAGGATATGGACCTGCCGCTGCTCCCCGGCGTGGCGACCGCGTCGGAGATCGTGACCGGGCTCGAGCACGGCTACGACCGCTTCAAATTATTTCCCGCCGTACCGGTGGGCGGCATCGAGCTGCTTAAAGCCTTCGCTGGCCCGTTCGGCGGCGTGAAGTTCTGTCCGACCGGCGGCGTCGCGCGCGACACCGCGGCGGCGTTCCTGGCGCTGGACAACGTGCTCTGCGTCGGCGGTTCGTGGCTGGCGCCGCAGGCGGCGATGGACGCGGGCGACTGGGGTGCGATCGAGACCATCGCGCGCGAGTCCGTCACGGCACTGAAGGCGGGCTGAGATGCCGCGCGACTACGAGGCCGAATACAACAACCGCGCCCGGGTGCCCCAGCATCCGCAGATCATGGGCGGCTGGGGCAGGGACGCCGCGACCTATCGCGCCGAGAAACCGCCGGTGGAGGTCGCCTACGGCTCGGGCGGGCGCGAGCGTTTCGATCTGTTCGAGGCGGGCGACGGACCGGTCGTGCTGTTCATTCACGGCGGCTACTGGCAGGCGCTCGACAAGTCGGTGTTCAGTCACATGGCGCGCGGCCTGAACGGGCGTGGGATCAGCGTCGCGGTCACCAGCTATGACCTCTGTCCGAACGTGCCGCTCGACCGCATCGTCGGCCAGATGCGCCAGGCGTCGCGCACCTTGTATGAACGTAGCGGCAAATCCATCGTGGTTGCGGGTCACTCCGCCGGCGGCCACCTTGCGGCGTGTCTGTTAGCGACCGACTGGGCGATGATCGACCCGGGCTTGCCGAAGCAGGTCGCGCGTTCGGCCTACGCCATCTCGGGCTTGTTCGACCTCGAACCCCTGGTGGGCACCTCAGTGAACGGGGCGTTGAAACTGATCCCGCGCGAGGCGCGGCGGCTCAGTCCGCTGCACTGGAAGGCTAAGCCGGGCACGACCCTGGACGCCATCGTCGGCGGCGCCGAAAGCTACGAATACCACCGCCAGAGCGAAACCATCGCCCAGACCTGGGCCGCCCAGGGCGTGTCGACCCGCTACGAAACCGTCCCCGACGCCAACCACTTCACGGTGATCGCACCCTTGGCCGATCCGAACTCGGCTATGGTGGGGCGCATCGCGGAGATGGTGGAAAAAGAAGATTGAACCACGAACCTCACGAACCTCACGAACCACACGAACGAGATTGTTCTTCCGCGTCGCAGACGCGGTTTCCCTGACTGGCGCTTCGCGCCGGAGATTCGATCAGGGACTTTAGGCGCGGCGCGACAATTGACGAGACGGTGCATCCGCCGCGCGGGCCGACAGCCGTTCGTGTGGTTCGTGAGGTTCGTGGTTCAATTCTTTAGCGTCGCCGGAACCCGCACCCCCGATGAAAATCTTACCGGCTTTTGTGATTTCCTAATAACCGTTCAGCCGCGCAACGCGGTCGGCGTGGAAGTTTGCGTCGCCGAACAGTTCCTGCGCCACCCGGCCGCGCTTCATGAACAGGCCGATGTCGAATTCGTCGGTCATGCCGACGCCGCCGTGCATCTGCACCGCCTCCTGCACCGCCAGCGTCGCGACCTGGCCGGCCTTGGCCTTGGCGACGGAGACGATGGGAGCCGCCGCGTCGTATTTTTCATCGAGTGTCTGCAGCGCCTTCAGCACCACGGCCTTGGCGATCTCGAGCTCGGTGAACAGGTGCGCGGCACGGTGCTGCAGGGCCTGGAATTCGCCGATCTGGCGGCCGAACTGTTTGCGGTCCTTAAGATAGGCGATGGTGCGACCCATGGCTTCGTCGCCGACGCCGGTGATCTCGGCGGCGACCGCGGCGCGGCCCACGTTCAGCACGCCTTCGAGCAGACCAAAGCCCGCGTCGATCTCGCCCAGCACCGCGTCGGACGTCACCTCGACGTCGTTGAATTCGAAGCGCGCCGCGTTGTGCGCGTCGACCATGACGGTGCGTTCGACGGCGACGCCGTTCGCCTTCGGATCGACCAGGAACAGGGTAATGCCGTCCGTCTCACCCGCGGCGCCGGCGGTGCGCGCCGCGACCACGGCGAGGTCGGCGATGTGACCGTCGAGCACGAAGGCCTTGCGGCCGTTCAAACGAAAGCCGTTGCCGGAACGCTCGGCTTTCAGCGCGGTCTTCGCCGGATCGTGCTTGGCGCCTTCGTCCACCGCCAGCGTCGCGATCACCTGACCCGCCGCGATGCGCGGCAGCCATTCTTCTTTTTGCGCGTCGCCGCCGCCGCGGGCGAGCGCGGTGGCGGCGAGTATGGCCGTCGACAGGAACGGCGAGGCGGTCAGGTTGCGCCCGATCTCCTCCATCACGACCCCGGCTTCGACGCAGCCGAGGCCTAGACCGCCATGGCTCTCGGGAACCAGCACTCCGGTGAAGCCCATGTCGGCGAAACCGCGCCACAGGTCGCGTGAAACGCCGTCGGCGTCATGGCTGTCGCGCAGTTTGCGCAGCGCCGCCACCGGCGCGTGTTCGGCCAGATAGCCGCGCGCGCTGTCGCGCAGCAGGGCCTGTTCTTCGGTCAAGACCAGCGGCATCTCAGGCTCCCGGCAGGCCGAGCAGGCGCTTGGCGATGATGTTGAGCTGCACTTCGTCGGTGCCGCCCTCGATGGAGTTGGCCTTGGTGCGCAGCCACGAGCGCGCCGCGAGTCCGTCCTTGGACCGCTCGCCTTCCCACTCCAGCGCGTCGGCGCCGCCCGCGCTCATCAGCAGTTCGTGCCGCCGCTTGTTCAGGACCGCGCCGTAGTATTTCAACACCGACGACAGCGCGGGATGCGCGTGCTTGATCCTCGCGAGATCGCCGGTGCGCTCGAGCGCGCAAGCGAAGGCCGCGGCGTCGACGTCGAAGCGCGCGAGGTCCGTGCGCAGCAGATAGTCGGAACTGTCGCCATCGCGGCTGAGGCCTGCCTGGCGCGACGCCACCGCGCCGAGCGAGCCGCCGTCCATGACGCCGATGTTGGAGATCATTTCGCGCTCGTGGCCGAGCAGATATTTCGCGACGTCCCAGCCTTTGTTGAGATCGCCCACGAGCTGGTCTTTGGGCACCTTCACGTCGTCGAAGAAGGTCTCGCAGAACGGCGACTTGCCGGAAATCAGGACGATAGGCTTGGTCGAAACGCCCGGCGTCTTCATGTCGAACAGCACAAAGCTGATGCCTTCGTGCTTGGGCGCCTCCGGGTTGGTGCGCACCAGGCAGAAGATCCAGTCGGCCTTGTCAGCGTAGGACGTCCAGACCTTTTGGCCGTTGACCAGAAAATGGTCACCGCGATCTTCCGCGCGGGTCTGCAAACTGGCGAGGTCCGAGCCCGCGCCGGGTTCGGAGTAGCCCTGGCACCAGCGGATCTCGCCGCGCACGATCGGGGGCAGATAGTGTTGCTTCTGTTCCTCGCTGCCGTACTTCAGCAACGCCGGTCCCAGCATCCACAGTCCGAAACTGTCCAGCGGCGAACGCGCCTTGATGCGGCGCATCTCCGCGCGCAGCACCTTGGCCTCCTCGCGCGAAAGTCCGCCGCCGCCGTGTTCGACCGGCCACTCGGGCGCGGTCCAGCCGCGCGCGGCCATGCGCTCGAGCCACTGCTTCTGCGCCTCGCTCTGGAACTTCCACGTGCGGCCGCCCCAGCAGCGATCCTCCTCGTCGCGGAACGGCAGGCGCATCTCGGGCGGACAGTTGGCTTCGAGCCAGACGCGCGTCTCGGCGCGGAAGACTTCGAGGTCGCTCATGGGATCACCACGATCTTGCCGCAGGCCTGACGTGAGGCCAGTCGCGCGATGGCTTCGCCGCCGCGCTCCAAGGGGAAGCGTTCGGAAACCTCGGGCCGGATCTTGCCGTCGATGTAGAGCTTGATCAGCTCGCGGGTGTTGGCGGCGGCGTGGTCCGGCAGGTTGTTGACGAACCCGCCCCAGAACACGCCCACGATCTGACAGCCCTTCAACAGTGTCAGGTTCAGCGGAATCTTCGGGATGCCGGCGGGGAAGCCGACCACCAGGAAGCGGCCCTCCCAGGCGATGGCGCGTAGCGCGGCCTCGGCATAGTCGCCGCCGACCGGATCGTAGATCACGTCCGCGCCCTTGGGTCCGCAGGCCTGTTTGAACAGGGCGGCCAGCGCCTTCTGTCCGTCCTTGTCGAACGGTCCCGACGGATAGACCACGCCCTTGT
Organism: Caulobacteraceae bacterium; assembly: GCA_035551675.1. Classification (GTDB taxonomy): domain Bacteria; phylum Pseudomonadota; class Alphaproteobacteria; order Caulobacterales; family Caulobacteraceae; genus JAFECT01. The sequence continues at coordinate 102,773 of DASZMV010000003.1, read as the reverse complement.
CGGCGCCGTGGGCGATGGCGAGGTCGACCTTCGCCTGCGACGAGGCGGCGGCGATCACATGCGCGCCCATGGCCTTGCCGAGTTCGACCGCGGCGATGCCTACGCCGCCGCCGGCGCCCAATACCAGCAGGGTCTCGCCGTGCTGAAGTTTCGCGCGGTCCTGCAGCGCATGCAGCGAGGTCGCGTAGGTAAGGATCAATGAGGCGCCGTCCTCGAAGCTCATCGTGTCCGGCATGGGGACCAGCGTGTCGGCCCGCGCCGCGACCTTCTCCGCAAAGCCGCCCACCATCGGAAAGGCGATGACGCGGTCGCCGACGCGGGCCCCCGGCGCATGCTCGCCGACGCTTTCGATGACGCCTGCGATCTCGGCGCCCGGCGCGAAGGGGCGCGGCGGCTTCAGTTGATACTTGTCCTCGATGATCAGCACGTCGGGATAGTTCACCGAACAGGCCTTCACCGCGATCACCACTTCGCCCGGACCGGCGACGGGATCGGGCGCGTCTTCGAGGGTCAGGGTCTCGGGACCGCCGGGATCGCGGCTCAGCAGCGTTTTCACGGCCTATACCTTCGTGTTCGAGTGCTTGGCGTATTCCATCCGCGCGATGGCGCGGTTGTGCACCTCGTCGGGGCCGTCGGCGATGCGCAGGGTGCGGATGCCGGCATAGGCCTTGGCGAGACCGAAGTCTTCCGACACCCCGCCCGCGCCATGCGCCTGGATCGCGTCGTCGATGATGCGCAGCGCCATGTTCGGCGCCGAGACCTTGATCATGGCGATCTCGAGCTGGGCGGCCTTGTTGCCCGCCTTGTCCATCATGTCCGCGGCCTTCAGGCACAAGAGGCGGTTCATCTCGATGTCGGTGCGCGCCTGGGCGATGCGCTGCTCCCACACCGAATGCGAGGCGATGGTCTTGCCGAAGGCGACCCGCGACAACAATCGCCTGGTCATCTTCTCCAGCGCCATCTCCGCGGCGCCGATGGTGCGCATGCAGTGGTGGATGCGGCCGGGTCCCAGACGCCCCTGGGCGATCTCGAAGCCGCGGCCTTCGCCGAGCAGCAGGTTTTCCGCCGGCACGCGCACGTCCTTCAGCACCACCTCGGCGTGACCGTGCGGCGCGTCGTCGTAGCCGAACACCGGCAGCATGCGCCTGATGTCGACGCCGGGAGAGTCGAGCGGAACCAGGATCTGCGACTGCTGCGCGTGACGCGGGCCCTCCGGGTCGGTCTTACCCATGACGATGGCGAGCTTGCAGCGCGGATCGCCCACGCCCGACGACCACCACTTGTGGCCGTTGATTACATAGTCGTCGCCGTCGCGCACGATGCGCGTCTCGATGTTGGTCGCGTCCGACGAGGCGACGTTCGGCTCGGTCATCAAAAAGGCCGACCGGATTTCGCCGTTCAGCAGTGGCCGCATCCAGCGTTCTTTCTGCGCGGGCGATCCGTAGCGATGCAGCACTTCCATATTGCCGGTGTCGGGCGCCGAACAGTTGAACACCTCCGACGCCCATTCGATGCGGCCCATCTCTTCGGCGCACATCGCGTATTCGAGATTGCTTAGACCCGCGCCGTGAAACTCACCGTCGTCGTGCTCTTCGTTGGGCGGCAGGAACAGGTTCCACAGGCCCTCGGTCCGGGCCTTGGGCTTCAGGTCCTCGATGATCTGCGGCACGCCCTTCCAGCGCGCCTCGCCGACCAGGGCGGTCTGGGCCTTGTAGGTATCGAGGTTCGGATAGACGTGGGCGTCCATGAAGGCGCGCACCCGGTCGCGCCAATGCCGCTGCCGTTCGGAGAGGGTGAAGTCCATGGCCAGATCTCCTCGGGCATATTCCTGATCGCCGATCAGTTGCGCTTAGCAGGCGAGGCGGCCCCTGAACAATGATCTTGCGACGGCGATCTTCAGCCGAACCGGCGCAGGTCGAAGGCGGTCAGCCGCTGCGGCGTCGTATTGGCGCTGGTCAACTCGGCCACGGCCTGTGCGGTCGCGGCGGCCAGGGTCATGCCGATGTGCTGATGGCCGAAAGCGTAGAGCACCCGCGGGTTCAGCCGCCCGATCGCGGGCAGGAAGTCCGGCAGGGTAGGGCGCGACCCGCGCCAGCGGTGGACGGTCTCGGGGACCTGCACGCCGAGCTCTCTCAGATGCCGCTCCAACAGCGCCCACTTGCGCGGGTCCGACGGGGTGTCCGGCCGGCCGATCTCGGTGAAGCCGGTGACGCGCACGCCGCTGTCGAAGCTGGAGAGATAGATCCAGCGGTCCTCGAACAGGATGGCCGGCAGGGTGCGCGGCCAATGCGGATCGTCGAAGCGCAGGTGATAGCCGCGCTCGGCCACCAGCGGCGCCCGGATTCCCAGGTCGGCCATCAGGGCGGCGGAGCGCGCGCCGCCAGCGACCAGCACCTGATCGGCTTCCAGGGTCGAGCCGTCGTCCATGGTCAGGGTCACGCCGTCGTCGGTCGCCTGCAGGCGGGCGACATGGCCGGTGACGGTCTTGCCGCCGAGGTCGGTCAGGCCCTTCCACAGGGCGCGGACGGTCTCGCCCGGGTCGCGCAACCGCACGGTGTTCTCGAAGAACACGCCGCCCTTCACCTGGCCCGCAAAGCGGCCGGCCAGACTCTCCCGCTCCTGGGGCGTGATCGCGCGCCAACGAGCCGGCCCCACGTCCGCGTTGGACATCGCCGCGAGGCCGCGCCGGGCGGAGGTCTCGGATTCCCAGAGCTGGAAGTGTCCGCTTTCCTCGACCAGGTCCGGGCGCCCGATGCTGGCGGTCAGGTCCTTCCACTCGGGGACGGCGCGCTCCAACAGGCCCCGGAGCGCCTTGGTCCCCCGCTTGAACCGGTCGGGATTACAGGCGGCGAGATAGCGAAAGCTCCACGGCAGCCAGAGGTCGATATCGCTCAGGCAGAAGTCGAGCGGCCCCCCGAAGGCGAACAGACGCCCCGGCGCGGTCCACACATTATGCCAGGAGGCCAGCGGCTCGGCCGCGTCGATCACCACCTGGCCGGCGTTGCCGAAGGAGGTGCGCCCTTCCTCGTCGCCCGGATCCACAAGGGTCACGTCATGGCCGGCCTGACGCAGGCGAACGGCCGACGCGGCCCCGATCACGCCCCCGCCGATCACCGCGAAGTGGGTGGAGCGGGAAGAATTCCTCGACCGGGATTGCACCATCGCCATTATCGTATACGATTTCGTTCCAACACAAACGACAATCCGAGGGCCGCCTATGACGACCGTCGCCTGGACCGGGGTCTACCCGGCCGCCACAACCCAGTTCGCCGCCGATCTCTCCATCGACATGGAGGCCACGCGCAAGGGGCTGGACGCCCTGATTCGCGACGGGGTGCACGGGCTGATCCTCATGGGCACCTGCGGCGAAAACAATTCGCTCGACGCCGACGAGAAGCGCGCCGTTCTGGCCGCCGCGCGCGAGACCGTCAACGGTCGCGTGCCGATCATCGTGGGCGTCAGCGAACTGACCTCGCGCAAGGCCGCGGACTTCGCGCGCGACGCGGAAAAGCTCGGCGCCGACGCCCTGATGGTGCTGCCGGCCATGGTCTATGTGCCGACCGAGGACGAATTGGTCTCGCACTTCAAGATGGTGGCGGAGGCGACCGCGCTTCCGATCATGCTCTACAACAACCCGCCCGCCTATCGCGTCAGCATCGGTGACACGGCGCTGGCGAAGCTGGCGTCGGTAAAGAACATCGTGGCGGTGAAGGAATCCGCGCCCGATACGCGCCGCTTCACCGACCTGATCAACAGTTTCGGCGATCGTTTTGCGCTCATGGCCGGTCTCGACGACGTGGCGCTCGAAGGTCTGATCCTCGGCGCGCGCGGGTGGGTGTCCGGTCTCACCAGCGCGTTTCCGCAGGAGTCGGTGGCGCTCTACGACGCCTTCGCGCGGGGCGATCTGGACGAGGCGCGCGCCATCTATCGCTGGTTCATGCCGCTGTTGCACCTCGACGCCGAGCACGACCTCGTGCAGTCGATCAAGCTGGCGGAACAGGTGATGGGCCGCGGTTCGGAACGCGTGCGACCGCCGCGCTGGCCGCTCGTGGGCGCGCGCCGGGCTGAGGTCATCGCCATGGCCGAGAAGGCGGCGGGCACGCGTCCGCGCTTGAAAAAGGCGGCGGCGTGAGCCGACACACCTTCTTCTGCATCGACGGCCACACCGCGGGAAACCCTGTCCGCCTCATCGCCGGCGGCGCGCCGCGTCTGAACGGCGCGAGCATGAGCGAATTGCGCCAGGATTTCCTCAAGCGGTTCGACTGGATCCGCCGGAGCCTGATGTTCGAACCGCGCGGTCACGACATGATGTCGGGCGGATTCCTCTACCCGTCGTTCGGCGACGCCGACGCCGGCATTCTCTTCGTCGAGACCTCCGGCTGTCTGCCCATGTGCGGGCACGGCACGATCGGCATGGTCACCTTCGGACTCGAGAACGGCCTGATCACGCCGCTTGAAGAGGGCAAGCTGGCGCTCGAGGTTCCCGCCGGCCGCATCGAGGTCGAGTACGGGCGCGACGGAAACAAGGTCTCCTGGGTGCGCCTGCGCAACATCGCGAGCTATCTCGCGGTCGAGGGCGTCGAGATCGAAACCTCGGAACTGGGCAAACTCATCGTCGACGTCGCCTACGGCGGCAACTTCTACGCCATCATCGAACCCCAGGGCGCTTACACGGGCCTCGATGCGCTGGGCGCCGAACGCATCATCCGCAACAGCCGCGAGGTGCGCGCGCTCATGCAGGCGGCGGTCGAGCCGGTGCATCCCCTCGATCCGACCATCCGCGGCGTCAACCACGTGCTGTGGGCCGATAAGTCCAAAAGCGAGGGCGCGGACGCCCGCAATGCGGTGTTCTACGGCGAAAAGGCCATAGACCGCTCGCCCTGCGGCACCGGCACCTCGGCCCGGATGGCGCACCTGCACGCCAAGGGGCGGCTCAGGACCGGCGACCGCTTCGTGCACGAAAGCTATATCGGCAGCCGGTTCATCGGCCGGGTGGAGGCGGAGACGACGCTGGGGAATTTCTCCGCTATCGTGCCCTCCATCGAGGGGACCGCCTGGTCCACCGGCTTCAACCAGATCTGGGTCGATGAAGCCGACCCGTTCCATGGCGGCTTTACGGTGACCTGAATTATGAGCCATGCCAGATGACGCATGATCGTCCGCTGCCCGACGTGCTCTACGACAAGGTGCGCGCGCGCATCGTGAGCGGCGACCTGCGCCCCAACGCCCCCTTGCGCCAGGACACGCTCGCGGCCGAGTTCGAGGTCAGCAAGATTCCGCTGCGCGAGGCGTTGAGCCGGCTCGAACACGACGGCCTGGTCACCCTGAACCCGCGCCGCGGCTACGAGGTCGCGCCGCTCGACCCCAAGGCGGTGGACGACATCTTCGACCTGCGCCTGCGCATCGAACCTTCGGCCGCGGCGCTCGGTTGCGACCGCGCCACTGACGAAGACCGCGCCCGGGTCGTCGAGAGTCTCAAGGCGCTGAACCGCGCCACCGAGGCGCACGACGCCAAGACGCCGGAGCTGAACCGCGCCTTCCACATCGCCCTGGTGGCGCCGGCCGCGCGCCCCTTCACCATCCAGCTTGTCGAGCGTCTGCATATCCTGTCCGAGCGTTACGTGCGCGAACACCTGCGCCCTCAGGGGCGTTCGGAGCGCGCGCTTCGCGAACACAAGGAACTGAGCGACGCCTGGACCGCGGGACGGACGCAATCGGTGGAAAGCCTGCTTCACGCGCACATAGGCACGACGCTCGACGACCTGCGCACCGAATTGAAAGATCGGGAATAGACGCGAATGCGCCTGCATCTGAAGAACGCCCGCATCTGGGACGGCCATGCCGACGACTATGGGACCGAAGGCGACGTGCTCTGCGTCGACGGACGTATCGAAGCGGTCGGCGCCATCAGCGGCAATGCCGATCGCGTCATCGACCTCAAGGGTCGCGCGCTGCTGCCGGGCTTCATCGACTGTCACTTCCACGCCTACGCGTCCAGCGCCGACCTGACTTATGTCGACAGCCTGCCGATGAGTTATCTGGCGCACCATGCGGCCAGACTCATGGGCGGCGCGCTCGATCGCGGCTTCACCACCATTCGCGACGCCGGCGGCGCCGACTGGGGCCTGTGGCGCGCCATCGAAGACGGCGTGATGCGCGGGCCGAACCTGTTCTATTCGGGCAAGGCTCTGTCGCAGACCGGCGGACACGGCGACGGGCGGGCTCAACACATCGAGCCCTGCGGCTGCGGCCACGTCGGCGGTCTGTCGCAGGTGGTGGACGGCGTCGACGCCGTTCGTCTCGCGGCGCGCGAAACGCTTCGCCGGGGCGCGCATCAGATCAAGATCTTTACGTCCGGCGGCGTGTCCTCGCCCACCGATCCGATCTGGATGCGTCAGTATTCGTCGGAAGAAATCCGCGCCATCGTCGAAGAGGCGGCGACGCGGCGCACCTATGTGCTGTCCCACGCCTATACGCCGGACGGCATTTCGCACGCGGTGAACAACGGCGTGCGCACCATCGAGCACGGCAATCTGCTCGACGAACCGACCGCGAAGTTGATGGCGGACAAGGGCGCCTATCTGGTGCCGACCCTGATCACCTACGACGTGCTCGGCAAGGAAGGTCCGGCGCTCGGCATGCCGCAGGCCTCTGTCGACAAGATCGCCGACGTCGCGACCAAGGGCGGCGAGGCGGTGAAGATCGCGCGCAAGGCGGGGGTGAAGATCGGTCTCGGCAGCGACTTGCTGGGCGCCATGCACCGTTGGCAGGCGCACGAGTTTCGCATGCGCGCCGCTTGCGACGGGATCATGGACACCCTGCGCTCCGCGACGACGGTGAACGCCGAGATCGTGCAACAATCCGGCGAACTCGGTTGCGTGAAAGTGAGCGCCCGCGCCGACCTTTGCGTTTGGGACGACGATCCGCTGAAGGACCTCTCCACGATCTGGGAAAAAGGCCCCGCCCTGGTGGTGAAGGGCGGCAAGGTCGAGGTCGAGCGGCTGTAGCGTCGCCGCTACGTCTCAAGGGCGACGTTGCGCCTCATGCCGACGAGTGGTTGTGCTCCCTAGATTTGATATCTAGTGAATTCGTCCCGCCTGCGCGGTGGTCCGCGCGCGCCTGCTTCGGAATCGATCGACGCATGAACCGTTTCCTCCCCGCCACGATGCCCGCCACGATGATCGCCGTTATCGGCGCCGCGCTCGCAACGGTCGCCGTCCAGGCCAAGCCCGCGCCGCATCGCGCCGCCGTCCACGCCGCCGCTGCGGTTCCGGTGAAGCGCGACGGGGTCTGGGCCCAGACCTATTCCGACCTCCCGGCCGATCCGAACGTGCGTTTCGGGACCCTGCCCAACGGCATGCGCTACGCCATCATGCGCAACAAGACGCCCGAGCATCAGGCTTCGATCCGCCTACGCATCGGCTCCGGCGCTCTGGAGGAAAGCGACGCGCAACAGGGCCTCGCCCACTTTCTGGAACACATGGCGTTCAAGGGTTCGACTCACGTGCCCGAAGGCGACATGATCAAGATCCTCGAGCGCAAGGGTCTGGCGTTCGGTCCCGACACCAATGCGTCCACGGGCTTCGACCAGACGCTCTTCATGCTCGACCTGCCCGAGACCGATCCCGACACGCTGTCGACCGGCTTGATGCTGATGCGCGAGACCGCGAGCGAGCTGTTGCTGAAACAGAGCGCCATGGATTCCGAACGCGGCGTGATTTTGTCGGAGGAGCGCCTGCGCTCGACACCCGGCTACCGCGCGCAGAAGCGGGAGTTCGACTTCATCCTGAAGGGCCAGCTCGTCCCCAACCGTTTCCCGATCGGTCTGGTCCAGGTTGTGAAGACCGCGCCGGTATCGCTGATCCGCTCCTATTACGAGGCCAACTACCGCCCCGATCGCGCAACGCTGGTGGTGGTCGGCGACATCGATCCCGCCGACATCGAAAAGCGCATCAAGGCCGGCTTCTCCGACTGGAAGGGCAAGGGCCCGGAAACCAAGGAGCCCAATCTCGGCCAGGTCGAACGGCGCGGCCCGGAGACCGATCTGGTGGTCGAGCCGAACGCGCCGACCTCGCTTTGGATGGCGTGGATCAAGCCCTACGATCCCAGCGCCGATGTCGCCGCCACCCGCCGTCGCGACCTGATCGAAGCCATGGGCATGACCATCCTCGACCGCCGGCTCGAACGTCTGTCCCGCGGCGAGAATCCGCCCTTCGTGGCCGCCCAGGCCGGCGTCGGCGATTTCCTGAAGTCGGCGAAGCTCACCTCGCTGAACGTTTCGTCCAAGCCCGGCGGCTGGAAGCCCGCGCTCGACGCGGCGGTGCGCGAACAGCGCGCCCTGGTGCAATACGGCGTGCGCCAGGACGAGATCGACCGCGAGATGGCCGAGACGCGCGCCAGTCTGCAGAACGGCGTCGCCGGCGCCAACACGCGCCGCACGCCGGACCTCGCCAACGCCATTACCGGCGCCGCCGGCGACGACGAGGTCTTCATCTCGCCCGAGGAAGCGCTGAAGCTGTTCGACGCGGATGCGAAATACGTCACCGTCGCGGCGGTGGACGAAGCCGCCCGTCACGCCTTCGAGGGCAACGGCCCAGTGCTGGCCATGACCTCGCCCGTTCCGGTGGAGGGCGGACAGGCGGCGGTCGCCGCGGAGTTCGCCAAGGCGCGCTCGGCGCCGGTGCAAAAGCCGGCCGATGTCCATGCCAAGACCTGGCCCTATACCAACTTCGGCGCGACCGGCGTGGTGACTGATCGCAAGACCGACGACCTCGGCGTCACCACGGTCAACTTCGCCAACGGCGTGCGCCTGACGGTGAAGCCGACGGCCTTCCGCAAGGATCAGATTCTGGTCAGCGTCGTGCTCGGCAACGGCCGTCTCGATCTTTCCAGGACGCACGTCACGCCGGCGTGGGCGCTGGGCGGCTTCGTGCAGGGCGGTCTCGACCAGCTCAGCATCGACGAGATGGAACAGGTGCTGACCGGTAAGATCTACTCCGCGCGGCTCAGCATCGGCGATGCGGACTACGTCCTGTCCGGTGCGACGCGTCCGCAGGATCTCGATCTGCAGATGCAAGTCCTCGCCGCCTACGCCACCCATCCGGGCTTCCGTCCGGAAGGCTTTAACCGCGTGCAGACGCAGTTCCTCACCATCCTGCCGCAGATCGACGCGACGCCGGGCGGGGTGCTGGCGCGCGCCCTGCAGGTGAAACTGCACGACGGCGATGCACGCTGGGAAGTTCTGCCGACGCAGGCGGAAATCGAAGCCACCCACGTCGACGATCTGAAAAAGCTGCTGAGCCCCGAACTCGCCGGCCGCATCGATGTGGTGGTCGCCGGCGACGTGACGGTGGACCAGGCGATCGCGGCGGTCGGCAAGACCTTCGCCGCCCTGCCGCCGCGCCCGGCCGCGCCGCCGGCGCAGATCGAGCCGGCGCGCTTCCCAGCGCCGAGCGTCCAGCCCACGGTCATGACCCACAACGGCCGCCCCGACCAGGCCGAGGCGGTGGTCGCCTGGCCGACCGAAAGCACCTATCCGAACACCCACGAGAGCCGCGTGCTTTCGCTGGCGGAAAGCATTCTGGAGAACCGCCTGATCGACCAGGTGCGGATCGCCGAGGGCGCCACCTATTCGCCCCAGGCCGGCATTGTCAGTTCGCAGGTCTTCCCGGGCTACGGCTATGTCGACGCCGCGGTGGAGACGCCGCCAGAAAAGATTCCGGGCTTCTTCGCCGACGTGACCAAGATATCGGCGGACATGGCGAGCAAGGGCGTCACCGCCGATGAGCTGGAACGCGCGCGCAAGCCGCTGCTCGAACGCTACGCCAAGGACGCGCAGACCAATGAATACTGGTTGCGCGCGCTCTCCGACGCCCAGTCCGACCCGCGCCGGATGGAGCTCTATCGCAACTATGTCGCCGACCTGAATTCGGTGACGGCGGACGAGATCAAAAAGGCGGCGCAGCGCTTCTTCGTCGACAACAAGGCGTGGCGCCTGGAGATCACGCCAAAGGCGGCGGCGCCGGCAGCGTCGAAATGACCGCTACTTGAACCCTTCGAGGATCGCGCCCTCGGTCGACAGGTAGTTGTGCGCGTAGTCGAAGCGGTCGGTGTCGGAGAGGATGAGCCAGTAGTATTTCATCTGCTCCGCCCACCAGTAGCCGGGACAAAGTCGCCCTGGACCATTGGCTTGGTGGTGATGTCGGCGATGACAGTGAATCCGTACGTCGTCTTGCTCGTCTCGACCATCGTGCGGAAGTGCTTGTACGCCAGCTCGCGCCATCGCTTGTTCCTGTCGATCTGCCAGAGGTCGAGACACGAGTTGGCGAACTCAGGTCGCAGGTCATTGGTCTTTCGCGTCGCGGCCATGTGCTCGTAATCGAGCCCCTCGGGCAACACGCCGAACCTCTCCTGCGCGACGGCCCAAGCCTCGAGATAGTCGCGCCCCTCGCGCATCCAGCCGCCCTTGCCGAGCAGGCCCGCATAGAAGGACGCCAATTCGCTCTGTTTGCGGTCGAGGCGTTGGCCGGTTTCGTAGTCCACCTGGGCGAACCACAGGCGACCGTCGACGCGGTCGGACTGGTGTTTCAGCGTGGCCTCGGTATGCACCTCGAACCAGCGCTTCATGTCCTTGTCGCCGAACAGCCGCCAGGCGCCCCACAGGTACTCGTAGTAGGAATCCGAGGGCGGCCCGATGGTGGCGCGGCGCGACTGCCAGGCGCCGGTCTCCACGTCGATGGTGTCGGGGATCAGGTCGAGCTTGGAGCGACGGTCGAACCCGGCCTTGGCGGCGGCCTTGGCGGCGTCGTAGTAGCGCCGGTCGTTGACCAACCGCCCCAGTATGCCGAACTCCGGCGCGAAACTGCCGAACTCCGCGGGGAAGGTGATCTTGTCGCGCGGGACGCCGGTTTTGAGATTGACGAACCGATAGGGCAAGCCAGTCGGCGTCTTGAACGCGGGCATCAGCCGGTCGGTCAGGTCGCGCGCCAGGCTCAGCAGCTTCTTCTCGCGCGTGGCCAGATAGCCCGAGACCAGGCCGCCGACCATGCGGATGGTGGTCTCGAACAGCTGGATGTCGGCGTCGATGTCGAACCTCAGATGGTCGCTGATCCATCTGATCGCCTCGTCCAGCTCCTGGTCCAGCCGCATGACGTAGAGCGTGCCCAGCGCCTCCACCATCGACAGGCCGAGCGACGGACCTTGGGGGAAGAAGAACGACTCCTTGCCCCCGCTCACCGGCTTGATCTGGTCGGCGCCGAAGGCGCGTTCGCGATAGCCGGCCCAGGCGAAGGCCATGGCCTCGCGCACTTCGTTCGCCGGCCCCTTCCAGTCGCGATGCGCTTGGCGGGCGTGCGCGGGGTGCGGCTTGGCGAAGACGGGACCGGCGGCCGCCGCGGCGCCGAGGCCGAGCAACGCCTCGCGGCGGTGGATGATCGGTTGTGTGCTCACGGCGGCCCTCCCGAAGCGGCGACGTTGCCCGCGCGGGCGCCGCTCTGCAACCCGCCAACCGACTGATTTCGCACGCGACCACACGTTCAGCGCGTGTTAGAGCTTCGGCGTCGTGGGGACCTTGATGAATAACGCAGCAGCGAACGCGGGCTCCGCGGCGGCCGATCCGGTCGCGGCCGCCCATGCGCGCATGCTGCACGACCAGGCGCTCCAATTCAGCTTCGCCGGCTTCCCGCCGCAGAAGCCGCCGCACGTGCCCGGCTGGCTGAAGGCTCTGGGTGAAGTGTTCGCCGCCATCGCGCCGATTATGCCCTATGTATTTTACGGCATCGTGGCCGCCGGCCTCGCCGCGCTCGTCTATTTCATCGGCCGCGAACTCATTGCGCTGCGCTGGCCCGAGATTAAGAAGAAGCGGAAGAAAGGGACGACCGAACCCGACTGGCGCCCGACGCCGGCCCAGGCGCGCGCCTTGCTGGAAGACGCCGACCGCCTCGCGGCCGAGGGGCGCTACGCCGAGGCGGCGCACCTGATCCTCTACCGCAGCATCGAGGAGATTCAGGGCCGCCGCCCGCACCTGTTGCGCCCCGCGCTCACCAGTCGTGACATCGCCGGTCTCGAGGGCCTGCCCGGCCGGGCCCGCGACGCCTTCGTCGCCATCGCCGAACTGGTGGAGCGCAGTTTCTTCGGCGGCCGCGCCGTGGACAAGGAAGGCTTCAACCGCTGCCGCCAGGCCTATGAAACCTTCGCCTTCGCGGAGGTGTGGTCATGACCGACTCCGCCGCGACATCGCCGAACGAGGCCGAGACGGCGGACGCCTCGCGCCTGTTCTCGCCGATGATCGCGTTCTGGATGATCATCGTGGGCGTCTTCGCCTTCGCGGGCTTTTTCGTGTTGCAGGCCTATGCGCCCGACCTGCGCAGCGGCAACGACGGCGGCGGCCACGCCCTGTCGCAATCCGCTATCGGATACGCCGGTCTTGTCGACCTGCTGAAGGCGCGCGGCGATCCGGTGATCGTCAGCCGCGGGCCGGTGCACGCGTCGGCCGATGCGCCGGGGCTTCTGATCCTCACGCCCAGCGACGCGACCGACCCCGAAAAGTTGGCGAAGATCAAGTTCGCCGGCGACGCGCTCATCGTCTTACCGAAGTGGCAGGTCATGCCCGACGTGCGGCATCTGGGCTGGGTGCGCAAGATCGGCCCCCTGCCGCCCGAGATGGTGGCGCACGTGTTGCCCGAAGGGTTCGATCCCAAGGCGATGCGGGTGATCCGTACGAACGGCGTCACCAGCCCGCTCCTCACGGGCGCGGCCCAGCCCTTCGACCAGGATCGGGCGCTGGCCGTCGGCGCCACCGAGTCGTTTCAGACCATTGCCGCCAAGGGCGTGACGCCGTTGATCGTCGACGCGAACGGCGGCGTGGTGTTGGGCGTCCTCACGCCGACGCAGCAGAACCCCTATGGCGCCTCCGCCGCCGCCAACGAAGCGAGCGACGCGGCGTCCAACAGCGCGGACGCGAGCGACAACAATTCAAACGACGCCTCGACCAACAACGACGCCGCAGCGCCGCCGGATAACGCCGCGCCGCCGCCGGCCACGCCGGGCGTCACCACCACCGGCAAGCCCGTCACCCAAATCGGCGGCCAGGTCTATGTGCTGTCCGACCCGGATCTCCTCGACACCCACGGCCTGAAGGATCTGCAGACCGCGCGCACCGGCCTCGCGGTGATCGACGGCCTGCACGACGGCGGACCCATCGCGATGGATGTGACCCTGCACGGTTTCTCCCGAGGGCGCAGCATCTTGAAACTCGCCTTCGAGCCGCCGTTCCTGGCGCTGACCCTCTGTCTGCTCGCGGCCGCGGCGATGATGGGGTGGCATGCCTATGTCCGATTCGGTCCGGCGGTGGTTCCCGAACGCGCCGTCGCCTTCGGCAAGGCCGCCCTGGTCGACAATTCCTCGGCGCTGATCCGCGTCGCGCGACGTGAGCCGCGCATGGGCAAGCGCTATGTCGGCGTCGTGCGCGCCATCGTCGCCACTCTGGTCGGCGCGCCGCGCGATCTCGACAAGGCCGAACTCGATCGCTTCCTCGACCGGGTCGGCGCGGGCAAGCAGACCGATCTGAAAATCGAAACCCTCGCCGAAGAGTCGGCGGACCTACGCAACAACACGGACCTCATGCGCCTGGCGCAGAGGCTACACCGCTGGAGAACGGAGATGACGCGTGAACGTCGCTGACCTAAAGGCGCTGGCGCAAAGCCTGCAGGCCGAAATCAAGAAGGCCGTCGTCGGCCAGACCGACACCGTGGACCTGATGCTCACCGCCCTGTTCGCGGGCGGCCACGTCCTGCTCGAAGGCCCGCCGGGCGTCGCCAAGACGTTGCTGGCGCAGAGCTTCTCGCGCACCCTGTCGCTGGAGTTCGGACGCATCCAGTTCACCCCCGACCTGATGCCCGGCGACATCATCGGCACCAATCTGTTCAACTTCCAGACCAGCGCCTTCGCGCTGAAGAAGGGTCCGATCTTCTGCGAGATCCTGCTGGCGGACGAAATCAACCGTACGCCGCCGAAGACCCAGGCCGCGCTGTTGGAAGCGATGCAGGAGCGCGTCGTCACCATCGACGGCCAGGACCACAAGCTCAGCGACCGCTTCATGGTGGTGGCGACCCAGAACCCGATCGAACAGCAGGGCGTCTATCCCCTGCCCGAGGCCCAGCTCGACCGCTTTCTGTTCAAGCAGACGCTGAAATATCCCGACGCCGCCGAGGAGCGGGCCATCGTCATGGCGCACGGCGCGCGGGTGGGCAACGTCGCCCCCGAAGCGCTGGGCGTCAGCAAGCTCGCCGACGCCGCGACCATCGCCGAAGCCGCCAAGGTGGTGGAAAGCGTGCGCCTGAACGACGAGGTGGTGGACTATGTCGTCGCCCTGGTGCGCTCGACCCGCGTAAGCGCCGACCTGTCCACCGGCGCCTCGCCCCGATGCGCGGCCATGATGGCCACCGCGTCGCGCGCCCGCGCCGCGCTGGACGGCCGCGACTATGTGATCCCCGACGATGTGAAGGCGCTGGCTCTGCCGGCGTTGCGTCACCGCGTGATCCTGTCGCCCGCGGCCGAGATCGACGGCAAGCGCGCCGACGACATCATCGCGGGCCTGATCGACCAGACGGCGGCGCCGCGCTGATCCGATGATCTACCCGACCCGTAACGCCATCATCCTGACCGCCGCCGGCGCGCCCGTCGCGCTGCTGATCGGGTTGTGGCGGCCCGGTTTGTGGGTCGCGGGCGCGGCGTGGATTCTGTTTGCGTTCGGTCTGGCGTTCGTCGATGCGATCCTGTCAGCGAGCCGTTCGACGCTCGACGTCGTGGTCACCGCGCCGGGCTCGATCCCGACCGGCGGCAAGGGCGAGGCGCGTTTTCGCGCTGTGTTCGACGGCTGGCGGCGGCCGCGCACGGTCGAGGCGGCGCTCGAGACCGACCAGGGCAAGCTGATCGTCACTCCCGCGCGCGGGATCGCGCGTGTCGGCGGCAAGGCGGCGGAGTCCGGCTTTGAACTCGAACCTCGGCGCCGGGGTTTGGCGCCGCTGTCGGTCCTGTGGCTGCGCTGGCGCGGACCGTTCGGCCTGATCTGGAAACAGACGACCGAAAAGCTCGACAAGAAGATCGCGATCACGCCCAACGTCGCGGCGGTGAAGGACGAGGCGATCCGCATGTATTCGCGCGACGCCGCCTTCGGCCAGCGCGTGCAGATCGAGCGCGGCGAAGGCTCCGAGTTCCAGGCCCTGCGTGAATTCCAGACCGGCATGGACCCGCGCGCCATCGACTGGAAACAGACCGCCCGCCACGGCAAGCTGCTGGCGAAAGAGTTCCGCACCGAGCGTAACCATCCGATCGTCTTCGCTCTCGATACGGGCCGGTTGATGTGCGAGCCCCTGGCCGGCCTTCCGCGCGTCGACCACGCGCTGAACGGCGCCTTGATCCTGGCCTATGTGGCGCTGAAGACCGGCGACCGGGTCGGCTTCTTCGCCTTCGACGCCAAGCCGCGGCTGGTGACCGGCTCGGTCTCGGGCGTCGGCGCCTTCCCCATGCTGCAACGGCTCGCCGCGTCGATCGACTATTCCGCCGAAGAGACCAACTTCACGCTTGGTCTCACCCAGCTGTCCGGCGCGCTCGAACGGCGCTCGCTGATCGTGGTGTTCACCGACTTCGCTGACACCACCTCCGCGCAACTGATGATCGAGAACGTTTCGCGCCTGTTGAAGACGCACCTGGTTCTGTTCGTGGTGTTCCGCGACGAAGAGCTGGAGGGCATGATCCAGGCCGAGCCTCTGACGCCCGACGACGTCTCCCGCGCGGTGATCGCCGACGCCTTGATGCGCGAACGCGACCTGGTGATCGCGCGCCTGAAGCGCATGGGCGTGGAGGTGCTCGACACGCCGGTGAAGAACCTCGGCCCCGACCTCCTCAGCCGCTACCTCGACCTGAAGCGAAAGGACCGGCTGTGACCGCGCCCGTTCGCGACCTGACCCTGAAGAGCCACCGTTTCCGCACCGAGCGCGAGGCCGATTGGCGCGAGCTCGAACGCCTGTTGCGCCGCGCCGAGGGCGGCATATTGCGCAAGCTGAACGAGGACGAGATCGTCAACCTGACGGTGCTCTACCGCTCGGCCTTGTCCTCGCTGTCGGTGGCGCGCGCGACATCGCTCGATCAGGGTCTGACCGACTATCTCGAAAGCCTGTGCGCCCGCGCCTATTTCTTCGTCTACGGCACGCGTACGACCTTCCTGCAGCGCATCGGTCGTTTCTTCAGCCACGACTGGCCCGCCGCCGCGCAGAACCTCTGGCGCGAGAGCTTGGTCGCCGGCGGTCTCATGGTGCTGGGCGCGGTGGTATCCTGGCTGCTGGTCGCCTCGGATGCGGACTGGTTCTACGCCTTTCTGCCCGGCATTTTCGCCGACGGTCGCGATCCCAGCGCGTCGACAGCCTCATTGAAGAGCACCATCTACGCCACCAAAGCCGACCGGAAGTTCCTGTCGATCCTCGCGACCGGCATCTTCATCAACAACGCCGGCGTTTCGATCTCCGCCTTTGCCTTGGGCTTCGCCTTCTGCGTACCGACGGCGTTGCTCATGCTGTTCAACGGCTTGGTGCTGGGTTCTTTCCTCGAGCTGTTCTTCAGTCGCGGTCTCGGCTTGGGTTTCGTCGGCTGGCTTTCGATCCACGGCGTGACCGAGCTTCTCGCCGTCGGCCTCGCCGGCGCCGCGGGCTTCCGCGTGGGCCTCGCCATGGCCTTTCCCGGCAAACAGACGCGCGTCGCCGCCGCCGGCGCGGCCGGTCGTGAAGGCGCCATCCTGATCGCGGGTACGGTGGTCATGCTGTTCATCGCGGGCTTGCTCGAAGGCATCGCGCGTCAGCTGATAACCCTCGACTGGGCGCGTTATGTCATCGCCGGAACTACGGCGGTGTTTTGGGCCGTCTATCTCTACTTCCCGCGCAAGCCGAGATCCGAAGAGGCGCGGCATGGCTGACGCCGGCGGCCGCATCCGCGAACTGATCACGCCGGAGGGCGTCGACCTGCGTCTGCGTCTGGGCGAGGCGGCCGAGCGGCTGGGCGCGCTGGTGCTCGATCTCCTGATCATGTTCGCGATCATGCTGGCGATGAGCATCGGCTCCTGCTCGGTGATCGCGGCGACCGGCGTATCGAAGAACAACAGCGGGACCTTCCAGGCGGTTGCGGTGATCTGGCTGCTGGTCTTCTTCCTGGTGCGCAACGCCTATTTCGTGCTGTTCGAACTCGGCCCGCGCGCGGCGACGCCGGGCAAGCGCGCGATGGGCTTACGCGTTGCGGCGCGCAACGGCGGGCGGTTGACCTCCGACATGGTGCTGGCGCGCAACTTCATGCGCGAGCTGGAACTGTTCGTGCCGCTCAGCTTCATCTTCGCGGGCGGCCAGGGCGTCGACGGTTGGCTAAAACTGCTCGGCCTGATCTGGTGCGCGATCTTCGTATTCTTTCCGCTGTTCAACCGCGACCGCCTGCGCGTCGGCGATCTGGTGGCCGGCACCTGGGTGGTCAAGGCGCCCAAGACCACGCTGCTGCCCGACCTCGCGAGCGAAGGCGAGGTGCGCCTCGCCGACTTCGTGTTCACCCAGGCCCAGCTCGACGCCTACGGCGTGTACGAACTGCAGGTACTGGAGGACGTGCTGCGCCGCCGCGACCGCAAGACCCTGCAAAGCGTCGCTGACCGCATCCGCGCCAAGATCGGCTGGACGCGCGGGGCCAGCGAAATGGACGGCGACTTCCTCAGCGCCTACTACGCCGCCCTGCGCCGCCGCCTGGAAGGCCGCTTGCTGTTCGGCAAACGCAAGAAGGACAAGTTCGACAACAGCTGAGGCTTAGTCGAAGACGTCGGCCAGGCCGCCTTCCTTCAACCGTCGCAGCTCCCAGTAGACGACGGTGACCGCAACCATATGGATGCACCCGGTAAGGCCGACCACCGCGCTGCGGCCGGCAATGAGCAGGTCGGCTGACGGTCCGGACGGATGCAGGCCGCCGGTTAGCGGAAGGAGCATGACGTAAGGCGCCAAAGAAATCAGGCCGAGTAGAAACGTTATGCCGAAGATGCTCCAGCGATGTCCCCGGCTTAACACGCGCGCCCGGTTGAGGGCCCCGCCGATGCCTGTCCCGTCAAATATCAAGGAAGGAATCGCCGTGTACCAAATCACCATGACCAAGAGACCGGGAACGAAAAGCGCCAAGGTGCCGAGCGCCGTCGCAAGCTGCACGATTACTTGAACGATGATCGCCGGCAGACCGTAACGCGCCAGGGCCTGAAGCGGGCGACCGCGCATCGGTGACGAGATATTCAGCGCGTCGGTCACCACGGGAGCTGCGATCGTGTTCGCCAGGGCTGAGAAGAGCGTGACCCCGAGCGCAAGCACCTGGATCGCGCCGAGTTGTTCGAAGTAGCCTAGATGACGGCTGTATATCCTGGCGACAGCGATGCCGTTGGCGATTGCCGCAGGCCAAAGCAGCACGAAGCCGAGCAGGAGCAGGATCGGCAGCTTCGCACCGATGACGGTGAACGTCTGTCGGAACACGCGACCGAAATCGAACCGCGCCGTCGTAATCTCCGAAGTGGTCATGGGATCCTGTCGCCTAGTCGAACACGGACGCCAGCGTGTCGGCGCCGACTCCTTCCTTGATCGTGCGCAGCTCATAGTAAAGCGCCGCCGACCCCGCACTGCCGATCATGGCGCTGAGTGTGCCGACCACAACCTGGATGCCCAAGGTAACCGCCATCATCATCTGGACATCGTTCCGGTTTGCGAGCATGAGCGCCGACCCGGCGGCGCCGATGACCCACGCGACGATCATGTAAATCACGAACAGTCCGAAAATGGGCCAGCGATGGCCGCGGGTCAGGTTTGCGCTGCGGGTGAACGATTCGAAGACGCCCTTTTTCTCGGCGACGATCGACGGCGCTGCCGCGCACCAGGCAACCAACATCATGATTCCGGGCACGATCAAGAGGATGAACCCCGCCATCAACGCGAGCCCCATGATAATGCCTAGGCCGAGCAGAGGCAGGAAGGAGCGAATGCCGGTCGCCAGCATGTCGCCGAATGACGCGCGTTTGCCGTTGAGGTCTGCGATTGTGCCGCGCAGCAACGCGGCTTGCAGGACGAAAACAGTGATGACGCCGATAAGGCCGCTCACGATGCTGACCAGAACGTGCGGGCCGTCGAACATCCCGAACGGATTGTTTCCGGCAAGCGTGGATGTCTGCACCTTCAGGGTCCAGTAGCCGACGGCCGCGGCGGGAATAGCCTTGAACAGCAAGGCCAACAGGAGGAACGGCACGAAATTTCTGCCGATCACGCCGAAGGTCCGCTGGATGACGCGGCCGATATCAAAGGCGCCGGCGGTCGCCTGATTGACGCTCATGTGCCCAGTCTCCCCTGTCGAGCGTAGCCAGCAAACCACGATTTGGGGTTGTTCGCCTAACGCCCGTCAACGAGCCCGGGTCGGCACGTCCACGTCGCAAATCGAAAAGTCGGCGCCCTCGCGTTTGCGTACGCGCGCGATGCGCCGGCGGAAGGCCGCGCTTCGCGTGTCCATGACCTCGAGCCTCGGCCGTTCGCCCGGCGGCAGGTCCGCCATCACGCGCACCCGCGTCATCACGTCGGGGTCTTTCACCGGCTCGCCGGTTTTCAGCGCCCGCACGACCGTCAGGCCCGACACCACCCGGCCCCAGACCGCGTACTGCATGTCCAGCGACGGATAGGCGGATCGCATCAGGAAGAACTCGCTGTTGCCGCTGTCGGGCGGCTCGTCGCGGCCCATGCCGGCCACCCCCGGACAATAGAGCCCCCAGGCGGTGACCTTGTGCTCGGGCCGCGCGCGTCCGTCCCGCTGGCTCGCGAAGGGGACCGCGCCGATGAAGCCGTAGGCGAGGCCGGCCGGCCTGGCCGCGATGGTCTCGGGCCCATTGGGGTCGCGGCGGAAGGTGAACTCCGGCTTCAGATTGGGCAGGCTCGACTTGCCGCCGTCGACGTTTCCTGGATCGCCGGTCTGGGCCATGAAGCCGTCCAGCACCCGCCAGAAGGCCAGGCCGTCATAGAAGTGCTCGTGCGCCAGCCGCTTCACCCGCTCCACCGACCGGGGCGCGAAGACCGGCTGCATCTCGATCACGATCCGGCCCCTGGTGGTGTCGATGACCAGGGTGTTGTCGGGATCGAGCGGCTTCCAACTCGGCGCAGCTTGAGCGGCGAGGGCTGGCCCCGTCGCCAGCATGGCGGCCAGCACAGCCGCGGCGGCGCCCATAACAGCGTTTCGCAACATCGGCCGGTCCCCGCGCAAACCCCTGGCGCCCGCCAGATTGCCGATCTAACATGGTTTTCAAGGCCCTGCGCGGCGGGACGGTCGTCCCGCGTCCGACACGACGGGGCCGCCGGGGCGGCAGCGCGGAGCGGACGGTTTGGAACCGACCAACACAGAGGCGCCGGATTATTTTCACAAGGTGGTCGACTGTCAGTGGGCCTGTCCGGCGCACACGCCGGTGCCTGAATACATCCGGCTGATCGCCGCCGAGCGGTATGCCGACGCCTACATGGTCAATTGGCGATCGAATGTCTTCCCGGGGATTCTCGGGCGGACCTGCGATCGTCCGTGCGAACCGGCCTGTCGTCGCGGACGCGTCGGGGAGGACCAGGAGCCGGTGGCCATCTGCCGTCTGAAACGCGTCTGCGCCGACAACAAGGGCGACGTCTCCGGCCGCATGCCCAAGGTCGAAACGAAGAAGAACGGCTTCCGCGTCGCCTGCGTCGGCGCCGGGCCTGCGTCCCTGGCGGTGGCGCGTGATCTGCTGCCGCTCGGCTATCACGTGAGCATCTACGACGGCGATCCGCAGGCGGGCGGCATGATCCGCACCCAGATCCCGCGCTTTCGTCTGCCGGTCGAGGTGATCGACGAGGAGGTCGGCTTCATTACCGCGCTCGATCCCGAGCTGAAGCTCGGTCAGCGCGTCGACAGTCTGAAGAGCCTGTTGGCGGAGAATTACGACGCGATCTTCGTAGGCTCCGGCGCGCCGCGCGGACGCGATCTGCAGGCGCCCGGGCGCAACGAGGCGGCGAAGAACATCCACATCGGCATCGACTGGCTGTCCTCGGTCTCGTTCGGTCATATCGAGAAGATCGGCAAGCGCGTCATCGTGCTGGGCGGCGGCAACACCGCCATGGACTGCTGCCGCACCTCGCGCCGCCTCGGCGGCGAGGACGTGAAGGTGATCGTCCGCTCCGGCTTCGACGAGATGAAGGCCTCGCCGTGGGAAAAAGAGGACGCGATGCACGAGGGCATCCCGATCCACAATTTCCTGTCGCCGAAAGCCTTCACCTTCGAAGGAACCAACGGGTCCTCGAAACTGACCGGCGTCACCTTCCAGAAGATGGCCTGGCAGACCGACGACAAGGGCAAGCGCAAACTGCTGCCGACGGGCGAGCCGGACGAGCACTTCGAGTGCGACGACGTGCTGGTCGCCATCGGCCAGGAGAACGCCTTCCCCTGGATCGAGCGCGACGTGGGGCTCGAGTTCGACGAGTGGGACATGCCGGCCGTCGACAAGGTCACCATGCAGTCGACCAATCCGAAGGTCTTCTTCGGCGGCGACGCGGCGTTCGGGCCCAAGAACATCATCTGGGCGGTGGCCCACGCCCACGACGCGGCTATTTCCATCGACGCCTTCTGTCGCGGCAAGGACGTCAAGCTGCGCCCGCCGCCGGGCGTGACGGTGTCCAGCCAGAAGATGGGCATCCACGAGTGGAGCTACGACAACGAGATCTCCAACGCCCTGCGTCACAAGGTGCCGCTGCTGGAGAAGGAAAAGGCGCTGTCGAACATAAAGTTCGAGGTCGAGCTCGGCTTCGATGAGAAGCTCGGCTACCGCGAGGCGCAACGCTGCCTGAACTGCGACGTACAGACGGTGTTCTCCACCCCGGCCTGCATCGAATGCGACGCCTGCGTTGACATCTGCCCGATGGACTGCATCACCTTCACCGCCAACGGCGAGGAAGCCGACCTGCGCGAGCGGTTGAAGGCGCCGGCCCTGGACGTGACGCAGGATCTCTACGTTTCCGGCACGCTGCCAACCGGACGGGTTATGGTGAAGGACGAGGACGTCTGCCTCCACTGCGGCCTCTGCGCCGAACGCTGCCCCACCGGCGCCTGGGACATGCAGAAATACCTGCTCGACATGACCCACGCGGGACAAAAGCCATGCGCGGGATGAGCCGCATGCATTCACTCACCGCTCCGTCACCCTCGGGCTTGTCCCGAGGGCCCATGGTTAGTGTTATGGCGCGATCGATGGCTCGGACGGCGGCACGCTCACACAAGTCTTCGACGCTTGCGGAACGATGGGCCCTCGGGACAAGCCCGAGGGTGACGGAATTGGTTAACGGATGGCGCGGTCGTTCCCATGCTGCGATGAGCGGAACGTAAGATGGGCATCTCCGCCACCAACGACTTCGTCGTCAAGTTCGCCAACGTCAACGGTTCAGGCTCCGCCTCGGCCAATTCGTTGTTCGCCAAGTCGGTGCTGCGCATGGGCGTGCCGGTGGCCGCGCGCAACATCTTCCCCTCGAACATCCAGGGCCTGCCGACCTGGTCCGAGGTGCGCGTGTCCGAGGCCGGGCATCTGGGCCGTCGCGGCGGCGTCGACCTGATGGTGGCGATGAACCCCCAGACCTGGGACCGCGACCTCGCCGAGATCGAGCCCGGCGGCTACCTGTTCTACGATTCCACCAAGCCGCTGCCGCCCGAGAAATTTCGCGGCGACATCACCGTGGTCGGCGTCCCGCTGACGCGGATCTCCAACGAAGCCTATTCCGACCCGCGCCAGCGTCAGCTGTTCAAGAACATCATCTACGTCGGCGCCCTGACGGCCCTGCTCGAGATCGACATCCAGGTCGTCGAAGCGCTGCTGGCCGAAGAGTTCGCCGCCAAGCCCAAACTGATCCCGATGAACGTCGAGGCGCTCGGCCTGGGTTACCAGTACGTGCGCGCGCATCTGAAGCCGCTCGACCTCAAGGTCCGTCGCGCCGACGCGGTCGGCAACCGCATCTTCGTCGAGGGCAACGCGGCCGCCGCACTTGGCGCCGTCTACGGCGGGGCCACGGTCTGCGCGTGGTATCCGATCACCCCGTCGACCTCGGTGGCGGAGGCGTTCGCGAGCTATTGCGGCAAGTTGCGCAAGGATCCGCAGACCGGCAAGGCGAAGTACGCCATCGTCCAGGCCGAGGACGAAATCGCCTCCATCGGCATCGTCGTCGGCGCCGGATGGAACGGCGCGCGCGCCTTTACCTGCACCTCGGGCCCCGGCGTTTCGCTGATGCAGGAGTTCATCGGCCTGAGCTATTTCGCCGAGATCCCGGCGGTGATCTTCGACGTTCAGCGCGGCGGCCCGTCCACCGGCATGCCGACGCGCACGCAACAGTCCGACCTGCTCAGCGCCGCCTACGCCTCGCACGGCGACACCAAGCACCCGATGCTCTTGCCGCGCAATCCGAAGGAATGTTTCGAGTTCGCCGCGCTGGCGTTCGACCTCGCCGACCGGCTGCAGACCGCGGTCTTCGTCATGCTCGACCTCGACATCGGTATGAACGAGTGGCTGACCGATCCGCTGGAGTGGGACGACGCCCGCAAACTCGACCGCGGCAAGGTGATGACCCACGACGAGCTGGAGGCCGGCAGGGAGTTCGGCCGCTATCTCGACGTCGACGGCGACGGCATTCCCTACCGCACCTATCCCGGCACCCACCCCTCCAAGGGCGGCTATTTCACCCGCGGCACCTCGCGCGACCGCTATGCGCGTTACAGCGAGAACGGCGCCGACTATGTCGAGAACATGCAGCGGCTGTTGAAGAAGTTCGCCACCGCCCGCGACCTGGTCCCCGCGCCCGAGCGCCGCGACGCCAAGGTCTCTTCGACCTTGGGCGTGATCTATTTCGGCTCGACTACTCCGGCGATGAACGAGGCATTGGTCGCGCTCGACGAACAGAACATCCACCTCGATGCGATGCGCATCCGGGGCTTCCCATTCAACGACTCCGTCGCCGATTTCATCGCCCGGCATGAACGCGTCTTCGTCGTCGAACAGAATCGCGACGCGCAACTGCGCACTCTGTTGACGACCGAACTCGACGTCGATCCGCACAAGCTGGTGAAGGTGCTGCACTACGACGGCACCCCGATCACCGCGCGGTTCATCATCAGCGCCATCGCGGAGCGGCTCGGCGTCGCGCGTCAGACGGAGGCGGCGGAATGACCTATATCGCCAAGCCCAAGCTGCATCACCCCAAACTTCCCGTGAACGCGCTCGGCTTCACCCGGCGCGACTACGAGGGCAAGGTCTCGACGCTCTGCGCCGGTTGCGGCCACGACTCGATCTCGGCGGCGATCATCCAGGCGTGTTTCGAGCTCGACCTGCCCCCGCACCGCATGGCGAAACTGTCGGGCATCGGCTGTTCGTCCAAGACGCCGGATTATTTCGTCGGCAATTCGCACGGCTTCAACAGCGTGCACGGTCGCATGCCGTCGGTGCTGACCGGCGCCAACCTCGCCAACCGCGACCTGATCTATCTCGGCGTGTCCGGCGACGGCGATTCGGCGTCCATCGGCCTGGGCCAATTCGCCCACGCCATGCGCCGCGGCGTGAACATGACCTATATCGTCGAGAACAATGGCGTCTACGGCCTGACCAAGGGCCAGTTCTCCGCCACCTCCGACGCGGGCTCCAGGAGCAAGAAGGGCGTGGTCAACCACGACAGCGCCATCGACCTGATCGGCATGGCCATGCAGCTCGGGGCCACCTATGTCGCGCGTTCGTTCTCCGGCGACAAGGACCAGCTGATTCCCCTGATCAAGGGCGCGCTCAGCCACCGCGGCGCCGCCCTGATCGACTGCCTGTCACCCTGCGTGCAGTTCAACAACCACGCCGGCTCGACCAAGAGCTTCGACTATGTGCGCGAACACAACGAGGCGGTGAACCGCATCGACTTCATGGTCCCGCGCGCGCCGATCGCCGCCGCCTATGCGCCGGGCGAAATGGTCGAGGTGACCCAGCACGATGGCTCGGTCCTGAAACTGCGCAAGGTCGCCGCCGACTACGACCCTACCGACCGGGTGAGCGCCATGGGCTTCCTCACCGAACGCCAGCATGCCGGCGAGATCGTCACCGGCCTGCTGTTCGTGGACCCGGAGGCCGAAGACATGCACGAACACCTCGGCACCGTCGCGACGCCGTTGAACCAACTGACCGACGACGAACTCATCCCGGGCGCCGCGGCTCTCGAAAAGATAAACGCGGGTCTGCGCTAGTCGCAGCGCCCTTGTTAACGCTGGAGGCCTTGGGCTATCGCTGAGATAGAAGTCGGGGGAGACGACCGTGGCCGAAGACGCCGAACTCGCCGAGGGCGTCCTCGGCGGTGGAGAACCCGAGGCGGTCGAGGCCGATGCCGCCGCGCGTCTCGATCCGATCGCGGCGGCCCTGGCGACGAGTGCGACCGAGCAGGGCCGGCCGCTCGACCCTAACCTCGCCGAGTATCTCGCCAGGCAGCGGGAGCTGATCGAGGTTCAGACCGAGCATCTGCACGAACAGCGCGAGCTGCAGTTCGAGCACCTGCGCGTCCGGCGCTGGAAGGACCGGCTCTCGCTGACGATTCAAGCGTTGGGCGTCGCGCTGGGAATCGTGGTCTTCGTCGCGCTCGGCTCCCTGGTGTGGCGGGCGCACGAGGACCACGGCCTGGTGATCCAACGCTTCACCGCGCCCCCGCCGTTCGCCGTGCGCGGCGTCGGTGGAGACACGGTCGCCGCCGACATCGTGGGCAAACTCTCCACCATCGTGTCCTTCGTTCGCGAGCACAGTTTTTCGAGCACCAACGGCGTCTCCACCGACACGTCGAACGACGTTAAGATCGAGATTCCGGAAACCGGCGTCTCCCTGACCGAGGCCTGGCGCTTGCTCCGCGAACAGCTCGGCTCCGCGAAGAAGGTGAATGGCGACCTGCGCGACGATGGCGACGACCGCATCACGCTCACGGCCCGCCTCGAAGGCGGCGAAGTGTTCACCGCGACGGGACCGGCCTCCGATCTCGGAGCGCTGGAGCAGAACATCGCGGAGCAGCTGTACGGCGCCACCGATCCGAACAACCTGGCGGTCTATCTCATCGGCAAGGGCCGTAAGGCCGACGCCTTCGCCGCGGCGGCGCGCTATGCGGCGGCGCCGCTGGACCGGCTGGATCGGGCCAACGCCGTGACCATGTGGGGCGACCTCAGCGACGACCCGTCGCGAGAAATCCGTTTCGGCCGCATCGCCCTCAGGTCCGTCCCCGATCTCATGGCGGCGCACTTCGACGTGGCGGAAGGCGACCGGGCGCTGGAGCATTCCGAGGAAGCGCTTTCGGAAGCGCGGGCCATGCTGGTCGCGAGACCGCAAGACCAGCCGCGCCAGCACCGCGGGGCCGGCGCCGCGCACCTGTTGAGCTATGCGCATACCACGATCGACGAGCTGACCGGTGATTTCGCCGCGGCCGTCACGGACCGACCCCGCTACCGCGCGGCCGCGCCGGACCGTCCGTCGTTGCTGCTGGAAAACGCCGTCGACTTCGCGCGCCTCCACGACCCGAAAACCGGCTTGAACTTGATCGAAGAGGCGCCGGTTTATGGCGCGACGGATCCGTCACGCGAACGTGTCGCGCGCTACGACGCCGACGTTGCCCGCGCCGATTGGTCCGCAGCGCTGGAAGACGCCAAGGCGCTCACGGCCGGCGATCAGTCCGCGCTCGCCGCCTCGAAGGACGCCGATGAAATCGCGGGCCTTCAGGTCAGCCTGCAACGCCGGGACCAGCCGATGCTCGCCGTCGCTGAAGCGCGCACGAACGACATCGCCGCCGCCGTCACTCTGATCGCATCGACGCCCGCCGACTGCTACGCGTGCATCCTCGCGCGCGGGACGATTGCGGCCTCGGCGGGGAACGCCCCCGACGCGGAGCGCTGGTTCGCCGAGGCGATCCGCCAGGCCCCCTCGCTTCCTTTCGCCCAGGAAGCGCTCGGCGAAGCGCGGCTTTCGCGCGGCGACCTCGATGGGGCGGCGCGGGCCTTCCACGCGGCCGCCTTGCGAGGCCCGCACTGGGCCGATCCGTTGAAGGGCCAAGGCGACGTTGCGGCCCGGCGCGGACAATGGCGTGCGGCGCGGGACGCCTACGACCGCGCGCTTCAGCTCGCACCGGCGTGGACGGAATTGAAACAGGCGCGAGCTTCGGCCGCGGCGCGCGTTCGTTAGCGAACGACGGCAACTGGAAGAAAATGGGGAATTGGACATGGCGTTTCTTCGCAAATCGATGGGAGCCGTGTTGGCTCTTGGGTTGCTCGCCGCTGCAGGGCAAGCGTCCGCTGCGGACGTGAAGGTCAGTGCGTTGAACGAGTTGGTGCACAAGTGGACAGCGGAGATGAACGCCGGCCACACGCAGGCGTTCTTCGCCTATTGCGCGCCGCACGTCGCCGTGGTCGACGGGTTTCCGCCCTATGCCTGGGACACCTGTCAGGCCTGGATGCGCGATTACGACGCCAACAACAGGCGGATCAAGGCGCCGCGCGGCACGCTCACCATCGGCGAGCCGTTGTGGACCGATGTGAACGGCAACAGGGCGCTCTTGACGTATAACGCTGTCTTCACCGACGTGCAGGACGGCAAGGCCGTGACCTACAAGGGCATGTGGGCGGTCTCGCTCGTGCACGGCAAACGCGGCTGGCTGGTCACCGGCTCCGGCTCGACCTGGCGAGTTGACTAGGAGCACGCGCGTCGCGCACGAACCGACTACCCCGCCGCAGAGCATTCAGGGTTGTAGACGCTGACGGCCTGCTTCCGTGCGAGCCAGAAGCCGATCGCGAAGAGGGCGGCGACCACGGGCACGGCCACGCCGAACTCGTCGATAGCGTACTTGGTGAGGGGCCCGGTCTTCGCCGTGAACGGCGTGAAGAACACCTGTATGAACAGGTTGTGGCTGCCGTGCAGGATTGCGCACGGCCAGACGCTGTTTGTGCGCAGGCGGATCCACGTCAGGATCACGCTCATGGCGATCACCAGCACCGTGAAACAGACGATCGAAAACCACCAGGGCGCGCCGTTGTTGTAGTGCGCGCCCAGGATTAGCGGATAGTGCCAGGCTGACCAGATAGCTCCGGTCGCCAACGCGCCGCGGGTGAATCCGAATTTGCCGACGAACCTGGGCGCCAGAAATCCTCGCCAACCGATCTCCTCGCCAAGCGCCGAAGCCGTGCATCCAACCAAGGCGACCGTCCCGCTCAACAGGAAAAAAATGACCAGGAACGTCGGCTGATCGAAACTCCATCCCAGTTGCTTGGACGCGGTCGCGACGGCCTTTGGATCGGGGAACGCGCCGAAGCCCACGGCCCAGATGAACCCATAGGCGACGGCCGCATAGGCGAGCGGGATCAGATAGGCGAGGAATGGCCAACGCCCGCCGCCCCAGCCAAAGCCGAGCGCGCGCCAGTCGAGTTTCAGCAGGGCGGTGGTCAGGATCGCCGCGATCCCCGGCGACCACATAAGGGCCGACACGTAAGCCCCGCCACCGGCGTCGAGGCTCTTGGCGGAGATCACCAAGGCCCACCATCCCGCGCTGAGCGCCACGGTCAGCGCCAGGAACAGAATAATCCCGCGCGTCTGCTTTTGAGCCGTCATTTATGCCCCGACGATGCTCCCGCCCGGTATTAGCGTTGAACCGGCGACGACGATCAAGACGCCCCTCGCGCTAGACGGTTTTGCCCGGCTCGCTCGCTGCAAGCATCGCGTCCACGTCGGCGATGAAGGGGGGAATCAGTCCGGCGGTGGTGCCCGCCGTGCTCCACCACGCCTTGCCGGCCTTGGTCGCGAGCACGTTACCCACCCACGGCCCGCAGGAGAGCTCGAAGGTCCCGGGCGGGAAGACGCCGCGCTTGGTCCGGTCCCAGATGTGGAACGAGGCCCAGGCGTACTCGTTCAGGAACATGTTCATCCGCAACTGATCGGCCGCGTCGAGCGGCTTGGTTCCGTCGAGCCCCGAGGTCATCAACTCGGCGATCTCGCGATCTCTTGCGATCGCCATCCGGATCACGGTCCACTGCGCCATCGTAGAATTGTGCTCGTCGCGCTCGATGGCGGCCGTGTTCTGTTTGATCTGGCGGCCGACAAAGAGCAGCGACAACACGACGGCGGCCGAGCCGACGATCTGGGCCACGTAAGAGAGTTGTTCCAACCACATGAGACGCCCCCGCGCTTGCGGTGGGGACGGTAGCGCTCCCCCCCTTCGCCCGTCACTCCAAACTTTTCCGACCGCGAAAAAGAAGGCGGATGGCTTGACCGTTCCGTTATTTCTGTTTAAACAGAAATTACAGAACATCGAGACCAGCCATGCACCTGACCGCCGTCATGCAGAAATACGTCCTCCACTGGGGGGAAATGGGGGCGCGGTGGGGCATGAACCGGTCGATCGCCCAGATCCATGCCCTGCTCTACCTGTCCGACGAGCCCCTGTGCGCCGAGGAGATCGGCGAGACCCTGAAGATCGCGCGCTCCAACGTGTCGAACAGCCTCAAGGAGCTGCAGACCTGGGAGCTGGTGAAGCTCGTGCACCTGCCGCTCGACCGGCGCGATTATTTCGAGGCCAAGCACGATCCGTGGGACATGCTGGTCACCATCGTCGAAGGTCGCAAGAAGCGTGAGATCGATCCCACGCTCGAGATGCTGGCCGACTGCGTGCGCGAGGCCGAGGACGACAAGTCAACGCCCGCGTCGGTGAAGGCCAAGATCAAGGCGATGCACAGCTTCATCGCCCGGCTTTCGCGCTGGTACGAGCAGATGCGCCAGACACCGCGGCCGATCCTGATGAAGCTGCTCGACCTGGGGGCCAAGATCACCGCGTTCGTCGGCCGCTGACGCGAGCCCCACGCGGGGCGGCCCTGAGTCTTGAGACACGAGTCTTGAGACACGAGTCTGGAGACGCGCAAATGTCTCTCGCCTACGCCGCATATGCCGCTCACGCCGCAGAGGCCGACACCCGCATCGGCCGTCCGCGTCCCGTCGACTTCCGCGCGCTGGTTGGGCGCGCGGCTTGGTTCCAGTTGCCGGCGCCGGTGCGCGCGCGGTTCGAACGCGGCGCCCACGCGCACGATCCGGTGTTTTATCCCGGCGTCATGGAGGTTCGCGCCTCCCTTGTCGGGCAACTGATCGCCGAAGTCTGCCGCCTGATCGGTACGCCGCTCGCCACCGGCGTCGGCGAAGAGGTTCCGGTCAATGTCGAGGTGCGCGAGACGCCCGACGGCCGCGTCGAATGGCTGCGCACCTACCATTTCAAGCGTCGCGCGCCGGTCGAGGTCGGTTCCTGCAAACGCATGAGCGCCGACGGCGAGCTGCTGGAGGTTGTGCGCGGCGGTCTCGGCATGCGGCTGGCGCTGACCGTCGAGGACCACGCCCTGCATTTCCGCAGCGCGCGGTACTTCTTCGAGACGCCCGCCGGTCGCGCGCCCATCCCGCTGTGGCTCACGCCCGGCCGCGCCCACGTGGTCCACGCCCACGTCGCGGACGATGTGTTCCACTTCACCTTGAGCTTCGTCCATCCGCTGTTCGGCGAGACCTTTTTCCAGACCGGCCTGTTCCGCGATCCGGTCAGAAAGCGCGCGTCATGACCCTGGTCTTAATCCTCCTCCTCATCCAGGGCGCCCTCGGCGCGCTCGACACCATCTGGCATCACGAACTCGAGGTCGCGCTGCCGTCCAACCCCGGTGCGCGCAAAGAGCTTGCGCTGCACGCGGCGCGGTCGAACATATACGGCGTCGTCTTCATCGTTTTCGGCGCGCTGCGGCCCGGCGGGGTCCTGGCGGTTGCGCTGGCGGCTCTGCTCGCGGCCGAGCTCTTCATCACCCTGGAAGACTTTCTTGTCGAGGACCGCACGCGCCGGCTGCCGCCGAGCGAACGGGTGCTGCACACGGTGATGGCGGTCGGGATCGGCATCTTCATTGCGGCCTTCGCACCGGTATTTCTCGATTGGGTGCGTCTCGACAGCGGTCTCGTGGTCGAGAACCGTGGCGTGCTCGGTTGGATCGCGGTCGGTATGGGATTGCTCGCGATGGTCTCCGGGTGTCGCGACGCGCTCGCGGCGCTGACTCTCCGCGCGCCGAAGCTGACGGCGAACGCAAAGTTCTCCGGGCGCACGGTGCTCGTGACCGGCGGCACGGGCTTCATCGGTGCGGCCCTCGTCGAACGCCTCGTCGCCCGCGGCGACCGCGTGATCCTGTTGGTGCGCGATATGCTTTCGGCGCGGGCGCGCTTCGGCGAGACGCCGCTGATGGTCGAACGTCTGGATCATCTTCCGGCAGAGACGCGCATCGATGCGGTGGTCAATCTCGCTGGCGCGCCGATCGCGGGCGGACTGTGGACGCGCGGACGCCGCCGCGTGCTGATGCAGAGCCGGCTTGCGACCACGCGCGCGGTGCTGACCCTGATCGAGCGGCTCGAACACAAGCCGGGCGCCTTGATCAACTCGTCGGCCGTCGGCTTCTACGGCGATCGCGGCGACGAGACGCTGGACGAGACCGCGGGCCCGCGCCCAGGTTTCTTGTCGGCGCTGTGCCGCCGCTGGGAGGAAGAGGCGTGGCTCGCCGAGGCGATGGGCGTGCGGGTCTGCCGCTTGCGCTTCGGCCTGGTGCTCGACTGGTCGGGCGGGGTTCTGCCGATGCTGGCCATGCCGGCGCGGTTCGGCTCTGCCGCCGTGCTGGGCAGCGGCCGCCAGTGGGCGCCGTGGATCGCGCGCTACGATGCGCTGCGCCTGATCGAGCGCGCGTTGGAGGACGACCGCTACGAGGGGCCCATCAACGCCGTGTCGCCGGACTTGGTCACCCAGGGCGCGTTCACCGCCCGCCTGTCCTCAGCCTTTGGATGGCGTGCATGGCTGAGCGTGCCTGCCGCGCCGGTTCGTCTGGCGCTGGGAGAGCTCTCCGACCTGTTCCTGGCCAGCCAGAAGGTCGAGCCCGCCCGCTTGGAAGCCCTCGGCTTCCGCTTCGAACGGGAACGGCTGGAGAGCGTCTTTTCCCGCCGCGCGCGGCGCCGCCGCAACCGCCCGGGGTCTGCCGACGCGGTTCGCATCACCCCCGCTTGACCTTCGGCGATCACGAGCGCGTGATCGGCCTGACCCCGGCGCGGCCGACACCCGAAATAGGAACGGTCACGCCTGACGTCCCCAGGCCTCCGATGGTCCGCATGCGGCAGAGCTTTAGAATTCAAGCCTTCCTGGTCTCAGTCGTCGCCGCCGTGGTCGCGGTCGTCGCCTTCGGGCTGATGCTCGCGCCCTCGATGGGCCGCACCGCACCCGCCGATCCGGGTCGCCTGGTAGTGGTCGAGCTGTTCACCAGCCAGGGCTGCTCGTCCTGTCCGCCGGCCGACGCCAATGTGCTCGCCCTGTCGGCGCGGCCCAATGTGCTCGCGCTCAGTTTCGCGGTGACCTACTGGGACCAGCTCGGGTGGAAGGACACCTTCGCGCGTCCCGCCTTCACCGAACGGCAGAAGTCGTACGCGTGGGCGCTGAAACATCCCGCGCCGTTCACGCCGCAAGTCGTCGTCGACGGTCGCGCCGACACCGTGGGAATCGATCGCGCCGAGATCGAAGCCCTGATCGCGCGCGAATCGCTCGCCGGCGGCCCGACCCTGTCCGCGAACAACGCCGCGATCAGCGTCGGCTCCGGCGCCGCGCCGCGCTCGGGCGCCGACGTCTGGCTGGTGCGCTTCGATCCGCGCGTGCAGCAGGTCCCGATCGGACGCGGCGAAAATGGCGGGCGCACGCTTCCCGAAAAGAATGTGGTGCGCACGCTGCAACGCCTGGGTCGCTGGACCGGAGGCGCGCAAACCTATGCGCTGCCCGCGGCGCAAGCCGGTCTGAAGTCCGCAATCCTGGTGCAGCAAGCCTCCGGCGGCCCCATCCTCTCAGCCCTTCGCCTCTAAGGTCACACCTATGCAAAAGCTCCCGACGGTATCCTTGCTGAAGCGCGCCGCGCCGCTGGCGGCGCTCGCCGCCAGCGTCCTGCTTGCCGCGCCCATGGCCTTCAGCGCCACCGGCCTGCAGACCGCGGTGTTCGCCGGCGGCTGCTTCTGGACCATGGAGCGCGACTTCGAACACACGCCCGGCGTGGTCAAGGCGGTGTCCGGCTACGACGGCGGGACCAAGCCGCGTCCCACCTATGACGAGGTGTCGAGCGAGACGACCGACTACGTCGAGTCGGTGCAGGTAACCTTCGATCCGAAAAAGATCAGCTACACGCAGCTGCTCGACCGCTACTGGCATTTTATCATCCCGACCCAGGCGAACGGCCAGGCCTGCGATCGCGGCGCCTCGTACAATCCCGAAATCTTCGTCAGCACGCCCGAACAGAAGCGCATCGCCGAGGCGCAGAAGGCCCAGCTGAACGCGAGTAAATTCCACGGCAAGATCGTGGTCCAGATCCGCGACGAGCGCCGCTTCTGGCCGGCGGAGGCCTATCACCAACAGTACGCGCGCAAGAATCCGGTGCAGTACAACATGTACCGCGTCGGCTGCGGCCGCGACGGCGACCTGAAACGGATCTGGGGCTCGGCGCCAGCGTAGGCGTCGGCGCCGGGGAAATCACGAAGGGCACGAAGGACACAAAGGACACGAAGAAGGAAGGCGAAGAGCTGCTGGCGGAGCGGTTGGACTATGGTTGCGCCTCCGGCGCGGCGCATTAGCGGCGAAGCCGCCTCCTTATTCTTCTTCGTGATCTTCTCTTGCTTCGTGGCCTTCGTGTTCACCTATGCGACGCGCGAACATTCCACCGCCGTCACCCGGTTACTCCACCACCCGCCCCGGCATCCCCGCGTAGTCGTAGTAGAGCTGGTCGCCCAGGCGCTGGTAGTGCAGCACGGTCTTGAAGCCGTTCGCCGCCGGCTGTGACGCCATCACTTCCGAGGTGAAGTCGCCCGCCTTGTCGCCGTCGCGTCGTGCTTCCTTCAACACGCGCCCGCCCAGTTTGCCGTGCCCGCCGAGGTCGAAGCCGAAGATCTTGGCCAGCGTCGGCGCCAGGTCCGCGTTCGACGCCGGCGCCGGGTCGACGTAATGCCGACGGAAGTCGGGACCGATGGCGGCCATGAAGTTGTGCGTGTCGGCGCGGCTGAACGAGCCGTGGATGCCCTGACCCTGCTGCAGGCTGGTCTCGGCGATTTCGGCGGCGCACAGCTCGGGATCGGCGCAGCCGGTGGAAAAGCTTTTGAAGCTCACGATCATCGACGGCCGCGGCGTGCGCGCCGAACCGACCAGGCCGATAGCGCTCATCGGCAGGGCGCCGGGGATCGGCCCCAGCGAATCGTCGACGAAGATCGCGCCCACATAGTCTTGCTGCGTGATCGCCTGCACCGCGCGCCGCGCCAGCGTCTTCGGATCGGGCCCGTTAAACCACAAAAGGTCCGCGCCGCCGTTGGCGCCGATGACGATGTCGGGGTGGACCGTGTCCTCGCCGATCAGCGCGCTACCGCTGCCCGGGTGAAAACCCTCGCTCAGATTGATATCGAGACCGTTGGCGTCACGCAGCGGCAGAGCCAGCGCTTGCGACAGGTCGATGGCGAAAAAACCCGGCGGCAGGAAGCGCGGCATCACATCCTGCCAACTGCGTTTGACCGTCGCGCTCGTCGCGCTTTGCCGCGAGATGGTGGAGAAGCCGTGGTCGGCGGTGACCACGATGTCGGTGGAGTCTTCCAGGCCCAGGTCGTGCACGGCCTTGCGAATGCGTCCGAGATCGTTGTCGGCGTTCTTGATGCCGGCCAGCGAGGTCGGTCCGTTGATGCCGGGCGTCAGCTGGTTCAAGCTGTCGCCGGTGTTGTGCTGGGTGCCGTCGGGATCGAGCGACCAGAACACCATGACGAACGGCTTGTCCTCGTCCTTGAACCGCGGCAGCAGGATTTGCGTCGCCACGGCGGTGAACCAGTTCTGCTGCTGGTCGTTGGGCCGGCGCACGCCCGCACGGTGCGCATCGCCCGGGTCGCCGTTCAGGCCGCGATCGGGCGCCGAGGCGTCGAGGCCGGCCGACTTCAGGGCGTCCTTGACCCATTGCGGCAGCGGCAGGCCGCCCTGGCTCGCGGGTGCGCCGGCGAGATCGTCGATGACCAGGGTGGACTTGCCGTCGCGCGCGGTGACGTCCTGGATCGATATCGGTCCGAGCTTGCCCACCGCGGCGGTCTGATAGCCGGCCTTACGCGCCGCCTCGAGCAGCGAGGTCTCGTTCAGATAGTTGCCGCCATAGCGCTTGTTCATGTCGCCGAGCGTCGCGTCGTCCTCGTACATGGCCACGTGCGAGGGCGCGACCGCGGGCAGCACGGGATCGCCGGGAAAGATGGTGTTGGCGAAGTCGCCGGTGTCGCCCAGCCGGTGACCCGTCGCGATGGCCGAGGCGTTGGCCGTGGTCACGGTCGGAAACAGCGCATGCGAGTTGTGGAAATCGACCCCGTCGGCGCGGATCGCCGCCATGGTCGGCGCGTTCTGCGGCGTCACCATCCCCGAGCGCAAGCCGTCCGCGACGAAGATGATCAGATTGTGCCGCCTGGGATGAAACCCACAGCCCACCAGGGCGGTCAGCGCCAGCGCGGCGACAGCGGCAAACAGACGAGGATGGCGGCGCAAGCCCATGATGGTCCCCGGGAAAGGCGAATCCGAGCGGTTTAGCGGGGCTTTGTAACAGGCGTAAGGCAGAGGCCGGCCACCCCCCGCCTCACCAATTATTGGTAATCCAATAGGGAGATCGCATCCCGGACAATGGTCGCTTCCTCGTCGGTCGGTACGATCCAAACCGTGACGCTGCTGTCTGCAGTGCTGATTTTGCTCTCGCCGCCTTTCGCATTCGCCGCCGTGTCCAAACTCACCCCGAGCCACGCCAACCGTTCACAGATCGCGGCGCGCACGGGAGCGGCGTTCTCGCCGATGCCGGCGGAGAACACGATGCCGTCGAGACCGCCCAGGGTCGCGGTCATCGCCGCCGCCTCGCGCGCGGCGCGGAAGGCGAAAAGGTCGAGCGCGTCGCGGGCTTCGGGCTTGTCGCTGGCGAGCAGGGCGCGGACGTCGCCGCTGATCCCCGAGACGCCGAGCAGGCCCGACTGTTTGTACAGAAGGTCGCTGACCCCCTTGCTGTCGAGACCGGCGTGGTCCTGCAGGTAGAGCAGGACGCCCGGATCGAGCAGGCCGCAGCGCGTGCCCATGACCAGGCCGTCCAGCGCGGAGAATCCCATGGTGGTGTCGACGCTCTTGCCGTTCGCGAGCGCACACAGGCTGGCGCCGTTTCCGAGGTGGGCGGCGATGACGCGGCCTCTTGCGAGCGCCGGGTCGAGCGCCGCGAGGCGGTGGCTGATGTAGTCGTAGCTCAAGCCGTGGAAGCCGTAGCGGCGCACCCCGTCGCCCTCGAACCGGCGCGGAATGGCGAAGCGGGCGACGATCGCGTCGTGGCCCGCGTGGAAGGCGGTGTCGAAGCTCGCGGTCTGGATCAGGTTCGGTCGCGCGCGCGAAACCGCGCGTACGCCGGCGAGATTGTGCGGCTGGTGCAGCGGCGCGAGCGGGCAGAGCGCATCGAGCGCGCGCATCACCGCGTCGTCGATGCGGACCGGGGCTGTGAAATCGCGACCGCCGTGGACAATGCGGTGACCCACGCAGGCAAGCGTGTCGTCGCCGAGATGTTTGTCGGTCCAGTCGAGCAGAAACGCGAGCGCGGCGTCGGCGTCGCGCACCGGATCCGGCGCCGCCTTATCGGCGAGCAAAACGCCGCCGGCGTCGCGCGCCCGAAAATGACCCGCGCCATTCACGTCTTCCAGCTCGCCGCGGCAGATCGCGACGGGCCTCCCGTCACCCAACCGGAACAGGGCGAACTTCAGGCTCGAGGAGCCGGCGTTCAGCGCGAGGATCGCCTCGCCCATTCAGGCGACCGACCCGACCAGCGCATCGTGCTTCTGCTGGATCAACAGCGATCCCAGCGCGCAGGACGCCACGTGCGTCGGCACCGAATCCGCGCGGCTGGTAAGCGCGATCGGCACGCGCGCGCCCAGCACCACGGCGGCGGATCTGGCGCCGGCGAGATAGGTCAGCTGCTTCGCCAGCATGTTGCCGGCTTCCAGGTCGGGACAGACGACGATGTCGGCCGCCCCGGCGACGGGTGAAAACAAGTGCTTTTCGCGCGCTGCGCCGGGATCGATCGCGTTGTCGAACGCCAACGGGCCCTCCACCATCCCGCCGGTGATCTGTCCGCGGTCCGCCATCTTGCACAGCGCCGCCGCGTCGAGCGTCGACTTCAGCTTCGACGACACCGTCTCCACCGCCGACAGCACCGCGACCTTGGGCATCGCAATGCCGATCGCCTGCGCGAGGTCGATGGCGTTCTGGGTGATGTCGCGCTTGGCCTCTAGGTCGGGCGCGATGTTGATCGCCGCGTCGGTGATCAGGAGCAGTCGCGGATAGGTGGAAACCTCCATCACATAGACGTGGCTCACCCGCCGCTCGGTCCGCAGGCCCGTGGCCGGGTCGACCACCGCATGCATCAGTTCGTCAGTGTGCAGCGAGCCCTTCATCAGCATGTCCAGCGCGCCGGCCTTGACCATTTCCACCGCGCGCTGGGCGGCGGCGTGGCTGTGGGGCGCGTCCTCGATGCGATAGGCGGAGATGTCGATGCCTGCCGAATCGGCGGCGGCGCGGATCTTCGCCGTAGGCCCGATCAGAACCGGTGTGATCAGGCCGGTCGCCGCCGCCTGGCAGGCGCCCTGGATGGCGATGTCGTCGCAGGGATGAACCACCCCGGTCGTCACGGGGGGACGGCCTTTTCGTCCCGCCACAAGGGCTTCCAGCGTCGGTCCGCTCGCGGTCTCGGCCATGGGGGCTCCTCGCCGGTCGAAGGTGCTGCGACCACGCTTGCGCCGAGGCCGCCTGTCAAGGTAGGCCGGACCGTGACCGACACGGTAACTTGGACCTGGGACGAACTGCTGGCCGCCTTCCGCGCCTTGGGCGGCGTGGCGGACAATGTGGTCATTCGCTCGGGTCCCCACGGTCGGGGTCTCTATCCGAAAAAAGCCGGCCAGCCGGTCAAGCTGTTCGCGCCGCCGAACCTGCTGTTCAAGGTCGATGAGATGATCTTCGAGGGCGGCCGTCTGACGCTGCAGCCCGACGCCCAGGTCACCGACGCCGAGCGCGCCTTCTTCGACAACTATCACGCGGCTTTCGGCTGGGGCGGCGGCGGCCGCGCCGACTGCGAATCCTTCCTCGCGCGCCTGGCCGCGGTGCCCGCCAACCTGCGCCAGGCGGTCAACACCGAACTGATGATCGAAGGCTTCTTCGAGGGCGACAAGGACGCGGCGAACCGCGCCCAATCGCGCTTCCTCGGCACCCGCAAAATCAAGCGCGGCGAGCACATGGTGCTGATGCCCGTGTTGGAGCTGGTGAACCATACACCCACCGGTCCGCTTATGGACCTGAAGGAGGGCGCCAGGCTCGACGGCGTGTTCGACGGCGAGATCCGCTTCCGCTACGCGGTGACCGATGCCTTGGGCGTCTTCACCAGCTGGGGATTCGCCAGCGACGAGGTGACGGCCTACAGCCTGCCGCTGACCTTCCGGTTCAAGACCGGCACGGTGGCGGTCAATCGCCAGACCGCCAAGGCGGTGAAAGGCGGCCAATTCCGCCCGCCCGCCGTCACCAAGGAAAACGGCGCGACCGTGCTGTCGCACGTCCTGCTTGGCCACCGCTCCTATCCCAAGCTCGCCAAGACCCAGTTCTATGCCGCGATGCGCGAGGCGGGGGTGACCGACGCGGAGACGATTTTCGACACCGTCGCCCACCACAACCGCCTGCGCTATCTGAAGGTGCTGGACCTGCTCGAGGATCGTCCGGGCGACCTGATGAACGAGCTTCGCCGCATGGCGCGCTTTCAGTTGAACGCCCTGTCCTACGCGCTGGGCGATCGCTCCGATGAGGGCGCCGCCGAGGCCGCCACGCGCGAGACCGCGCTGGCCGAGGAACCCTGAGCGATGGCTGGCGCTTCCTCAGCGACCGGCGTCGGGGAGAGCGACTGAACCATGACCACCACGCCTGCACCCACTGGTTCCGTGACGGGGCGCCCGGCCGAGCCGGTGACCAACCGCAACGTCGGGCGCAACATCCGCCTGCTCGACGACCTGTTCCTCGAGGCGGTGCGCTATCTCGACGGTGACGGTCCGGCCGACGCACTGCAGCGCGCCATCGCGGCCGGGGAAGGCGAGGGCGGCGACGGTGAATTCAAGACCCTGTCCGCCGAACAGGCGATCGAACTGGCGCGCGCCTTCGCCTGCCGTTCGCTGCTCGGCAACATCGCCGAGGACGTGGCGGGGCGCCGCCGCTACGCCGACTTCGAAGCCCTGCCGAGCGCGGATCGCCCGCGCACCCTTCCCGCCGCGGTGGCGATGCTGGTGGAAGACGGCGAGGGTTCTGGCGCGGTGAAGACCGCGATCGAGCGTCTGCGCATCGTGCCGGTCTTGACCGCCCATCCGACCGAGATGCGGCGCAAGAGCGTGCTCGACCGCGAGGCGGAGATCGCACGCCTGCTGTCGCTGCGCAGCCATCACCTGCGCCGCGCCGAGGACGAGGACCTGCGCCGCGAACTGTTCCGCGAGATCGCCTTCCTGTGGAAGACGCGGCTGAACCGTCCCGAACGCATCACCGTCGACGACGAAATCCGCAACACCCTTTCGGTAGTCGACCGCGCCATTCTTCCCGCGCTGATCGAACTCTATGAGCGCTGGTCGCGCGCGCTGGACGCGACCCAGGTTCCGGCGATCCTGGGGCTGGGCTCCTGGCTCGGCGGCGACCGCGACGGCCATCCGCTGGTGAACGCGGAGACCCTGCACTACGCCTTCGCGCGCCAGGCCGGGGTGATCTTTCCGGTCTATCTGGAGCGGGTGCGCGGCCTCGCCGTGGATCTCGCCCTGTCGAGCCACCTGATCCCCACAACGCCCGCGCTGGACCTCCTGGCCGACGCCTCGGACGAACAGTCGGTGCACCGCAGCGACGAACCCTATCGCCGCGCGCTCGACCGGGTGGAGCAGCGGCTGCGTGCGACGCGGTCGCTGCTGGTGGAAGGCGACAAGGCGCCAGACGCCTATCCGTCGGTGCAGGCTTTCGTCAACGACCTGGAAACCGTACGCGCCTCGCTGGTCGAGCACGGCGGCGAACGGCTGGTCGGCCGCGCGCTGGAGACCCTGATTCAGATCGTGCGCGTCTGCGGCTTCCACCTGCTCGCCGTCGACATGCGCCAGAACGCCGACGTGCACGAGCGCGTGCTGGCCGAACTGTTCTCGACGGCGTCGGTCGGCGAAGACTATCTCGCGCTCGATGAAGACGCGCGCGTCACCCTGCTGCTCGACGAACTCTCTAACGCGCGCCCGCTGCGTTCGCCTTTCGCGCGCTATTCCGACGAAACCCAGAAGGAACTCGGCGTGCTCGACGCGGCCGCTGAGGTCGTGCGCCTCTACGGCCGCGAGGCGCTGGGCGCCTATGTCGTCTCCAAGTCCGCGTCGCTGTCGGACATGCTCGAGCCGCTGGTTCTGATGAAACAGGCAGGCCTGTTCGAAGGCGGCGCCGAACCGCGCGCGGTGGTGCATGTCACGCCGCTGTTCGAAACCATCGCCGACCTGAAGGCGGGTCCGCAGATCCTCGAACGCTGGTTCGCCCTGCCGCTGGCCAAGATCCTGTTGCAGGACCGCCCGGCGCAGGAGGTCATGCTCGGCTATTCCGACAGCAACAAGGACGGCGGCTACGTCACGTCGCGCTGGAGCCTGTGGGAAGCCTCGCTCGAGGTCGCCGACGTCTGCCGTGCGGCGCACGAACGCCTGCAGTTGTTTCACGGCCGCGGCGGATCGGTGGGTCGCGGCGGCGGTTCGGTCTCAGGCGCGGTGCTGGCGCAGCCGGCGGGCACGGTGCAGGGCCGCATCCGCCTGACCGAACAGGGCGAGATGATCTCGCGCCGCTTCGGCGATCAGCCGACCGCGCGGCGCAACCTCGACGCCCTGACCGCGGCGACCCTGATCGCCTCGCTGAAGAAGCCCGGCGACGTTACCGACCCGCGTTGGCGCGACATGCTGGCGTCGCTGTCGCGCGAGTCGTTCACGGCCTACCGCGTCCTGGTCTACGACGACCCCGCCTTCGAGGACTTCTTCTGGTCGGCGACGCCCATCGCCGAGGTGGCGGACCTGAAGATCGGCAGCCGTCCCGCCTCGCGCACCAAGAGCCGCCGCATCGAAGACCTGCGCGCCATCCCCTGGGTGTTCAGCTGGGCCCAGGCGCGCATCATGCTGCCGGGCTGGTACGGCTTCGCCTCCGGCGTCGCGCGCACGGGCGTGTCGATCAGGGACCTGCGCGAAGCGGAGGCGCGGTTCGAGTTCTTCGCCTCGCTGGTCGCCAATATGGAGCTCGACCTGGCCCAGAGCGACATGGACATCGCCGCCCGCTACGCCGCCCTGGCGCACGATCAGGACGCGGCGCAACGCATCTTTGCGCGCATCCGCGAGGAACAGGCCGCCTGCCTGAAACTGGTCCTCGACATCCGCGAAGCCAAAGAGCTGTTGAGCGATCAGCCCGCGCTGAAGGAATCCGTCGAGCTCGGCAAACCGATCATCGACCCGCTGAACCGCCTGCAACTCGAACTCCTCGCCCGCCGCCGCCGCGGCGACGAGGATGAACTGCTGCACCTGGGGATCCAACTCACCGTCAACGGCATCGCCTCGGGCCTGCGCGGGACGGGTTAGAAAATTAAATTAACCACCAAGCGCACTAAGCGCACGAAGATGTCGCGAATTCCGCGCCGCAGGCGCTTTTAGATCGAATGCGCTGCGCGCGAAGAGGGTCGCTAGAAGCGCATCTTCTTGGTGCGCTTTGTGCGCTTAGTGGTTCAATTTTCTTGGGCGTCCAACGCGTCGCGCCCAAGCATCTTTACATCAGGCACGCCCGCGAGCGCGAGTGTAATCCCGATTTCCTTGCGGAACTGCTCCAGCATCGCGCTGACCCCCGCGCCACCACGCGCGGCCAGGGCATAGGCCCACGGCCTTCCGATCAGCACGCCCTTCGCGCCCAGCGCCAAGGCGCGCACCACGTCGGTGCCGCAGCGCACGCCGCCATCCAATAACACCGTCGTCTTGTCGCCCACCGCATCGGCGATCTTCGGCAGGGCCGCGATGGTCGAGGACACGCCGTCGAGTTGTCGTCCGCCGTGGTTCGACACCACGATGCCGTCGGCGCCGGCGGCGACCGACGCGCGCGCGTCTTCGGGATCGAGCACGCCCTTGATCACCATCGGCCGATCCCAATGCTCGCGCACCCAGTCCATGTCCTTCCAGGTGACGGTGGTGTCGAAGCTCGCGCCGACCCAGCGCCAGA
Source organism: Caulobacteraceae bacterium (assembly GCA_035551675.1). Lineage (GTDB taxonomy): Bacteria > Pseudomonadota > Alphaproteobacteria > Caulobacterales > Caulobacteraceae > JAFECT01. The sequence goes on along the minus strand of DASZMV010000003.1, from coordinate 60,351 downwards.
ACTCGCGCACGCCGCCCTTGCCCATGGCCGGCGCCACATTGCCGAAGTCGTGCGGCTGGCCCATCAGGCCCACGTTCCACAGCCAACCCGGCCGCGCCGCCATCGCCTTCATGCGCTCGAACTGCGCCGCCGGCAGGTGTCCGTTGGCGAGACCGGTGCGCGCATCCGCCCAGCGCGCGCCCGCGACCGGCAGGTCGACGGTGAACAGCAAGACCGAGCAGCCCGACTCCCGCGCACGCGCGAGCATGTCGCGCATGAAGCCGCGATCCTTGATCATATAGAGCTGGAACCAGATCGGATCGCCGGTCGCGCGCGACACTTCCTCGACGCCGCAGAGGCTGAGCGTCGACAGCGACATGCGGATTCCCGCCCGCTCCGCCGCCTTCGCCGCCTGGCATTCGCCGCGGCGCGCGTAGAGTCCCGACAGGCCCACCGGCGCCAGCGCCACCGGCATGGACAGCGGCTGGCCGAACAGGGTGGTCGAGAGATCGAGCTTGGACACGTCGCGCATGACGCGTTGGCGCAGTTTCACCTGCTCGAAGTCGGACACGTTGTGGCGCAGCGTCGTCTGCGCGCCCGCGCCCCCGTCGATATATTCGAACAGGAACCGCGGCAGCCTGCGCCGCGCCAGCTCACGATAGTCCGCAATCTCGCCAGGAATCACGACCGCCTCCCCGGTGGCGTTTTACCGGTCATGCCGCAGGACGGGGGCGAGGTCGAGAGGGGAAACAGGGAGGAAGAGGAGGAAGAAGGGGACAAAGGGGAGCGATGCGTCCAGCGTTGCGGATCTGATCTACTGCACCTGCGGCGCGGCTCCCAAGCGACGAAGCCGCATTTCCTTGTCTCCTCTTTCTCCCCTTCCTCCTCTTTCTCCGTGTGCAATCAGCGCCGACGCCTCAGCGCCCAGCGTCGTAGAACCGCCCGACATCCGCCTTCAGCGACTTCAACGCTTCCGGGTTCAGGTAGACCATGTGTCCCGACGGATAATAGGCGAACTGAAGGTTCGGGCGGATGCTCGGGTCGAGCAGCATGTGGTTCAGGTCGTACTCGGTCTCGAAGAACGGCGTCGCCATGTCGTACCAGCCGTTCAGCGAGAACACCCGCATGTGCGGGTTCTCCCGCATCGCCTGCGACAGGTCGAGCGCGACGTCCGGCTGGGTCTCGGGGTAGCGCGAACCCGGCGCCTTGTGGTGCCAGTCCCAGTTGCGGTTGATGTCCGGACCGCTCGGCAGATAGTCCATGTCGGTGCGATAGTTCAGATCGTCGACCAGATAGGTATGCAGGGCCCCGATGAAGGCGCCGCTGATGCCGGTGTCGGACGGATCGGTTTCCGGTCCCTCGCCGGCGTCGTCGGCGTCGATGCCTTCGAACCGTGAGTCGTAGCGGCCGATGGTGCGATGCTCGTCGCGCAACAGCTCCTTGCGGAAGCGTTGCAGATCGACGCGCAGCTTGTTCTCCTTGATGAACTGCACCGACAGGCCGGTGTAGGCGCTCAACTGTTGCGCCGTCGCGTCGTATTCCTGCGGCGAGATGTCCGAACCCTTGGTCAGCGCCGCCAGGTACGGCCCCGCCGCCCACGCCCGCACTTCCGCCAGATAGGCCGGCAGGTCGGCGGGCTTGTTGGCCAGTTTGTTGTGATACCAGGCGGCCGCCGCATAGCTCGGCACATAGCCGACATAGAGGCGATCATAACCCGGCGCGCGAATGGAATAGTTCAGGATCGACGACAGCAGCATCACCCCGTTCAACTGCACGCCCGCGGTCTGAAGCGCATAGGACAGGCCGGCCGAACGCGTCGTGCCGTAGGACTCGCCGAACAGATACTTCGGCGAATTCCAGCGGTCGTTGATGGTGATGTAGCGCTTGATGCCGCGGGTGAAGGAGTCGATGTCCTAGTCCACGCCCCAGAACTTTTCACCCTTGGTGTCGCCGAGCGGGCGCGAATAGCCCGCGCCGATGGCGTCGAGGAACACCATGTCGGTCTTGTCGAGCAGGCTCTCGTTGTTGTTCTCGAAGGTGAAGGGTGCGTTATGAGTCGGATCGGGTGAATCGGTGTGCACGCGCACCGGCCCGAACGAGCCCATGTGCAGCCACAGGCTCGCCGAGCCCGGACCGCCGTTATAGAAGAAGGTCACCGGCCGGTTCGCATCGTGACGGTCGGCGGTATAGGCGACGTAGAACATCGACGCGATCGGCTTGCCCTGGTCGTCGCGCAGGGTCAGGGTCCCGGCGGTCGCCGTGTAGGGGATCGTCTGGCCGTTGATGCTGACGGTGTGGTGCGTCACGCTCTTTCGTTCGAACACTGGGGCGGTGACGATGTCGGCGTCGCTGATCTTGGCCTGCCGCGCATCCTCGGTGCGCTGCGATTCCGAGCCCTTCTGGGTATCGGGGTTTTGTGTCGGGTTGGGTTCGTCCGACCGGTGCGACGGGCGCTTCGGCTGGTCCGATGAGGACGTGGACGAAGGCGAGGACCGATCCTGCGCCAGCGACGCGGGAACCAGCATGGACGAAGCCAGAAGGGCGGCCAGGCCGAGGGCCGAAAGGCGCATGGAAAACTCCCCGTATACGATTTTGACGAGCTTGTTCAGCGCCGGGGCGGGTTGTCAACGGCGGTTTACGGCGCATCAGCTGGCGGGGAAGGACGTTGCCGCTTGTTCGCGTGACAGGCGAACCCGCGGTCATTTGCCCTCTCACCCAAGCCTGTCTCCCCCGCAGGATGCGGGTTAGAGGGCTCAGAGGTTGGCGATTACCCGACGGCTGTCGTGCCCGGTCACCGTCATCGCCGTGATCGACCCCGTCTCGCCCGCACCCGCGAACGCCACGTCGGTGAAATCCGCCGCGCGACCGAGGCCTTCCCGCTCGACCAGAACCGACAGGGTGCGCCCGACCTGACGCGCTAGATGCCGCGTCAGCGCCTCGTCGCCCTTCGCCCGCAGCTGTTCCGCCCGCGTCTTGATCGTCTTGCCCGGAACCGCAGGCATGCGCGCGGCCGGCGTGCCGGGGCGTGCGGAATAGGGGAACACATGCAGAAACGCGAGGTCGCAGTCGTCGACCAGGCGCAGGGTGTTCTCGAACGCCTGATCGCTCTCGGTCGGAAAGCCCGCGATCAGGTCGGCGCCGAAGGCCGTGTCAGGGCGAACGCGCCGCACCGACTCCACGAGGCGGATCGCATCGCCACGCAGATGACGCCGCTTCATGCGCTTCAGGATCAGGTCGTCGCCGGCCTGCAGCGACAGGTGCAGATAGGGCGCCAGGCGTTCCTCCTCGCTGAAACAGCGCAACAGGTCCGCATCGATCTCCGCTGCATCGATGGACGACAGGCGCAGTCGCTTCAGCTCCGGCGTCAGCTTCAAAATCCGCGCGACGAGTTGGCCGAGGTTCGGCTGCCCCGGCAGGTCCGCGCCCCAGCTGGTCAGGTCGACGCCGGTCAGCACCACCTCGTTGAATCCCTGCGCGCACAAGCGGTGAATCTGCTCCACCACCTCGCCTGCCGCAGCCGAGCGCGAATTGCCGCGACCGAACGGGATGATGCAGAAGGTGCAGCGATGATCACAGCCGTTCTGCACCTCGACATAGGCCCGCGCGCGGTCTTTCAACCCATCGACCAGATGGCCCGCGGTCTCACGCACGCTCATGATGTCGTTCACCCGCACGCGCGGCGCGCCCGCGTCCAGCGCGTAACTGCCGGCCTTGGTCTTCAAGCCGTTGCCGAGCACCTGGTCCACTTCCGGCATGGCCGCAAACGCGTCCGGATCGATCTGCGCCGCGCAGCCGGTGACGATCAGGCGCGCGTCGGGCCGGAGCCGTCGCGCCTTGCGGATCGCCTGCCGCGCTTGGCGCACGGCCTCGCCGGTCACCGCGCAGGTGTTGAACACCACCGCGTTGGATAGCCCGTCTTCCGCGGCGCGCGCGCGCACGACTTCGCTCTCGTACGCATTCAGTCGACAGCCGAAGGTCACGACTTCGACGTCCTCGCGTGCATCTTCGATGACGGCGGCGTCGCTCACAGCGTCCCCGTGCCGTTCACTTCCAGCGGCCCGGTCATGATCACGTGACCGTCGCTTTCGCGCCATTCGATTTCCAGTTCGCCGCCGTCCAGTTCGAGCACCGCCTTGCGGTCTGTCAGATTGCGCCGGTTCGCCGCCACCAGCGCCGCGCACGCTCCGGTGCCGCAAGCGCGCGTCAGGCCCGCCCCGCGTTCCCACACGCGCAGACGAATCCGGTCGCGTCCTTTCGGCTGCGCGAAGCCGACGTTGACGCCTTGCGGAAACAACGGGTGGTGTTCGATCAGCGATCCGGCCTCGCGCACTGGCGCCTTATCCGCGTCGTCGACGAAGAACACCACGTGCGGATTGCCCATGCTGACGGCGCCCGGCGTATGCAGGTGCGGATTGCCGATCGGCCCGACCTGCAGCTCGATGCCGCGCGTATCCATCTCTTCCGCCAGCGGCACCTGCGCCCAATCGAGACCCGGCTCGCCCATGTCGACGGAGATGCGATGCTCTCCGGCGCCGGCGCCCACGATCACGCCGCCGAGCGTATCGATCGTCGCCCGGTCCTTGCCGCTCGCCTGCATCAGCAACCACGCCACACAGCGCAGCGCGTTGCCGCAGGTCTCCACCTGGCCGCCGTCGGCGTTCCACACCCGCATGAAGGCGTCGGCCCTGTCCGACGGCTCCAGCACGATCAGCTGGTCGAACCCCGGCCGCCCAGGCCCCAGGCCATGCTCGCGGTCGGCCCAGGCCCGCACCTGCTCCGGGGCGGGATCGAAGGGCTGGGAGCGGGCCTCGACCACGACGAAATCGTTGCCGAGCCCGTTCATCTTCACGAACGGCCTGCGCATGGAGCCCATATAGGCCAAGCCAGTCGGGAGCGCGACCTGCGTCCATCGCCGGCCATGGCGTACGCCTCAGCCAAGGCGTCGCGCCGGCGACGCCATTGACTCCCGTTATCGCAGGTTCTTACTTTCCTCTCGTCGGTGGGGGACGGCCATGATGAAGCGTGCCGCGTTCTTATTGTCCGCGGCCATCCTCGCCGCCTCGTCGGCGACGGCGCAGGATCGCGCGACTGCGACCGCGCCGGACAGCAAGGGCCCGCTCGTCGGCTACGTCGTCCGCGGCGGCCGTGCGCCCCTGATCATAAGAGGCTGGTTCCATCAGGAGGACGCCTATGGCGGCGGCGCCGTGGTGTCGGAGAAATACGACATCAAAGATCCCTCCAGCGATATGGCGCTGACGATCGCACGGCTGGTCGCGGCGAAATACGCCGATCCGGCCGCGCCCTTGGCCATCCAGGAACGACGCGAGCAACGCGCGTATCGCGACAACAAGGCGGCCGAAAAACAGTCGGGCGTCCACTACGTGGTCGACCTGACGATTTCGCTCGAGGCGCATCCGCTCATTATGTCGTTGAACCGATACGGCGTCAGCGTCTTTGGCTTTCTCACTGTTACCGACAAGACGACCAACAAGGTCGTCAGGCGGGCCCACTGCATCATCTTTCCCCAGGACAAGACGCCCGACTCCCCGACCCTGACCGAAATGTTCGACCATGACGCCGCCAGCCTGAAGACGATGATCGCCTCTGGCGCCGATGACTGCATGGTGGCGCTGAAAGCCGGAGCCAATCTGGAGTGAGCGCGGCGACCGGCCGCCCCTTCATTACAAGTCTGTAATTATCCGGGCCCCCGGCCTTCGCCTATCGTGATCGGCGAGACCCAAAAGCAAAGCTCGTCCGGGAGAGTTTCCTCAATGCGTCCCATTTTGTCCGCCGCGATTCTTGCGGCGCTGTTCTCGATGTCCTCCGCCATGGCCCAAGACCACCCTGTCGCCGCAGCCGCTTCCGGCGCCGGCCCCGCGGCCGAAGCGGCCACCGTCGACGACCCCTTCATCTGGATGGAGCACGCGAACGACGCCAAGGCGCTCGACTGGGTGAAGAGCGAGAACGCGCGAACCCTGGGCGTGCTGCAGGCCGATCCGCGTTATCAGGGCTTCCACGACGAGGTCTTGAAGATCGTCACCGCCACCGACCGGATTCCCCAGCCGGGCTTCCACGGCACGACCGACCAGATCGACAACTTCTGGCAGGACCAGGAGCATGTGCGCGGCCTGTGGCGGCGCACGACGCTGGCCAGCTATGAGAGCGCCGCGCCTGAATGGAAGACCGTGCTCGACGTCGACGCCCTGTCGAAAGCGGCCGGCGCCAACTGGATCTACAAGGGCGCCGACTGCCTCGCGCCCGATGAGCGCCTGTGCCTGATCAGCCTGTCGACCGGCGGCAAGGACGCGGTCGAGATGCGCGAGTTCGACGCCGACACCGGCCAGTTCATCGACGCCGGCTTCCACCTTCCCGACGGCAAACAGAACGTTACCTGGCTCGACAAGGACACCCTGCTCGCCGCGCGCGAATGGACGCCGGGCGAGATGACCAACTCCGGCTACGCCTTCGTGATCAAGGCGCTGAAGCGTGGTCAGTCGCTGGACCAGGCGAGCGAACTGTTCCGCGGAACCAAGAGCGACGTTTCGGTCGACCCCTTCGTGCTGCGCGATCCCGACGGTCGCATCGAAGCGGTGATGGTGCGTCGCGGCGTCAGCTTCTTCGAGAGCGAATACTATCTGCTCGGCGACGCGTCGGGCCTGCACGCGGCGCAGAAACTTCCGCTGCCGCTGAAGTCGTCGATCGTGGGCACGCTGCACGGCCAGCTGGTTCTCACCCTCGAGCAGGACTGGCCCGAGCGCGAGCTGAAACAGGGCGACCTGATATCCTTCGACCTTGCCGCGCTGAAGCACGATCCCGCGGCCGCCAAGGCGACGCTGATCGTGCGTCCGACGCCGCGCCAGTCGATCAACGGCATCAGCATGACGCGCAACCGCATGGTGCTGGCCTTCTACGAGAACGTGAAGGGCAACGCCGATGTCTACGATTTCAAGGACGGCGCCTGGTCGCACACGCGCCTCGACCTGCCGAAGAACGTGTCGGTGGGCCTGGGTTCGTCGTCGAGCCGCGACGACCGCATCTTCATCAACGTGTCGGGCTACCTGAACCCGAGCTCGCTGTGGCTGGCCGATGCGTCGACCGGTGCGGTGCAACAGGTGAAGTCCTCGCCGGCGCGCTTCGATGCGGCGGGCTTGACCGTCGACCAGTTCGAAGCGACCTCCTCGGACGGGACCAAGATTCCGTACTTCGTCGTGCACCGCGCTAACTGGAAGCTCGATGGCCATAACCCGACGCTGCTCTACGCCTATGGCGGCTTCCAGGTGTCGATGCTGCCTGGCTATTCCGGCAACGTCGGCAAGCTGTGGCTCGAGCGCGGCGGCGTCTATGTGGTCGCCAACATCCGCGGCGGCGGCGAGTTCGGTCCCGCCTGGCACAACGCGGGCCTCAAGGAACATCGCCAGCTGGTCTACGACGACTTCGCCGCGGTGGGTAAGGACTTGATCGCGCGCAAGATCACCACCCCGCGCCGCCTCGGCATCGAAGGCGGCTCCAACGGCGGTCTGTTGATGGGCGTGGAGATGACGCAGCATCCCGATCTGTGGAACGCGGTGGTCATCCAGGTGCCGCTGTTCGACATGATCCGCTACACTCAGATCGACGCCGGCGCGTCCTGGGTCGGCGAATACGGCGACCCCGCCATCCCGGAACAGCGCGCCTACATCGAGAAGTATTCGCCCTATCAAGCGATCAAGGCGGGCGTGAAATATCCCGAGCCTTATTTCGAAACCTCGACCGCCGACGACCGCGTAGGCCCCGGCCACGCGCGCAAAGCCGCAGCCAAGATGCAGTCGCTGGGCTATCCGTTCTACTACTACGAAAACGTCGAAGGCGGGCATGCGGCGGCGGCAAACCTCGCTGAGACCGCGAAGCGCGTGGCGCTCGAGTTCACTTACCTGACGCGCAAGCTGATGGACTGAGAGTCGAGACGGGAAAACACGGAGAAAGAGGAGGAAGGGAAGAAAGAGGAGCGCTGAGTTTGGCGTTGTAGCCGGATTTTGATTGCGCCTTCGGCGCGGCGCCTGCGGCGAAGCCGCAGTCTCTTTTCTCCTCTTGCTCCTCTTTCTCCCTGCCGATTTGCGCGACGCTCAGAACGCGCTCCGCCGGTCGCCTATTTCCCCGCCTCGATGAACGGTATCGGTTGCCCACCGCCCACCACGCTCGGCAGCACCCCGTTCCATTTGTTGATCGCCTGCAGCCGTGCGACCTCGGGGTTCGAGCGCAGGGCTTCGCCGCGGATGCGGATCGATTCCGCCTCGCCCTTGGCGGTTTCGATCTGCTGCTGGGCCTCGGCCTTGGCGGTCGCCACCTTAGCTTCGGCGGCGAGCGCGGCCTGCTCGTTGGCGATCTTCATGTTGATCTGCGCCAGCACCGTGTCCGGCAGGCGCACATTGCCCGCCCAGTAGAGCCGCTCCACCGTCAGGCCGAAGGGCGCCATGTAGCGCCGCACGTCGCCTTCGGCGCTACGCAGCAGTTCCGCCTTGCGGGCGCCATAGATCTCCTCGACCGACATGTCCGAGGCGCGGGTCACCAGCGCGTCGCGCACCGCATTGCGCAGCGGACCGGCGATGATGCCGTCCATGTCGGTGCGGTACTTCTGGAACAGCTTGGGCGCCTTGGTCGGATCGACCGAGAAGGACACCGCCACGTCCGACGACAGCGCCAGGCCGTTCTTGTCCTGGAACTGGAACTCCTCGTTGCTATCGGTCTGTTCGTTGGCCGCGTGGGTCCAGCTGTAGGTGCGGGTGAACACCGGATACTCGTAGAGCTTCTGGCCGAAACCCATGAAATAGATGCCGACGCCCTTGGCCTTGTTCTGCACCCCGGCCTCGGAGCCGATGTTGTTCACCAGCACCCCCACATAACCGGGATGAACCTGGTGCGTGCAGCCGGTGACCATGCCGAAACCGACCACGACCACGGCGATGAGGCCGGCGACGATGCCGATACGGCGACCGGGGAAACGCGGAAAGGCGATGCGGGGGCTAAGGGGGCGGGGATCGTTCATTGAACTTCCTGATCTCGGCGAACAGCTCCCAGCCGATGAGGAACAGGAGCAAGGGACAGGCGATCCACAGCGCAAAGGCCAGGATGGTCGCGAAGTCTTCGTGGACGTTGAACAGGCGCGGCGCCGCGACGGCGGCGATCACGAACACCAGGATCAGGCCCGCGACGGCCTTGATGAACAGACCGACGACCAGGTCGCGCATCCGCTTGGAAGCATCGGGCGTCGACGGCGAATCGTTCATGCGCATCCCCAACGGCCGGAACCATAAGCTTTGCCGTGCGGCGCTCAACCCCTGGCCGCTGAACGTCAGCGATAAACTCTCTGTGTGCGGTCCCCCTTGCGTGATCGGCGCCTGGTCGGCGATGGTCACGGCCTCGTTCGAGGGAAATCCATGCGTCCGTTTGTCGCCGCGGCCCTGGCCGCCGTCCTTTTCGGCTCGGCCGCCGCCGCCCAGTCGACCGTCGCGCTCGCGCAAGCCCCGGTCGCCGCCGGCGATCCCTTCCAGTGGCTCGAGGACATCACCGGCGCCAGGGCGGTTGCGTGGGTGCAGGGCCAGAACGCCAAGACCCGCGCGGTGCTGGAGACCGACCCGCGTTACGAGACCTACCGCAAGGAGGCGCTGGCGATCTTCACCGCCCAGGACCGCATCCCCGAACCGCGCTTTCGCGCCGGCGAGGTCGACAACTTCTGGCAGGACGCGACGCACAAGCGCGGCCTGTGGCGGCGCACGACGCTGGCCGGCTATCGCTCCGCCGACCCGCAGTGGGAGACGCTGCTCGACATCGATGCGCTCGCCAAGGCCGAGGGCAAGGACTGGTACTGGAAAGGCGCCAACTGCCTCGAACCGGAGGAACGCCTGTGCCTGGTGCGCCTCTCCGACGGCGGCAAGGACGCGGTGACGATCCGCGAGTTCGACACCAAGACTCAGATGTGGGTCCCGGATGGTTTCGTCCTGCCGGAGAGCAAGCAGAACGCCGCGTGGCTCAACCGCGACACCCTTCTGGTCTCCCGCGACTGGGGCCCGGGCACAACGACCAAATCGGGCTACGCCTTCGTAGTCAAGGAGCTCAACCGTGGTCAGTCGCTCGATCAAGCGAGCGAGGTGTATCGCGGGAAGCCGGATGAAATTTCCGCTTCGGCAGTGATGCTGCGCGACGCGGATGGGGAAGTGAAAGCCGTCTTGTACGACCGCAACACGACCTTCTTCGAGCGCGAGTACTATCTGTCAGGCATGTCGCAATCATGCGGAGACGAGACGCCCGCCGCACCGCTATCTTTTCCTAAGAAGGGCGGTATCCAAGGGCTCGTCGCCGGGCAACTCGTCTTCAAGACGGAAGAGGATTGGAAAGGTTTTCAGGCCGGCGATCTCCTCGCGTATGACTTCCATGATTTTTGTCTAGCCCCCTTTTCGGCCAAGCCCTATCTCATCGCCCGCGCCAAGCCGAACCAATCGATCGAGCAGGTGGCGCGCACGCGCGATCGTCTCATCGTCACCGGCCTCGAAGACGTGAAAGGCTTCGTCGACGTCTACGATTTTGCGAACGGCCATTGGACTCCGCACCGCCTCGACCTGCCCAAGGACCAGGACGTCCAGATCGTCGACGCCAGCCGCGCGACTAACGACTTCTTCCTGCAGACCGAAGGTTTCCTCGATCCCAACGCGCTGTGGCTCGCCGACGCCGCGACCGGCAAGGTCGAGAAGGTGAAGCAACTGCCGCCGCGCTTCGACGCCTCGCGCGACGTGGTCGAACAGTTCTGGGCGACGTCCACCGATGGGACTCGGATTCCGTACTTCGTGGTGCACGCGAAGAACATCAAGCTCGATGGGTCGACGCCGACCATCATGTACGGTTACGGCGGCTTCCAGCTGTCGAAACCGCCGGCCTATCTACCCGAGGTCGGCAAGATATGGCTTGAGCGCGGCGGGGCCTACGTTATCGCCAACATCCGCGGCGGCGGCGAGTTCGGGCCCAAGTGGCACGAGGCCGTGTTGCGCGAACATCGCCAGCTCGCCTTCGACGATTTCGCGTCGGTGGCGCGCGACCTGTTCAAGCGCGGCATCACCTCGCCGCGCAGGCTCGGAATCTACGGCCGCTCCAACGGGGGCGTGCTTATGAGCGTGTCGATGACCCAGCATCCGGAGCTGTGGCACGCGGTGGTGATCGAAAGCCCGCTGATCGACATGCTGCGCTACAACCACCTGTCGGCCGGCGCGTCCTGGGTGGGCGAGTACGGCGACCCGGACGTCCCCGCCGACCGCGCCTTCATCGCCAAATACTCGGCCTACCAGAATCTCAAGCCGGGGATGAAATATCCCAAGCCCTACATCACCACCAACGCCAAGGACGACCGCGTGCATCCCAGCCACGCGCGCAAGTTCGCCGCCAAACTCGAGGCGATGGGCTATCCGTACCTGTTCTTCGAGGACAACTTCGGCGGCCACTCCTACGACGCCGACCCGACGGCGAACGCGGCCCGCTGGGCGCGGCATTACACCTATCTGTCGCAGCAACTGATGGATTGACCGTCTTTTCTTGACATACACGCGATACGGGCATTAGTTCTCCTGGGGATTTACGGCCGGGGGGCCAATCCGATGCTGGTCAAGAAAACGGTTCACGCGTTTGCGTGCCTGGCGGCGCTTGCGACGGCGCTCGCTCCATCCATTGCCAGCGCACAAGGCGTCGTCAAACTGCAGGAGACGAAACAGCCGACACAAGCCGCTCCCGCATCGCCGGACGTCGCTCCAGCGCCGAACGCGGTTGCGCCGCCCGCGTCGGTTGCGCCGTTACCCATGACGGGCGCGCCCGCGCTCCTTCAAGCCGGCACGCGTATCTATCTGTCGCTCGATGAGTTGGTTACGAGTCGCCGCGGCAGCGATGACGTTGGCACCATTGTCCGTTGCCGGGTCTGGCGCGACGTCGAACAAGACGGAGTCCTCTTCATTAAGGCAGGAACGCCGGCGACTTGTCGCGTCGATAAGGTCTCGCGCCGCAACATCGGCGGGTTCGAAGGTAGTGTCGCAATCGGAGGGGTCGAAACCAAATCAGTCGATGGTCAGCTGGTCACGCTCACGGGTGGCTATCACAAGGATGGTGACGGTCACAAAGTCGTCGTCCTAGCTGTCGGTCTGCTGCTTTTGTGGCCGGTGCTGTTCGTCCCCGGCGGTAATGCGGAACTTCCGCCGGGAACGGTGTTCGACACTTCGAGCGTCAACGACCTGCGTCTCGCGCAGATGGCGACCCCGGCAGCAGCCGCCGGACCGGTCACTGTAGATTTGCGCAGCATGGGCGTCGCAGGACTCAGCGCCGAATTCATGGTCGACGACTTCGTCAAGCAGCCTAAGCACGACACATTCCGCATCAAGGTTTCTAACGACGGCCAGATTCCGCAAGGTCTGGTTATTGACTCCGTGAACGGTAAGCCGATCTCGCCGATCTCGCTGAATGTGAAGGACGTCGCAGTGAATAACGGTCAAGCCTCGGGCGTCGCGGAAGCTGGCGCCAAGGAAGTGGCCAAGTACTTCGTACGCGGCATCAATCGCTTTGAAGTTTCTTACACAGATGGCGGTCAGCGGCGCGCGACCGAAGTAATCATGAACGTGCAGATGTAGGCGCATGCGCGGCTGCGGCGGACCTGGTTCGCCGCCGTCACGCCTGGCGGAACACCTCCGCCAGCAGTTCCCCTTCGCGTTTGCGGCTCGAGCCCGCGCGCCAGGCCACCACGATCTCGCGTTTCGGCGCGTCGCGTTCCAGCGGGCGGATGGCGACGCCTTCGCCGCCCAGGCCGGCTTTCACCGCCATCTCCGGCACGAAGCTGACGCCCAGTCCCGCGCTCACCATCTGCATCAGCGTCTGCAACGAGGTCGCGGCGAATACGTCCTCGCCCTTGGGCGCATCCAGCCGGCACGCCGACAGCGCGTGGTCGCGCAGGCAATGGCCGTCTTCCAGCAGGATCAGGTCGTCGGGGTTCAGCGCGCCGGGCTCCACGCGCGCGGCCTTGGCCAGGGGATGGTCGAGCGGCGTTGCGGCCAGGATTTCGTCGTCGCCGACGCGGGCGTAGTCGAGGCCGCTCACGTCGTAGGGCAGGGCGATCACCGCCGCGTCCAGCGCACCCGACTTCAGCGCCGCGATCAGACGCGGCGTCAGGTCCTCGCGCAGATAGAGCTTCAGCTGCGGATAGCGCGTCTTCAGGTCAGGCAGCGAGCGCGGCAGGACGAAAGGCGCGACCGTCGGGATCACCCCCAACCGGAACCGCCCGGCCAGCGGCTTGGCCGCCCCGCGCGCCGCCTCCACCAGGTCTTCGGCCCTCGCCAGCACGTCCTCGGCGCGGCGCACCGCCTCCTCGCCCACGGGGGTCAGGATCACACCGCCGCGCGCCCGCTCCACGACCGGGGCCCCCAGCACACGCTCGAGTTCCTGCACCCCGGCGCTCAGGGCGGGCTGGCTGACGTGGGCGGCCTCGGCCGCGCGGCTGAAGGAACCGTGTTCGGACAGGAGCTTGAGGTACTGGAGCTGGCGGAGGCTGGGGAGCATGAAGGCTATATAAGAAATACTTATGCGATTGCCAAAAACAATCGATTTGTATTTTACCGGGCGGGTCCCTAAATCCCTCCCACGCGGCCCCCGCCGCACCCCAACCCCCAAGGAGAGCGCGATGATCGGCGTCGGCGAACAGCTTCCCAATTTCAAAATCGTGGGCGTGAAGCCCGGCTTCAACCGGCACGAAGAGGGCGGCCAGAGCGCCTTCGAGGACCTCACCAACGACAGCTTCAAGGGCAAGTGGAAGGTAATCTTCTTCTACCCGAAGGACTTCACCTTCGTGTGCCCCACCGAGATCGCCGAGTTCGCGCGCCTGAACAAGGATTTCGCCGACCGTGACGCGGTGGTGCTCGGCGGTTCGACCGACAACGAACACTCCAAGCTCGGCTGGCGCCGCGAACATCCGGATCTCGACAAGCTGGCGATCTGGCAGTTCGCCGACAACGGCGGCCAGTTCGCGCGCGACCTCGGCGTGCTCGACAAGGACGCGGGCGTGGCGCTGCGCGCGACCTTCCTGGTCGACCCGCACAACGTGGTGCAGCACGTGACCGTCAATGGCTTGAACGTCGGGCGCAATCCGCAGGACACCCTGCGCGTGCTCGACGGGCTGCAGACCGACGAACTCTGCGCCTGCAACCGCCCGGTCGGCGGCGAAGTGCTGAGGCCGGCCGCCTAAGTCTAAGCTTGTTACGGGAAGCGGGCGCTCTCTTTCGCCCGCTTCCCGAATTCTCCGTATCATCCCAGGAACACGCTCATGTCGCTCGACGCCCTGCGCGAAGCCTTGCCTTCCTACGCCAAGGACATCTCGCTCAACCTCTCGACCCTCGCCGGCGAGACGACGCTCAGCGATCACCAGAAGTGGGGGACGTTCCTGGCCTGCGCCTACGCCGTCGGAGAACCGCGCACCGTGCGCGCCATCGACGCCGAAGCGTCCAAGCACCTGACTCCCGAAGGCCGCGACGCCGCCAAAGCCGCCGCCGCGATCATGGGCATGAACAACGTCTACTATCGGGCGCTGCACCTGATGCACAATCAGGAGTATCGCACCCTGCCGGCGAAGCTGCGCATGAACGTGCTGGGCAACCCCGGCGCGCCCAAGGTCGATTTCGAACTCTGGTCGATGGCGGTGTCGACGATCAACGGTTGCGGCGCCTGCATGGACGCGCACGAGGCGGAATTGCGCAAGCACGACGTCACCAACGTGCAGGTGCAGGCCGCCATGCGCATCGCCGCGGTTGTCAACGCCGCCAGCCGCATCCTCGCGGCCGAGAACGCGTTTGCCGCCGAAGGCGAAACCGCAGCGTGGGCCTGATTCCCCTGTGACCGCGTCAATACCCTAAATTTTTTCGTCATGCCGGGCTTGTCCCGGGACCCCGGGGTTAGGGTGTGACCTCTTCTGTTCGCAGGTTCGCGCAACTTCGGCACGGGGTGGGGGTGACGTGCTCACACCAACGCGAGTTGCGAGCGGAACGCCGGGTCCCGGGACAAGCCCGGGATGACGGACAAATTAGGATGGTCGGTAACTACGCCGCCTCGAACTTCAGCGGTTCGCCCCAGAAGGTCTCGACCAGCCCGGACTGCAAACCCGCGCGCCCCGTGGTCAAAAACCGGCGCGTCCCCGACGCGCCCATGGCGTACTCCGGCCGGCGTTCGAAATAGCGCGTCAACGCATCCGCCACCGCGGTCGGCTGGTGGATCAAAGGCGTCCCTTTCGGTAACGCTTTCAAAAACAGATCCCCGACGATCTCGTAGTGCGTGCATCCGAGCACCACGCGATCGGGCGCGCGGCCGATGCGCGTCTTCAACACCTGACAGTGTGCCGCGATCACATCGGTCAGCTGTTCGCGCGAAGCGCCGTCTTCGATCAGCCCCGCCAACCCCGTGCACGCTTCGCTGAACACCGCGAGATCCTGGCGCCGCTTGTCGATCTCGATCTCATAGACCCGGCTCGCCGCTGTCGCCGCGGTGCAGAAGATGCCGACCACGTCGACCTTCTCGACCTTGTCGCCGTAGCGTTCGGCCTCGTGCTCCCACGGCAGGCCGGTGGCGGCCTCGATGGTCGGCACGATGATGCCGAGGATGTTAACCGGCCGCCCCAGCGAACGGCGATACTGCGGCAACCAGGTCTGCTGCAGCCGGCGCAGCGCGATGGCCGACGCGGTGTTGCAGGCCAGGACCACCAGGCTCGCGCCCTCGTCGAACAGGCGCGTACACCCCGTGCGGGTGAGATCCACGATCTCCTCGCCGCCGCGCACGCCGTAGGGCGCATGCGCCTGGTCCGCGAGATAGATCAGGTCCGCGCCCGGAAAGCGGTTGACGAGATGGCGGTGCACGGTGAGCCCGCCCACGCCGGAATCGAAGACGCCGATGGCCATGGCGCGACGCTCTAGACCGGCCTTCGCGGCGCGTCGAGCGGCCTTCTCAGGTCTCCGCGCTTTTTCTACGCTGCGGCGAAATAGCCTGTTTTTTTAGCCGCTTAACCCTCCTTTCGCCGCAAGCTTACAATAGCTTCAGTTCACGGGCCGGCCCGGGCAAGGTAGGTTCCGCCCGACTTGAACCCTGGGGAGTCCCTGAACTTGATGCGCACCCTCGTGCTCGCCGCTGCGTCGGCGTCCGTCCTGGCCCTGGTCGCCGCTTTACCGGCAGACGCCGCCGTCCCCGCCCACAAGGCGCCCGCGCATCACGCGGCCATGCCCTCGTCGTCCAACCCGCTGCTCGCGCCCTGGACTGGGCCGCACGGCGGCTATCCGCCTTTCGACAAGGTGAAGCTCGCCGACTTCGAACCCGCGATGGACGCGGCGATGGCGCAGAACAAGCGCGAGATCGAGGCGATCGCCGACAACAAGGCCGCGCCCACCTTCGACAACACCATCGTGCCGCTGGAGAAGTCGGGCCAGACGCTCGCGCGCGTCAACTCGATCTACAGCATCTGGGCCTCGAACCTCAACACGCCGGACTTCCAGAAAATCCAGGCGGTGATCGATCCCAAGCTCGCCGCGTTCAACGACAGCATCACCCAGAACCCGAAGCTGTTCGCGCGCATCAACGCGATCTACAGCTCCAAGGCCAAGACCGGTTTGCGACCGGACCAGCAGCGCCTGGTGTGGATCTATTGGGACCAGTTCACCCAGGCGGGCGCCAAGCTGAGCCCGCAGGCCAAGGCGCGCGTGACGCAGATCAACCAGCGCCTCGCGTCGCTCTACGGCGAGTTCCAGAAGCACCTGCTGGCCGACGAAAGCGGCTACGTCACCTACCTCAAGGCCGACCAGCTCGGCGGCCTGCCGCAGTCCCTGAAGGACGCCGCCGCGCAGGCCGCCGCCGATCACGGCCACAAGGGCGAGTGGGCGATCACCAACACGCGCTCGTCGATGGATCCGTTCCTGACCTATTCCGACGACCGCCCGCTGCGCGAGAAGGTCTGGCGCAACTACTACAGCCGCGGCGACAACCACGACGCCAACGACAACTCCGCCATCGTCGTCGAGATCGTGAAGCTGCGCACCGAGAAGGCCAAACTGATGGGCTTTCCGACCTATGCGCACTGGAAACTCTACGACAAGATGGCCAAGACGCCCGACGCGGCGATGGCGCTGATGCTGAAGGTGTGGCCCGAAGCGACCGAACGCGTGCGCGAAGAAGTCGCCGACATGCAGACGGTCGCCGACAGGGAAGGCGCCAAGATCACCATCGCGCCCTGGGACTACCGCTATTACGCGGAGAAGGTGCGCAAGGAGAAGTACGCGCTGGATAACAACGAGGTGCGTCAGTATCTGCAGTTCGACAAGATCCGCGACGCGGTTTTCTGGGAAGCCGGCCAGCTCTACGGCTTCAAGTTCGTGAAGATCGAGGGTGTGCCGACCTTCGCGCCCGACATGAGCGTCTACGAGGTGCTCGGCCGCGACGGCAAGCGGGTGGGTCTGTGGTACCTCGACCCCTACGCCCGCGCGGGCAAGAACTCCGGCGCCTGGGAACAGCCCTATCGGCCGCAGAGCTTCCTGCTGAACCAGACGACGATCGTCTCCAACAACACCAACTTCGTGAAGGCGCCCGCAGGCCAGCCGACGCTGATCTCGTGGGAAGACGGGATCACCATCTTCCACGAGTTCGGCCACGCGTTGCACGACCTGAACTCGGCGGTGACCTATCCGACCCAGGCTGGCACCAACGTCGCCACCGACTTCGTCGAGTTTCCCTCGCAGCTGAACGAGAACTGGCTGTCGACGCCGGAGGTCCTCAACAAATTCGCGGTCAGCGCCGACGGCAAGCCGATCCCGCCGGAACTGGTGGCGAAGATCCGCAAGGCCTCGACCTTCAACCAGGGTTTCGACGTCACCGAATACCTGTCGGCGGCGATCTACGACATGAAGGCGCACCTGGCCGGCGACAGCTTCACCGATCCGGACGGGTTCGAAAAGGCGCTGTTCACCGAGCTGAAGATGCCGTCGGAGGTGGTGATGCGTCACCGTCCGACCCAGTTCTTCCACGCCTTCGAAGGCGACGGATACGCGGCCGGCTATTACAGCTATCTGTGGGCCGAGGTGCTCGACCACGACGCGTTCGAAGCCTTCCTCGAAAACGGCGGGCCGTACGACAAGGCCGAGGCCAAGAAGTACCACGACGACATCGTCTCGGTGGGCAACACCATCGATCCGGGTCAGGCCTACCGCAACTTCCGCGGCCACGACGCCTCGATCGACGGGTATCTGAAGTCCAAGGGCTTCCCGCTGCCGAAAGCCGCCCAAGCCCAAGGCGGATCGGAGAAGACGGGTAGGTGAAAAAACCCGCGCGCCGGGACGTCATCACCGGAGCGGCGGCGCTGATCGGCGTCGTCGCTGTCCCGGGAGGTTCGATCGCGCGCGCGCATGATACGGCGCCCAATCCGCTGCTCGCGGACTGGGTGGGACCCTACGGCGGCGTTCCGCCCTTCGACAAGGTCCGCGTCGTCGACTTCAAGCCGGCGCTGGAAGCGGCGATGGCGGAGAACCGGCGCGAGATCGAACGGATCGCCGGCGATCCCTCGCCGCCGAGCTTCGACAACACCATCGCCATGCTCGAACGCTCGGGCCGTACGTTGAGCCGGGTGCAGGCGATCTTCGGCGTCTGGTCGCAGACCATGACCGGTCCCGATTTTCAAAGGGTCGAGACCGAGATGTCGCCGGCGCTGGCGGCCTTCGAGGACGAGATCAATCACGATCCGCGCCTGTTCGCCCGCGTGAAGGCCGTCTACGCCTCGTCCGACAAGTCCAAGCTCACGCCCGAGCAACAGCGTCTCGTCTGGGTCTACTATTCCGGCTTCGTGCGGCAGGGCGCCGAGCTCGACGACGCCGGCAAGGCGAGCATCACCGACTGCAACCAGCAGCTCGCGCGTCTCTACACCCAGTTCGCCCAGAACCTGCTCGCCGACGAAGAGGCGTTCATCGCGCTGACCCAGGCCGACCTCTCAGGCCTGCCGAAATCGCAGATCGACGCCGCGGCGGCCGAGGCCGAACGTCGCGGACTTCCGGGCCAATGGGCCATCGCCAACACGCGCTCGTCGATGGAGCCGTTCCTCACCTACGCCGACCGCCGCGACCTGCGCGAGAAGGGATGGCGTCTGTGGATCAGGCGCTGCGACAACGGCGACGCCCACGACAACAACAAGATCGCGTCGGAAATCATCTCGCTTCGCGCCAAGCGGTCGAAGCTCCTGGGCTTCAAGACCTACGCCGACTGGCGCCTCGACGACGCCATGGCCAAGACCCCCGATCGCGCCATGGCGCTGATGCTGCAGGTTTGGAAGCCGGCGGTCGCGCAGGTGAAGCTCGACCTCGCCGAGATGCAGGCGATCTGCGACGCGCAGCAGCAAGCGGCGGCGCAACCCCGCTTCAAGATCGCGCCCTGGGACTATCGCTATTACGCCGAGAAACTGCGCAAGGCGAAATACGACCTCGACCTCAACGCGGTGAAGCTCTACCTCGCGCTCGACCACGTGCGCGAAGCGATGTTCGCCTCGGCCAATCGTCTCTACGGCCTCAATTTCGTAAAGGTCGGCGGCGTCCCGCTCTGTCACGACGACACCAGTGTCTACGAGGTGAAGGACCGATCCGGCGCCCACATCGGCCTCTGGTACTTCGATCCCTACGCGCGGCCCGGCAAGTCGTCCGGCGCCTGGATGAACGCCTATCGCAACCAGGAAAAGTTCGAGCGTCGGGTCGCGACCATCGTCTCCAACAACGCGAACTTCATCAGGGGCCGCGCGGGCGAGCCGGTATTGCTGTCCTGGGACGACGCTCGGATCCTGTTCCACGAGTTCGGTCACGCCCTGCACGGCCTGAACTCCGACGTGCACTATCCGTCACTGTCGGGGACCCAGGTCGCGCGCGACTACGTCGAGTTCCCCGCGCAGCTGAACGAGAACTACCTGACGACGCCGGAGGTTCTGGCCATGCTCGTCGACGCAGACGGCCGGCCCATGCCTGCCGAGCTGATCGCGCGCATCCAAAAGGCCCACACCTTCAACCAGGGCTTCGACACCGTCGAACTCCTGTCCAGCGCCATCGTCGACCTGCGGCTGCATCTCGAAGGTGAAACCCCTGTCGACATGCGCGCGTTCGAAAAAACCGTTCTCGACAAACTCGGCATGCCGTCCGAGATCGTCATGCGCCACCGCATCCCCCAGTTCGGCCACATCTTCGCCGGCGAAGCCTACGCCGCCGGCTACTACGGCTACGTCTGGGCCGAGGTCCTGGACCACGACGCCTTCGAAGCCTTCACCGAAGCCGGCGGCCCCTACGACGCCCCCACCGCCAAACGCTTCCATGACGACATCCTCAGCGTCGGCAACACGGTCGATCCAGCGGACGCCTACCGCGCGTTCAGAGGGCGGGACGCGACGGTGGACGCTTACCTCCGCGACCACGGGTTTCCTGTCTCGGCGTAGCTAGGAAGAGAGTCCACGGACGCACACGGAAAGGCACGGACGCGTCGCGTTTCCGGCGGTCAATCATCGCGCGAAGCGCGATCTGCGATATCCAGAGGTGCTATGCGCCGAGCATATTTTCCGTGTGTGTCCGTGTGGGTCCGTGGACTCCCTTAAGAGCGCCGGACCTGATCTCCGCCCCCAAGCTTGCCTTCCCACCCCCTTTCCCTCATAACCCGCCGCTTCCGGCGCAAGTTTGCCCTGCGCCCTCCACCGTCACGACCCCGGCGCCCATATGCCGGACGAGGGCGGCGAGGTCCCCCGTCGACGTGATCGTCCACGGGGGTCGTTCTCGTTTGGGCCTTGGCAAACAAGCGTTTTTGGATCGGTGGATTGATGTTCGACGCGCTGAACGAGCGGCTATCGGGGGTGTTCGACCGGCTTACCGGCCGCGGCGTGCTGACCGAAAAGGACGTGGACGAGGCCCTGCGCGAGGTCCGCGTGGCCCTGCTCGAGGCCGACGTCGCCCTGCCGGTGGTCAAGGACTTCATCACCCACGCCAAGGAACGGGCCACCGGCGAAGAGGTCATCCGCTCGGTCAGGCCCGCCGACCAGGTGGTCAAGATCGTCTACGACGGCCTGGTCGAAATGCTGGGCGGCGATGAGCCCGAGCCGCTGAACCTCAACGCCAACCCGCCGGTGGTCGTGCTGATGGCCGGCCTGCAGGGCTCGGGCAAGACCACCACCGCGGGCAAGTTGGCGCTGCGCCTGCAACGCCACGAGCGCAAGAAGGTCATGCTGGCCTCGCTCGACACGCGCCGACCCGCCGCCATGGAACAGCTCGCCATGCTGGCCCAGCAGGTCGAGGCGGGTTTCCTGCCCATCGTCGCCGGCCAGGCCGCGACCGACATCGCGCGCCGCGCCCTCTCCGCGGCCAGGCTGCAGGGCTACGACGTTCTCATTCTCGACACCGCCGGCCGCACCACGCTCGACGAAGCGATGATGTCCGAGGCCGCCGAGATCGCGCGCATTTCTTCGCCGACCGAAACCCTGCTCGTCGCCGACAGCCTGACCGGCCAGGACGCGGTGCGCACCGCGCGTGCCTTCCATGAGCGCCTGCCGCTGACCGGCATCATCATGACCCGCGCCGACGGCGACGGTCGCGGCGGCGCCATGCTGTCGATGCGCGCGGTCACCGGCCTGCCGATCAAGTATCTCGGCGCCGGCGAAAAGGTCGACGCCCTCGACGTCTTCGACTCACGCCGCGTCGCGGGCCGCATCCTGGGGCAAGGCGACATTGTCGCGCTGGTGGAAAAGGCCGCGGTCGATCTCGACGCCGCCAAGGCCGAGCGCATGGCCAGGAAACTGGCCAAGGGTCAGTTCGATCTCGAGGACCTCGCCGATCAGCTGGCGCAGATGCGCAAGATGGGCGGCATGCAGGGCATCATGGGCCTTCTGCCCGGCGTGCAGAAGGTCAAGAAGCAGATCGAGGACGCCAACATCAACGACAAGACGATCGCGCGTCAGGAAGCGATCATCTCCTCGATGACCAAGAAGGAACGCAAGAAGCCCGACGTGCTGAACGCGTCGCGCAAGCGCCGCATCGCCGCCGGCGCCGGCGTCGAGGTGATGGAGATCAACCGCCTTCTGAAACAGCACCGCCAGATGTCCGACACCTTCAAGATGATGAGCAAGGGCGGCGGCAAGGGCATGATGCAGATGGCCCGCATGATGGGCGGCCAGGATATGGCGCGCCTGCAATCGCTGGGCGGCGGCAAACTCGCTCAGCAAGATCCGAATTCGACGCCTGCCGCGCCGGGACTTCCCGGACTCGGCGGCGCGTCACCGCCCGGCGGTTTGCCCGGCCTGGGCGGACTTCCCGGTTTCAAACCCAAGAAATGACCAAAGGACAGACCTGAAATGCTGAAGATTCGACTCGCCCGCGGCGGCGCCAAGAAGCGTCCGTACTACCACATCGTCATCGCCGACTCGCACGCGCCGCGCGACGGCAAGTTCATCGAGAAGGTGGGGTCGTATAATCCGCTGCTGCCCAAGGACGGCCCGCGCGTTCAGCTCAAGCTCGAGCGCATCGCCGAGTGGCTGAAGAAGGGCGCCCAGCCGACCGACCGCGTCGCGCGCTTCCTCGCCCAAGAGGGCCTGGTGAAGTGGGAACACGGCAACAATCCGAACAAGGCCAAGCCCGGCAAGAAGGCCGAAGAGCGCAGCGCCGAACGCGCGCAACGCGAAACCGACCGCAAGGACGCTGAAGCCGCCGAAGCCGCCGCCGCGCCGCCGCCCGCGCCCGAGCCCGAGCCGGTCGTGGAAGAGGCGCCCGCCGCCGAAGCGCCGGTGGAAGCCGCTGCGGAAGAAACGCCTGCCGCCGAAGCCGCTCCTGCTGAGGCTGCGCCGGTCGAAGAGCCCGCGTCCGAATAGGCGGACCGCGTCCGATGGACGAGCCTCGTCCGCGCATGATCCTGGTCGGCCGCGTGGCCGGCGCCTTCGGCGTGCGCGGCGAGGTCCGCATCACCACCTTCACCGAAGACCCGCTGTCGCTCGGCCGTTACCGCACGCTGCAACGCGAGGACGGCACGCCCGGGCTGACGCTGAAGACGGCGCGCGCGGCAAAGGGCGGCGTGATCGCCCGCGTCGACGGCGTCGAAAGCAAAGAGGCCGCGGACGCGCTCCGCGGCCTTCGTCTCTACGTGCCGCGAGAGGCGTTGCCCGCGACGGCGGAAGACGAATTCTATCTCACCGATTTGATCGGCTTGCGGGTCGAGGATTTGAACGGCGCAACGCTAGGCGTGATCGCCGCGGTGCCGAACTTCGGCGCTGGCGACATCCTCGAAATCGACAGGGGCGACGGCACGGCCACCTGGTACCTCCCCTTCACCCGCGATGCCGTGCCCGAGGTGCGCATCGCGGAAGGCCGCGTGATCGCCAATCCGCCGAACGAGGTGTCGGAGCAAGACGAGGCGTGACCATCAACCCCATATTTAATTTCCGTCATCCCGGGCTTGTCCCGGGACCCAGGGTTCGGGTGTGAACTCTTCTGTGTGCAGGTTCGCGCAAGCGCTCACACCAGCTTAGTTGCGAGCGGAACGCTGGGTCCCGGGACAAGCCCGGGATGACGGACAAATGAGGGAGATGGTGCGCGGCGCCGCCGTCAGTGGTGGGGCATTTTCATCCGCATCGGCGCCGGTTCGCCCACCGGGGCGTCAACGCTGATCGCGCCCGCGTGCTGGAACTTCAGCGTCAGTTTCACGTGGGCGCCCAGCTTCAACAGCGGCTTCACCCCGATCAGCATCAAATGCTCATCGCCGCCCAGCACCAGCTTGCCGTGCGCCGGCACAGCTAACCCGTCCTTGATCTCGCGCATCCGCATTACCTGGCCGTCCATCCACATGCGATGAAGCTCGACCTTGGCCGCGCATGAGCAGGACGCGGACATCAGCTTGTCCGCGCCGCCGTTATTCGTAATCGTCAGGCGTCCCGTTGAGGTGGTCAGGGTCCCGCGGCTCGGCGACACTGCGGCGTCGCTCAGCGTGATCGAACCGGCATGATTGGCCGCGAGCGCGACCGACGACACCATCAGCATCGCCGCAGCGGCGACCCATGAGCGTTTCATTTGCTTCACTCCCATCATCGCCCCGGCGCCCAGAAACCCACGATCTTCTTCGTCTCTTGCACGATCGGATCGGCCACTGCGCGCGCGGCGTCTGCGCCTTTTTCCAGCACCCGGTCGATCTCGGCCGGGTCATCGAGAAAGTGTCGCATGCGCGCGTTCACCGGCGCCAGCATCTCGACCGCCAGCTCGGCCAACGCCGGCTTGAACGTCCCGAAGCCCTTGCCGCCGAACTCACTGATCACCTGCGCCTTCGACGTCCCCGCCAGCGCGCCGTAGATGCCGACGAGGTTGTCCGCCTCCGGCCGCGTCGCCAGACCTTCAACCGTTTCGGGTAAGGGCTCCGGATCGGTCTTCGCCTTCCTGATCTTCTGCGCGATGTCGTCGGCGCTGTCGGTCAGGTTGATGCGCGAATAGTCGGACGGATCCGACTTCGACATCTTCGCCGTCCCGTCGCGCAGGCTCATGATCCGCGCGCCCGGCCCCTCGATCATGCCCTCGGTTATCGGGAAGAAGCCCGGGGCCTCGAAGTCGTTGTTGAACTTCGCCGCGATGTCGCGGGTGAGTTCCAAGTGCTGGCGCTGGTCCTCGCCGACGGGCACGTGCGTCGCCTTGTAGACAAGAATGTCCGCCGCCTGCAGCACCGGATAGGTGTAGAGGCCGACCGACGAGCGCTCCTTGTGCTTGCCGGACTTCTCCTTGAACTGGGTCATGCGGTCGAGCCAGCCGAGGCGCGCGACGCAGTTGAGGATCCAGGCCATCTCGCTGTGCGCGGTCACCGCCGACTGGGCGAAGATCGACGCCTTCGACGGGTCGATGCCGGCCGCCAGATAGGCCGCCGCGATCTCGCGGGTGTGGCCGGCGAGCAGCTTGGGGTCTTGCCACAGGGTGATCGCGTGCAGGTCCACCACGCAGAAGAAGCAGGGGTACTGCTCCTGCATGGCGACGAACTTCTTCAGCGCGCCGAGATAGTTGCCGAGGTGCAGGCTGCCGGTGGGCTGAACGCCCGAAAGCACGCGTTCGGGGCCCTGGTAGGGGGCTTGGGCTTGGTCGGTCATGGGGTCGGGTTCCTGGGTATGGGCCTAGGGCAAGGAAAGGCGTTCGCGGCGGTCAGGACCGCCGGCGCCATCGCCCGTCGAGCTCGGAACCCAGGAAACGCATGGGCAGGCGTTTTAGCGAAAGCCGTCCCAAGAGCAAGGCTCAGACGATCCCGGGCTCAAACGATCTCGGGCCCCGACGGCGTGTCCTCGAGCGGCGGCTCAGCCGGATCGCGGCCGCCGCGCCGCAGCACGCGCTTCAGCTCCGAGGGCTTGATCGCGCCGGTGGCGAACAGGGCGGCGAAATAGATCACCCCGCCCAGCATGCTGACCACCGCGACCGAGACCTCCTTGGCCCCCAGGATGTGGTGGCCGGCGACGCCCAGCGACAGCTGTGCGAACAGCGGCTGCACGACCTGGAAGCGCCAGTGCTCGCAGGCCCACAGCGCCGCGCCCATGATCGCGGTGGCGCCCAGAATCCGCACGATGCGCGAGGCGGCGCGCGCGCCGAGCGTCCAGTTCTTCCGCCGATGCAGCGCCACGACCATCTGAACCACCGTCAGCCAGGAGGCGATGGCGGTGCCGGCCGCGATGCCCTGCACGCCGATGCCGTGGAAGGTCGTGCCGGGGACGCCGAGGAAAAGCGTCGCGCCGACGGCGATGTTCACCCCCACCGAGATCAGGCCGAAGCGCATCGGCGAGGCGGTGTCCTGCCGCGCGAAAAAAGCGGGCGCGAGAATGCGCGTGAGAACAAACGCCGGCGTGCCGAGGCCGTACCAGAGCAGCGCTTGCGCCGTGTTCATCGCGTCGAAGGTGGTGAACTCGCCGCGCGTGTAGAGGCCGTCGATCAGATAGAACGGCATGGCCACCAGCGCCGCCGCCGCCGGCATGGTGAAGGCGAGCGCGAAGGTGACTGCCTCGTCGGTCGCTTCCTGGGCGCCCGCCTGATCCTTGGCGTGCACCGCGCGCGACAGGCGCGGCAGCAGCGCCACCCCGATCGCCACGCCGACGAGGCCCAGAGGCAGCTGGTAGAGGCGGTCGGCGACCGTCAGCCAGGTCTGCGCGCCTCTCACGAAGCTCGCCAGAATGCCCGAGATGAAGATGTTGATCTGCGTCGCGCTCGCCGCGATCGCGCCGGGCAGGGCGAGCCAGATCAGCTGTTTCACTTCCGGCGTCAGGTGCGGCAGCTTCCAGTCGACCTTGGCGCCGGACTTGCGCACGCCCCACATCAGAAGCGCCGCCTGCGACACGCCCGCGACGATCACGCCGGCCGACGCCCACTTCGCCGCCATCACCGGATCGTGCTGCGGCAGCACGAAGATCAGCATCATCAGATTCAGCAGTGTCGGATGCACCGCCGACACGACGAAGCGCCCGCGCGCGTTCAGCACGCCCGACAGGTGCGCCGCGATCGCCATCGCCGGCAGGTAGGGCATGCAGATCTGCGTCAGCAGCACCGCGAGCTTGTACTTGGCCCCGGTGAAACCCGGGCTGATCAGGTGCATCAGCCACGGCATGGCGAGGTCCGCCACGACGGTGAGCGCGAGTGTCGCCGCCGCCAGGGTCGCCATGGCGTCCGCGGCCAGAACGTCGGCCTTCTCCTCGCCGTCCGCCTCCAGCGCCTTGGAATAGGCGGGCACGAAGGCCGCGGCGAAGGCGCCCTCGGCGAAGACGCGGCGGAACAGGTTGGGGAAGCGCAGGGCGGTGTTGTACGCGTCCGCGGCAATGGTCGCCGACGCTCCCATCACGTAGGTGATCGCCAGGTCCCGCGCGAACCCCATCAGGCGCGAGACCAGGGTCAGGCTCGCATAGACTAGCGACGAGCGGATCACGCTCTGGCGCGGCTGTTTTTTTATGGGGGCCTCGGCGGCCGGGGAGGAACTCACAGAGGCTCGTTACGCAAAGGGGTTGATCCGCACAAGCGGCGCGTGGTCCGGCCCGCCGGGCCCTATGTCGCAGCGACAGTCTTAAGGATTTTGGGGTAATCCCTAGGGCGTTCGACGACTTAATTCCGGGGCGTTCGCATGTTTTTGAGACTGTTGAAGGGCGATTTGGCGGAGCGCGGCTCGGCCGCCCTGGTCTGTCTGGTGGGCGGGATCGTCGGCGCCTACGCCGCCTACGGCCTCAAGCACGGGGAAACCCTGGCCCTCACCCCCGCCCAGTGGGCCGGCGCCATCATGTGCCTGACCGGCTCCATCGTGGTCGCCGTCATGGTCCACACCAAGCAGGCCGCCGTCCAAACCCCCAAGCCGTAAAAGCTTCCGCGGGCCGGTTCGCCTTCCCATAGCGCCGGTCTCAAATCCTGCTATTTGTTGAACACGCTCAGTTGCTCCCTTCAGGGGCCAGCTCGGCTGTTTGACGGGCCGATTGGGGCCCCAAGGGAGGATTTCGACATGCGTAAGTTCCTCACCATCGCCATCGCCGCCGCCGCCCTCGCGGGCTTCGCCGGTTCGACCACCGCCGGTGTCGGCGCCGCCGTGAAAGGCGTGAGCGTCAGCATGGTCCAAAAGACCGCGTGGGACGACTGCCACGATTGGGACGGCCACCGTCACATGTGCCGCGACAAGGGCTGGGATCACCACCACGACAAGATGTACGGCGAGAGCAGCTGCCGTATCCACGGCCACGACCATTACCTCGGCGAAGACGGCCACTGGCACGAGTGCCGCCACCGCGGCGGCTACTGAGCCACGCGGCTTTAAGCCGACGTAAGATCAGCGAAGCGCCCCGGAGGAGAGCTCCGGGGCGTTTTTGTTTTCGGCGGTGCGGTGAAAATTGGGGACACAATACAATTTCATGGCGAGCCAGTGACGACGCGCCGCCCGTGACCGAAATTGGTTTGTGTCCCCAATTTCCTAGCAACCTCCCTCACGAGCCGCGGAACCTGGATCATTCGCCCGATCCGGAGAGGCGTCGGACCGCGGCGTAGGTTTCGTCGGGCATGCCGTTTTGCCAAACGGAGACCAAGGCGGTCTTCAGGTTCGGACAGGACGTGGTCTCCAGCACGATCGCGTCGAGGAACGTCGGATCGTCGGCGAGCAAGCCTTCGAGCGGCCCGGCGCCGAGGTTCGTCAACACCCAAGCGTCACCCGAAGCGTGTGCGATCAGGAAGACGATTTCCAACGCCCGGAGCGGGTCGTCGAATTGGAGAGCCATCATGGTCTCGAGCGCCCACCAGTCTGGGTCGCTGTCGAGCGCCGCCTTCTCTCCGGCACCGTTCCGCAGGTAGTAAGCGATCCAGCGCTCGGCGATCGCGTCGTTGCTGTCGGTGGGCTCGGTCATGAGGAGAGGGCAGTTTAGCTGGGCCTGCACCCTGGCGCTCACCAAATTTTGCACTTCACGCGCGGCGACAGCAGCGTCTTCAGGCTGAGGCGGCAGGTATTGACCTTCTGTTCCGGTTCGCCGGGTTGCGGAGGCGGCGCGGTATCGATGTGCGGCGCGGCGTCGGCCATGCGGCGCAAACGCGCCTCGCAGTCCGCGCGCTCCTTGTCGGTCGACCGAACGCCGAAGCTGTGACAGGCGGCGAGAGCGCGAAGCGCCTTGCGCATGGCCTCGACGTCGGAGTCGCCGGACGATTTGTTCGGATTCGTGTTCGGCGGCGCCGGGGGAGAAGGCGTAGCCGGCATTGTGATTGGCGGCGTGTGAAGAGCCGCCGGCGCCGCGATCGGCGTCTTCAGCCGCGGCGCTGCGCGCTCGCGCCTTGGCGCCTTGACGGTCTCGCGCGTGGCAGGCGGCAGTCGCACCAGGGTGATCTGGTAAGACGTGTCTGATCGAGACCAACGCGAACCGGTGTTGGTGATCGAGACCACGAAGACAGCGAACAGGGCAAGATGCAGGACGGCAGCGGTCGCAAGCGCGCCGGCCAGCCGCCGGCGCCCGCGGCTCATGTTCAGGATGATGTGTCCGCCCGGCAGCCATCGGCGCATCCGCTAAGCGTCCCCAGCCACGACGCGCCGCTTTCCGGCGGCTCACGCACCTCCCGGTAGAATAGCGGCGAGAATGGGATCCGAAAGTTGACCTTGTTCCGGCGTTGCGCCGCGCGGTTCAGCCGCGGACCCCAGATGGGTCGAAGGCCCCGCGGTGGTCCGCGGGGCCTTCGATGGTGGAGCTAAGCGGAGTCGAACCGCTGACCTCTTGAATGCCATTCAAGCGCTCTACCAGCTGAGCTATAGCCCCAAAGTCTACGCTTTCGCCGGGCTGGTCCTCGGCGAAGGCGCGGGTTCTACGCCAGGGGGGCGGGGGGATCAAGGTCCGGCCGCCGAGCCCCCTGGTCGCAGGGATTCCCGGGTTTAGCGGTCCTCTTCGCCCTTTTCGGGCAGGCCCTCGATGTCTTCCTCGAAGGCGTCGTCCTCGTCGTCGCCGTCGAGGAAGGGAACGCCGTCGTCCTCTTCCTCCTCGACCTCGACGTCCTCGTCGATGTCGACCTCGCTGACCGGCGGAGCTTCGACGACGGCGGGTTCGCCCTCGGCGTCCTCGTCGTCCTCGACCAGAACCTCGTCGACGACCGCGTCGATCTCGGGGGTGACGACCTCTTCTTCCTCTTCCTCGTCCTCGGCGGCCTTCTTGGCCTTCACCTGGTCCTCGGCGTCCTCCTCGGTCTCGTATTCAGCCGGGGCGGCGCGGGCGCGGATGCGGCGGAACTTCACCGCCTCTTCCGGGTCGAACTCGGTGGCGCACTTGGGGCAGTGCGCGGGCCGTTTGGCCAGGTCGTAGAACTTGGCCTGGCAATTGGGACAAATCTGTTTGGCGCCGAGGGCGGGATCAGCCAAGGGGCTCACCTCTGGGAGGGGTATGGGGAAAGCGGCGGCTCCCTTGCCACTTTGGGACCGCGCTGTCAAAAGCCGCGCGGCATGAGCGCGGAAACGTCGCAAAATAAGGGTGCTGAACGCCTCCGAAGCGCGCCGTCGGGCCCGCTCCGGGGCCGGGTTCGCGCGCCCGGCGACAAGTCGGTCTCGCATCGCTCCATGATTCTGGGCGGTTTGGCCTCGGGCGTCACCGAAATCGAAGGCCTGCTGGAGGGCGACGACGTGCTGACGACCGCACGCGCGGTCGAAGCCTTCGGCGCCGGGGTCGAGCGCCTGGGCGAAGGGCGCTGGCGCGTCGAGGGTCGCGGCGGCTTCGAACCATCAAAGGACGTGATCGACTGCGGCAACTCCGGCACCGGCGTGCGCCTCCTGATGGGCGCCGCCTCGGCGTTTCCGATCGCCGCGCGCTTCGACGGCGACGCGTCGTTGCGCAAGCGGCCGATGGGCCGCGTGATCGATCCGCTCGTAGAGATGGGCGCGCGGTTCGAGGCGAGCGAAGGCGGGCGGCTTCCGCTCACCGTGCACGGCGGCGCGGTTCATGCTATCGACTACCGCCTGCCGATGGCTTCGGCCCAGGTGAAGTCCGCGATCCTGCTCGCCGGCCTGGGTGCGCACGGCGTCACTACCGTCGTCGAACCGGAACCCACGCGCGACCACACCGAACGCATGCTGCGCGCCTTCGGCGTGCGCGTGGATGTGGAAGATAGGCATGACGGCCGTTTTGTTCGCTTGCACCCTGGACCGCTGAAAGCCGCGCCCGTGCGCGTGCCGGGCGACCCGTCCTCGGCGGCGTTTCCCATCGTTGCGGGCCTGCTGGTTGGCGGCTCGACGGTCGTCGTCGAGAACGTGCTGCTCAACCCGCTGCGCATCGGCCTCATCGAGACGCTGAAGGAAATGGGCGCCGATCTCTCCATCGACGCGCGCGACGCAGGCGGCGAACGCGTCGGCGATGTGACGGCGCGTGGATCGCTGTTGCGCGGCGTGGTCGTGCCGTCGCAGCGTGCGCCCTCGATGATCGACGAATATCCGATCCTCGCCGCCGCCGCCGCCTTCGCGGAGGGAACCACAGTGATGCGCGGCATCAAGGAGCTGCGCGTGAAGGAGAGCGACCGCATCGCGCTGATGGCCGCCGGCCTGAAGGCCTGCGGCGTCGAGGTCGAGGAAGAGCCCGACGGCCTCATCGTCCACGGCAAGGGCCGTCCGCCCGCCGGCGGCGCCGAAGTCCGAACCGCCGGCGATCATCGCATCGCCATGGCGCACCTCGTGCTGGGCCTCGCCGCCGAGGCGCCGGTGACGGTCGACGAACCCGGCATGATCGCCACCAGCTTCCCCGCCTTCGTAGACCTCATGCGAAGCCTGGGCGCTGAGATAGGAAGCGCCTGATGGGCTTCGTAATCGCCGTCGACGGCCCGGCCGCCTCAGGCAAGGGGACCATCGCCGCCCGCCTGGCGAAGATCTACGGCTATCCGCACCTGGATACGGGCCTGCTCTACCGGGCGGTGGGGCTGGAGCTGGTGAAAGGCGGCTTCGACCTCGATGACGCGACGGCGGCCGAAGCGGCGGCGCAGGTCCTGACTGTCGACCATCTGGCCGACCCCGAACTTCGCGGCGCGGTGGCGGGCGAAGCGGCCAGCCGGGTCGCCGTCCATCCCCAGGTTCGCCGGGCCCTGATCCAGTTCCAGCAGGCCTTTGCCGAGCAAGACCCCGGCGCCGTGCTCGACGGCCGCGACATCGGGACGGTCATCGCGCCCCGCGCCCAGGCCAAGCTGTTCGTGACCGCCTCGGCCGAGGCCCGCGCCGAGCGGCGCTGGAAACAGCTCCGCCAGGAGGACGGGGAGCTCGAGCTGTCGGTGGTCCTCTCCGACATCCTCCGCCGCGACGCCCGCGACGCCGGCCGGGACGCCGCCCCCATGGTCATCGCCCCCGACGCGGTCTTGCTGGATACGACCGATATGGATATATCGGCGGCGACCGATGCGGCCCGCCGCATTGTCGAGGCGGCGCGCGCTCCCCAAACCTGAAGGCGACAGGGGGCTAAACCAAACCGCGCCTTTCCCTCACAGCCGCGGGCAATTCGCCGGGACCCGAGCTCTCTCACCCGAGTCATCTCAGGCCCCAGGTCCAGCAACCCTTAGACAGTGACGCCTCGAGCGGCCGCAGCCCCAAGACTCATGGGCGCGCGGATCGGCAGGCGTCCGGAGACATTGGAACCATGACTATGACGGACGTTATGACCCCTACGCGCGACGACTTCGCCGCGCTGCTCGACGAACAGATGGCCGGCCGCGACATGATGGAGGGCCAGGTGGTCCACGGCAAAGTCGTGGGCATCGAGAAGGACTTCGCCATCGTCGACGTCGGCCTGAAGACCGAAGGCCGCATCCAGCTGAAGGAATTCGGCCCCAACGTGGACGGCAAGACCCCGGTCGCCGTCGGCGACAACGTCGAGGTCTATCTGGAGCGCGTCGAGAACGCGATGGGCGAAGCGGTGATCAGCCGCGAGAAGGCCCGCCGCGAAGAAGCCTGGACCCGCCTGGAAGTCGTCTTCGCCGACGGCCAGCCTGTCATGGGCGCCATCGTCGGCCGCGTGAAGGGCGGCTTCACCGTCGACCTCGGCGGCGCCTCGGCCTTCCTGCCGGGCTCGCAGGTCGACATCCGTCCGGTGCGCGACGTCGGTCCGCTGATGGGCAAGGAACAGCCGTTCCAGATCCTCAAGATGGACCGTCCGCGCGGCAACATCGTCGTCTCGCGTCGCGCCATCCTCGAAGAAGCCCGCGCCGAACAGCGCACCGAACTGGTCAGCCAGCTGTCGGAAGGCGAAGTCCGCGAAGGCGTGGTCAAGAACATCACCGACTACGGCGCGTTCGTGGACCTCGGCGGCATCGACGGCCTGCTGCACGTCACCGACATGAGCTGGAAGCGCGTCTCTCATCCGAGCCAGGTGCTCAACGTGGGCGACACGGTGAAGGTCCAGATCATCAAGATCAACCCGGAAACCCAGCGCATCTCGCTCGGCATGAAGCAGCTTCAGGCCGACCCGTGGGACGGCGTGGACGCCAAGTATCCGGTGGGCGCGCGCTTCACCGGCCGCATCACCAACATCACCGACTACGGCGCCTTCGTGGAGCTGGAAGCCGGCGTCGAGGGCCTGGTGCACGTGTCGGAAATGTCGTGGACGAAAAAGAACGTCCACCCCGGCAAGATCGTCTCCACCTCGCAGGAAGTGGAAGTCATCGTGCTCGACGTGGACGCCTCCAAGCGCCGTATCTCGCTGGGCCTCAAGCAGGCGCAGTCGAACCCGTGGGAAGCCTTCGTGGCCGCTCACCCGGTTGGCTCGACCGTCGAAGGCGAAGTGAAGAACGCCACCGAGTTCGGCCTCTTCATCGGCCTCGACAGCGACATCGACGGCATGGTGCACCTGTCGGACATCGACTGGAACGCCTCGGGCGAAGAAGCCATCCAGCGCTATAAGAAGGGCGAGATGGTCAAGGCCAAGGTGCTCGACGTCGACGTGGAGAAGGAACGCGTCTCCCTCGGCATCAAGCAGCTGTCGGGCGACCCGATGACCGGCGACACCTATCGCAAGGGCCAGACGGTCACCGTGCAGGTTACCGAAATCACCACCGGCGGCATCGAGGTGAAGTTCGGCGAAGACGACGCGCAGATGCAGGCGTTCATCCGCAAGTCCGACCTCTCGCGCGACCGCGGCGAGCAGCGCCCCGAGCGCTTCGCCGTCGGCGACCGGGTGGACGCCCAGATCACTAACATCGACAAGGGCACCCGCCGCGTCTCGATGTCGATCAAGGCGCTCGAGATGGCCGAGGAGAAGGCCGCCGTCGAACAGTTCGGCAGCCAGGACTCGGGCGCTTCGCTCGGCGACATCCTGGGCGCCGCCCTGCGCGAGAAGGCTGGCAAGGAGTAGGCTTACCGGTCTACGCCGTTCGTTCCGGGTGGAAGAGGCTTGGTCGATTCTTGTTCGACAGGCCTTTTTCGCCCGGAAGGCGTTGTGTAAGGTCTTGTCGGGCCCGCGTAATCTCTAGGCGGGACCACCTCCGGGGGCTGCAATGATCAAGTCGGAGTTGATCGCGAAACTGGCGACCGAACATCCCCACCTGACTCATAGGGATGTCGAGCGCGTCGTGAACGTCATCCTCGACCGGATGGTGGACGCGCTCGAAGGCAACGGCCGCGTCGAGCTGCGCGGCTTCGGCGCCTTCTCGGTGCGTTCCCGGCCGGCGCGCGCCGGGCGCAATCCGCGCACGGGCGACCAAGTCTCGGTGCCCGCCAAGTCGGTGCCGTTCTTCAAGAGCGGCAAGGAACTGCGCGAGCGGTTGAACGTCTCCGGCGACGCATGAGCGTTCCCAACGTCAACGACGTGATGAAACGCGGCCACGGCTTCTTCCAGGAGTTCCGCGCCTTCGTCATGCGCGGCAACGTCGTCGACCTCGCCGTCGGCGTGGTGATCGGCGCCGCCTTCGGCAAGATCGTGACCTCGCTGGTCGACCAGGTAATCATGCCGCCCATCGGCATGCTGACCTCCAAGGCCGACTTCTCCAGCCTGAAGTGGGTGCTGCGTCCCGCGGACCCTGTGGCCAAGACCACCGAGGTCGCCGTCGGCTACGGCGCCTTCCTCAACACCCTCATCCAGTTCCTGATCATCGCCTTCGTGGTCTTCCTGGTGGTGAAGATGGTGAACCGCCTGCGCGAAAAGGAAGCCGAGAAACCGGCCGTCGCGCCCGCGCCCACCACCAGCGAAAAGCTGCTCGAAGAAATCCGCGACGAACTGAAGGCCGGGCGCGCGAAGTAAGCGCCAAGTAAGCGCCCCCGCTTCCACCCCCACAACCGTCACCCTCGGGCTTGTCCCGAGGGCCCATCCATCCGCAAGCTCGCACGGCTGTTGTCGGCGCTTGCGCGAAGGGCCATCCGTTCGAGCTACGACACATTCGATGGGCCCTCGGGACAAGCCCGAGGGTGACGGAATTTATGTGGCTACAGCCGAAATTCCGCTGACGGATCGTCGTGCTCGAACTCGGCGTCCGCGATCGCATCCCGATCCGCATCCATCGCCGCGATCGTATCCGCCAGGCTCAGCGCCTGCACCCGGATGTCGGGGACGGCGACGGTTTCCCAGAAGGCGCCGCGGGTCATCGGGCCGATGGCGAACAGGCGCGGTTGAATCCGTCCGAACGCGTCGTGCACGCGCAAGCTCGCATCGACATCGACGCCCAGCTTCAGATCGTCCGCCCGCGCAACGCCCGCGCCGAACAGTTGCGCGAGCAACGGATCGGCCGTGCGCGTCACGTCCATCTCGGGCCCGGTGCAGTTGACTAGCCACGGCGCGCTCAGCATGCGCGTCGTCTTCCGCCCGCGCGGCCGCAGCGTAAGCGTCATCGATCCGGACTCGTCCTTGGCCGAGATCAGCTTGCCGGCCACGACATCGAGCCGGCCCTCGGCCTGCAGCCGCGCGAGTTTCATCGCGACGTCCGGCGCAATGCGATGGCGGTGGATGTCCCACCAGGGCCGCAGGTGGCGCAGGAAACGCCGGCGTTCCTCAAGGCTCATCCGCGTCCAGAACAACTGGCCGTGCGGCCGCAGCTCGTCCATCACCTGGCCCCAGGGCGTCGTCGCACACCGCGAGCGAACGACGTTGACCAGGTAAGACAGCCGCGCGCGCGCCGGCGCCTCGCTGGCGGCGTGGATCTGCGCCGCGTCGTGCGCGTGCGGCAACAGGCCCCGGCGCGACACCACGGTCGCGCGCCCGCGCCAGCCCTTGGCCTCCAGTTCGAGCAGGGCGTCCACCGCCGTCAAGCCCGAGCCCAGCAGGATCACGTCTTCGTCGCGACCGACATCGTCGAAGGCGCCCTGCGTCCAGGAGCATTCGATGTAACGGGCCTCGCCGACGGCGCCCTCTGCGCCCGCCGGCGTCGACGGCGCGAAATTGCCCATGGCGAGGACGGCCGCATCGGCGGCCAGCTCCGCGCCGGAGTCCAGGCGAACGGTGACGCCGCCGGCATGGGCCTCCAGCGCGACCGCCTGGCCGGCGCGACGCACGAAGCGTCCCGGCGCGCCGGCGGCTTCGGTGCGCAGGGTGTCGGAGAGATAGGCGCCGTAGGTCGGCCGGCGCGGGAACCCGTTCGGGTCGGCGTCCTTCGGGGCGTTGGCCGCGAGCCAATCGGTGAAATGGGAGAGCGCGCAGGCCAAGGCGCTCATGCGGCTGGCGCGAACGTTCAGGACGTTGGCCTCGCCGTGGGCGGCATAGGCGACCCCCCGCCCGAAGACGCCAGAGCGCTCGACCAGGACCACCTGGGCGGTGGTCCGTTTCAAAAGCTGGATCGCCAGGGCGACGCCGGAGAACCCGGCGCCAATGACGAGGATCTTTCGATGCTCCGCCATCTAAACTCCTATCAATCCACTAGGGATTAGCGTACTCCTGCAAACCGCTCAACTGGAATTCACGAAAGCGTTGGGGAAGGCCTTGCGTTTTGGGGATAAGCCGCCGACCTCACGCCCATGCCGGTAACGCCCGAAGCGAAGATCTGTGGCCTGACCACGCCGCAAGCGGTGCGCGCTGCCTTGGATGGCGGGGCGAGCCACGTCGGTTTCGTCTTTTTCGCGAAAAGCCCGCGCAATCTCACCCCGGACGCCGCGGCGCGCCTCGCCGAGCCGGTCCGAGGCCGCATAAGGATTGTCGCCGTCACCGTCGACCCGTCTGACGCCGATCTCGACGCGATCACATCTGCGCTACGCCCCGACCTGATCCAGCTCCATGGCCGCGAGGACCCGGGCCGGACCCGCGCTGTCGCCGCGCGCACCGGCGCCGGCGTGATCAGGGCGCTGTCCGTGTCCGAGGCGTCCGACCTCGACGCCGCCCGGGCCTTCGACGGTGTGGCCGATCACCTGATGTTCGATGCCAAGGCGCCCAAGGACGCGACCCGGCCGGGCGGTGTGGGCGCGCGGTTCGACTGGACGCTCGTGGCCGGCCGGCGGTTTGCGCGACCCTGGTTCCTGGCCGGAGGGCTCGACCCCTGGAATGTGACCGAAGCCGTCAGCCAGTCGGGCGCCCCGATGGTCGACGTTTCCTCTGGCGTGGAACGGGGTCCGGGCCTAAAAGACCCCGCCCTGATTTCGGCCTTTCTCGAGGCTGTGAAGCGCATCCGCTAGTGCGGCGGCGGAGCGCCCAAAGGACTGTTGCGTTGAGCTCTGCCCAAAAATCGAACGCCTATGCGTGGCCCGACGCCCAGGGCCGGTTCGGGGACTACGGCGGCCGTTACGTCGCCGAGACCCTGATGCCGCTGGTGCTGGAGCTGGAGCGTGCGTACGCCGCGGCCAAAGCCGACCGCGCTTTCCAGGACGAACTCGACAGCTTCCTGAAGCACTACGTCGGGCGCCCCAGCCCGCTCTATTTCGCCGAACGCCTGACCGACCACGTCGGCGGGGCCAGGATCTATTTCAAACGCGACGAGCTCAATCACACCGGCGCGCACAAGATCAACAACTGCATGGGCCAGATCCTGCTGGCCCGCCGCATGGGCCGCACCCGGATCATCGCCGAGACCGGCGCGGGTCAGCACGGGGTCGCCTCGGCCACCGTCTGCGCCCGTTTCGGGCTGCCCTGCGTGGTCTACATGGGCGCGACCGACGTGGAGCGGCAGTCGCCAAACGTCTTCCGCATGAAGCTGCTCGGGGCCGAGGTCGTCCCGGTAACCTCCGGCACGGGAACGCTGAAGGACGCCATGAACGAGGCGCTCCGCGACTGGGTCACCAACGTCGCCGACACCTATTACATCATCGGCACCGCGGCCGGGCCGCACCCCTATCCGGAGCTGGTGCGCGACTTCCAGTCGGTGATCGGGCGCGAGGCCAAGGTCCAGATCCTCGAGGCCGAAGGCCGCCTGCCCGACGCCCTGGTCGCCGCGATCGGCGGCGGCTCCAACGCCATCGGGCTGTTCCATCCCTTCATCGGCGACGAGGGCGTGCGCCTGGTGGGCGTCGAGGCGGCGGGCCACGGCATCCCCACCGGCCAGCATGCGGCGTCGCTCTCGGGCGGTCGCCCCGGGGTGCTGCACGGCAACAAGACCTACCTGTTGCAGGACGCCGACGGCCAGATCATCGACGCTCACTCGATCTCCGCCGGCCTCGATTATCCCGGCATCGGGCCTGAGCACGCCCACCTGCACGACACCGGCCGCGCCGAATACGTCTCGGCCACCGACGAGGAGGCGCTGGAGATGTTCCAGCTCTGCGCCCGGCTGGAAGGCATCATTCCTGCACTGGAGCCCGCGCATGCGCTGGCCCGCACGCTCGACCTGGCCAGGGAGATCGGCAAGGGCGGGGTCGTGGTGATGAATATGTGCGGCCGGGGCGACAAGGACATCTTCGCCGTGGCCGAGCGCCTGGGGGTCAAGCTTTGACGGGCCGACGACGACCTCTCGTATGGGTGTTGCTGGTGCTGGGGGTAGGCGCTGCGGGCTGGTTCACGGCCGTGGTCGCCATGAACGTTGGCATCGACTTCAGGATTCCGCGCGTATGAACCGTCTGGAAGCCCGTTTTGCAGTCCTGAAAGCCGAAGGCCGCTCCGCCTTCGTGGCCTATGTCATGGCCGGTGACCCCGATCCCGAGACCGCCCTCGAGATCTTGCAGGGTCTGCCGGGCGTAGGCGCCGACGTGATCGAGCTCGGATTCCCCTTCTCCGACCCCATGGCCGAGGGTCCGCCGATCCAGCGGGCCTCGCTGCGGGCGCTCAAGGCGGGCATGACGCTCAACGGAACCCTTGAGCTGGTGAGCCGCTTCCGAACGGGGGACGCGGAAACGCCGGTCGTTCTCATGGGCTATCTCAACCCGCTTTTGACCCACGGCCTGGAGGCCTTCGCGCGCGATGCGCGGGACGCGGGTGTTGACGGGTTGATCGTGGTTGATTGCCCTCCCGAGGAGGCCGACCCTCTCGCGGACGCGCTTGATTCGGTAGGGATTTCCCTCATCCGCTTGGCCACGCCCACCACCGACGACCATCGCCTGAAGACGGTGGTGAAGCGCACCTCCGGCTTCGTCTACTACGTCTCCGTGGCGGGGGTGACCGGGGTGAAGGAGGCCGACGCCGGCCAGATCGCCCCCGCGGTCGCCCGCGTGCGCGCGGCCTCGGGCCTGCCGGTCGCGGTCGGCTTCGGGATCAAGACGCCCGAGCGTGCGGCCGAGGTGGCGAGGGTCGCCGACGGGGCCGTGGTGGGCTCGGTCCTGGTCGACCAGATCGCGCAAGCGTTATCGGCCGGGGCCTCGCCGGCGGCGAAAGTTCTGGAAACCGCGGGCGCTTTGGCTAAGGCTGTGCGCTCCGCACGACTCGCGGCGGCGGAGGCCTGAGCGGACATGGCTGTGTCCGACAAGTACGACGAGGCGAAGGGCAAGAAGCCCCAGAAGCCTCAAAAGCCAGCCAAGCCCGCGCGCGCCGCGCCGGCGCCCGAGACCGAGGCCGAAGCCGCCACAGTGAAACCCGTTTCCCCCAAGCCCGCCGGAGCCAAGTCGCTTCCGGGAGAACGTCGCGAACGCGGCGGCTGGCTGGCCAAGATCGCGCCGGGCGTGCGCAAGGCCTTCGCCAAGCGCGACACGCCCGAGAACCTCTGGGTCAAGTGCCCCGACACCGGGGAGATGATCTACCGCCCCGACCTCGAGGCGGCGCTGTGGGTCACCCCGGCCGGGCGGCACATGCGCATCGGCTCGGAGCTGCGCTTCCGCTACACCTTCGACGACGGCCGGTGGGAAAGCATCGAGGCGCCCGACGCGCCCGAGGACCCGCTCGAGTTCTTCGACGGCCGCCCCTATCGCGAACGTCTCGACACCGCGCGCAAGACCACCGGCGCCAAGGACGCGATGGCGATCGGCGTCGGCAAGATCCACGGCCAGCCGGCCGTCGCGGTCGTGCAGGACTTCGCCTTCATGGGCGGCTCGCTCGGCGTCGCGGCGGGCGAGGCGTTCATCCGCTCAGCACAGGAGGCCGTGAAGCGCGGCGTTCCCATGGTGATGTTCACGGCGTCCGGCGGCGCGCGCATGCAGGAAGGCACCCTGTCGCTGATGCAGCTCGCGCGCACAACGCTGGCGATCCAGGAGCTGAAGAAGGCGCAGCTTCCCTACGTCGTGGTCTTGACCGACCCGACCACCGGCGGCGTCACAGCGTCCTACGCCATGCTGGGCGACGTGCACCTGGCCGAGCCCGGCGCCCTTATCGGCTTCGCCGGCCAGCGCGTGATCGAACAGACCATCCGCGAAACCCTGCCCGCGGGATTCCAGCGCTCCGAATACCTGGTGGAAAAGGGCATGGTCGACCGCGTCGTTCTCCGCCATGAAATCCCCCACGTGCTCGGCGCCATCCTCTCCATGCTGATGAGCGGCAAACGCCGCGCGGCTTAACCCCAACCCCGAAAAATGAACCACGAAGCGCACAAAGCGCACAGAGGCTGTTGCGCACGACGCACGCGTGGCCTGTTCATCGAATGACCGCGCAGAGCGCGGTCGATAGACCTAAGTCGCAACGCACGCTAAGCCCGCGACCTCTTCGTGCGCTTTGTGCGCTTCGTGGTTCAATTTCTCCTTCAAACACCGCCCCGTGACCGACCGCCTCCTCCCCGTGGACCGCACACTCGAGCGGTTGAAAGCGCTGCACCCCAGGTCCATCGACCTGTCGCTCGACCGCATGCGCCGCCTGTGCGACGAACTCGGCAATCCCGAGCGCAAGCTGCCGCCGGTGATCCATGTCGCCGGCACCAACGGCAAGGGATCCACCGTCGCCTTCCTGCGCGCCATCGCCGAAGCCGCGGGTCTTCGCGTTCACGTCTACACCTCGCCCCATCTCGTCCGCTTCGCTGAACGCATCCGCATCGCCGGCCGATTGATCGACGCCGAGCAACTGAACGCGACCCTCGACCACGTCGAAGCGGTGAACGCCGGCAAGCCGATCACCTTCTTCGAAGTCACCACCGCCGTCGCCTACGAAGCCTTCGCGCGGATTCCCGCCGATCTCTGCATCCTCGAGGTGGGCCTGGGCGGCATACTCGACGCCACCAACGTCGTCGACAAACCCGCGGTCGCCGCCATCGCGCCCGTCGACATCGACCATCGCGAATTCCTCGGCGACACCATCGAACTGATCGCGGCGGAAAAGGCCGGCATCCTCAAGCCCGGGGTCCCCGGCGTCATCGGCCGCCAGAGTGAATCGGCGCTCGGCGTCATCGAACTGATGGCGCAGCGCATCGGCGCGCCGCTGACCATCATGGGCCGTGACTTCGACGCCTATGCGGAACGCGACGGCCTGATCTTCCAGGGCGACGACCGCCTCCTCGATCTGCCGCGTCCCTCGCTCGTCGGCGCCCACCAGGTCGACAACGCCGGCCTCGCCGTCGCCGCCATCCGGGTGCTGAACCATCCGCGCATCGACGACCGCGCCATCGCCAAGGGCCTGCAAACCGCGACTTGGCCCGGCCGCTTCCAACGCCTGACCGAAGGCGCGTACGGCGCCCGCGCAAAAGCCGCCGGCGCCGACCTGATCCTCGACGGCGGCCACAACCCCCACGCCGCCCGCGCCCTGGTCCGTACGCTGGAAGACCTCGACGCCCGCGACCCGCGCCCGCTTGTGATGGTCACCGGCATGCTGACCACCAAGGACCCCACCGAATTCTTCGCCGCCTTCGCGCCGCTGAAGCCGCGCATCTTCACCACCGCCTTCGAGGAAGAAGCCGCCACGCCCGCGGAAACGCTCGCTACCGTCGCGCGCGGGCAAGGCCTGCAAGCGCAAGCCTGCACCAACATCGACGACGCCATCGACAGCGCGCTCGCATCGGCGTCACGCTCACGCGTGGTGATCTGCGGCTCCCTCTACCTCGCGGGAGAAGTCCTCGCGCGTTCAGCTGAGACTTGGCCGCGATGAGGGGTTGCACGTGAGAAGCCACCTGCTTGATCCCACCGCAGGCGATCGCCGATTGACCAGCGCCATCATGCTCGCGCGAGAAATTTATGGGCTCTTTGAGTCAGGGTCAGACTACTCGGCAACCCTAAAGCGCCTCGGCTTAGTTACAGGGAGTGGAATAATCTCCCGGCGGACCTGTCAGAGGAAGAGATGCTCGAAATGGTCGATCTCGTATGTCGAGTCGGAGGTGATGAATTTCAAACACGTTATTGGCTCGAATGCCTTCGGGTGAACACGGGCGACGAGAACATTGTCGGATTGATATATTGGCCAGGCGATTATTTTGGCGACGGAAACGATCGGCGCGAGATGACACCTTCTGAAATTCTTGCGACTGCCCTCAAAGCGGGAGGGAAGAGGTTAGACTGAGTCAATCCGCCAGGTGCGATCTCAATCGATTATCGGCGTGCAGAACGCCTTGTGCAGATCGGCTTCGTCGCCCTCGATCTGGCCGGCCCTCTGACCCATCGTCATGTTCTCCAGCATGTCGTCGCCGATCGAGTGGATGCGGTTGCTCATGCCGATCAGATCGCCCCAGGTTTCGTGCAGGCGCGACCAGTCGTTGGCGTCGAGCAGGTCCGCGTGGTCGAGGAGCGCCAGCTTGCGCCAGTCGGCGTCCTCCTCGTTGTGAAGATTGTTGTATTGCTTGTAGGTCTGGAAAGCGTCGCTGAAAGCGAGCTTCTCCTTCTCCTGCATGTGACCGAGCGCCTGGCCGGCGACGCCGATGTCCCAGGTGCCGGTCGATCCGCCCCAGAACGGCGGCCGCGCGACGGGGCCTTTCAAGCCCAGCGCCTCGCCCTTGGCATGGCGGCGAAACACTTCGCCGATCTGCTGCAGCCGCGCGTCGATGCAGGGTTGTTGCGACTTTCGAAACGTCGCGGTCGCGAGATTGTAGCGAACCTCGCCGCGTAACGCTTCGCGTTCCTGCTCGACCTCATGGCGCCAATGAAACCCTTCCGCGATGTTCTCGGCGCCCAGCGCCAGCAGCACGCCGATCACGACGATGCCGATCTCGCGCGCGAATTCCTTCCAGGTATGTCCCGGATGCGGATGATGATGAACTTCCATCGACGCGGCCCCCGTTCCCGGGGGAGACTAGGGTGGTTCAGCGCGCGCGCAATACTTGCTTTTGTTAAGCCGCGTCCGCTTCGACGCCCGTCTCGACCAGCCATTCGAGGATCTTGCGCTTGGGCATGGCGCCGACCTTCATCGAGGTCATGTGGCCGTCCTTGAACAGCATGAGCGTCGGCATGCCCTTCACGCCATAGCGCGAGGGAGTCATCGGGCTTTCGTCGACGTTGAACTTGGCCACTGCGACCTTGCCGGCGAGTTCTTCGGAGAGCTGCTCCAACGCGGGCGCCATCTGCTTGCAGGGACCGCACCACTCCGCCCAGAAGTCCACCAGGACCGGCGTCCCCGCCTTCAGAACGTCCTGTTCGAAACTCTCGTCGGTGACCTGCACAGTGGCCATGACCTAACGACTCCATCCTAACGGCTCGGGGGCGAGCGCGAGGGCCTAAGTAGTCGCGGCCTCGCTTGGGTTCAACTGTCTCGCCTGAGCGTTTCCAGCGCGCCTTCGATCACGTTTGGGGGAACCGGCATCAGGCGCGGCCCGTCGGTCCAGACCAGGGCCGCCTCGACGGTGCGGCCTGGATAAAGCGCGCGCAAAACCGCCACATAAACCGCCATTTGCGTCACATAGGCGGGGTCGGCGTCCTCGATCCGGTCGGGGGCCGGGCGGTTGGTCTTATAGTCGACGACCAGCACCCGCTTGGGTCCCACAACCAGGCGATCCAGCCGCCCGGATATGGCGACGCCTTGCGGCAGGTCGGGCGCGGTCCCGGCCAGGGCAGCCTCGGCGCGGGAGCCGGGGCCGAACACTTCCGCGAACCGCGGGTCTTCCAGCACCCCGAAGGCGGCGACGATCATCTCCGCGCGCTGGTCGACGGTCAGGTCGGGCTCGCGCGCCAGCAGGCGCTCCGCCGCCGCGCGCCGATGGTCGGGGGGCACGTCGGGCAGGACCTCGAACAGCTTGTGGATGAGATCGCCCCGGCGAAAGCGCCCCAGGCCCGACCGTTGCGCCAACGGCGAGGGCGCCGGCGCCTTGGCCTGATCGGAAATGTTCGAGGGCGAAGCCCAGCGCGCGGCGCGCTCGGGCTTCAGCTTCACCTGGGTCCAGTCGGGAAGCGGCGCGGGCGGCGTAACGGCGACCGCCTCGCGCGGCGCAAGGCCCGGAT
Organism: Caulobacteraceae bacterium; assembly: GCA_035551675.1. Taxonomy (GTDB): domain Bacteria; phylum Pseudomonadota; class Alphaproteobacteria; order Caulobacterales; family Caulobacteraceae; genus JAFECT01. The sequence goes on along the minus strand of DASZMV010000003.1, from coordinate 16,260 downwards.
CGTCGCCGAAGCGGCGGACGGTGCGGCCGTTCTCCTCGACCTCGCGCGTCTCCAGCGCATCGAAGGCCGCGGTCAGCCGCGCCCACCACGACGTCGCGTCCGGTCCGCGCGTCGCCGACGCGCGCCCACAAATCACCACCCGGTCGCGCGCACGGGTCAGGGCGACGTAGAGCAACCGCAGCGACTCCTGATCCGACCGTTCGTCGCGCTCGGCGCGCGCGTCCTGCGACGCGGGGCAATCCTCCTGCGCGCGCGGCGCCCACAGAAAACCGCCCTGCGGCGTCCCCAACAGCGGCGAGGCCATGGATCGCTGGCGCTTGGTCACGTCGACGGTGGTGTCGGGCAGGAAGACGACCGGCGCCTCCAGCCCCTTGGCGCCGTGCACGGTCATCACCCGCACCTCGCCGCGCCCGGCCTTCAATTCGCGCTTCACCTCGACCTCGCTGGAGTCGAGTTCGGCCGACAGGCTCTCCAGGTCGTGCACCCCGCGCGCCTCGGCGGCGAGCGTCTGGTTCAGGAACTCGTCGATGGCGTCCTCGGCCTCGCGGCCGAGGCGCGTGAGGATGCGCGAGCGCATCGAGCGGCCCTCCGCATCCAGCCGCCCGAGGAAGCGATTGAAGAACTCGAACGGCCGCCGTTCGCGCGCATCGGCGATGACGCCGCCCAAACGTTCGGCCGCCTGCGCCCACTCCGGCCGCTCCGCCGCGCGTGCGCGAAGCGCGCGATAGAGGCTCCGTTCGCGCCCCTGCGCCAGATCGTACAGCGACTGTTCGTCCACGTCGCAGAACGGACTACGCAACAGCGCCGCCAGCGTCAGGTCGTCGCCGGGATAGAGCGCGAACCGGGTCAGCGCGCGCAGGTCCTCGAAGGCGATGTGCTCCGACAGGGTCAACCGGTCCGCGCCCGCGACCGGCGCGCCCGTGGCCTTCAAGGCGCGGATGATCTCCTCGAACAGCGCATTTCTGCGCCGCACCAGAATCAGGAAATCGCCGTGGTTCGCCGCGCGCCAGCCGCCGGCGCCGCCGTTCAGCGCCTTGTCGTGCACCGCCTCGCCGCGTTCCACCGACGCCCGGATGGCGCCCGCGATCGCCAGGGCCAGCTGTTTGTTGGCGCTCTCCCCGACCTCGGCGTCCACCGGATCGAAGGCGTCGCGGTCGGGCGACTTAGGGTCCTTGAACAACGGCCAGATCTCGACCGAGCCTGGCTGGCCGGCGCGTTTGGCGACGTGCTCGTTGGGCGATTTGTAATAGGGGTCGAGCGCGGCCGCCGCGTCCGGCGCCTTGCAGATCTGGTCGACGAACTTCAACACCGCCGGCGTCGAACGCCAGGACTCCGGCAGGGAAATCGTGGCGAGCGTGGCGTCGACCTGTTCGGTGAGCTTTTCATAAGCGTCGCGTTCGAACATGAAGCGTTCGGGCTGCGCGCCCTGGAAGGAAAAGATCGACTGTTTCTCGTCGCCGACTGCGAAGACGCTGCGGTCGATGGCGCCCGGCTCGCGCGCGCCCACGCCGGCAAAGAATTCCGCGGTGAGGCTGCGCAGAATCTCCCACTGTTCCGGCGACGTGTCCTGCGCCTCGTCCAGCAGCACGTGATCGAGCCCGCCGTCGAGCTTGTACAGCACCCAGGCCGCGTCCTCGCGCGACGCCAGCAGGTCGCGGGCCTTGCCGATCAGGTCCGCGAAATCGAGCGCGCCGCGCGCGGTCTTGGCGGTGTCGTAGATCGCCGCATAGACGCTGGCCAGGCTCAGCACATAGGCGGTGTCGCGCGCGATCCGCGCCGCGCGGATGACCTCCTGCGCCGCCATCACCCGTGCCTGCTCCAGCGACAGCCAGGCCACCACCGGCTGCGCGATCTTCTTCGTCGCCATACTGGCGCGCGCCTCGCCCTTGCCGGTGCAGAACACGCCGCAAATGTCCGCGAAGGTCGCCGTCGCCGGCTCGACCGCCGCCATCTGCGCGCCGATCCTGCAGTCGATGGCCGAGCCCGCGCACAAGGCCGCCGCCGCTTCGCGCCACGCGGACCAGTCGGTCGCCGCGACCGCCTCGGTCTCGAGCACTTCGGGCGTCATGCCCTCCGCCACGCCGCACAACGCCCATGGCGACTGCGCCTCGCCGTTCGCTACCGCCTCGACATAGCGCGAGAGTTCGGCGCGCCGCGTCTCGATGGTTGTGAACAGCCCTTCGAAGCGGTTGTAGTCGAGGTCGACCGCGAAATAGGCAAAGGCCGTGGCCAGGGCGCCGCCGCGCTCGCCGTTCATCGCCATCAAGGCCAGGTCGTCGCGCGCGTCCTGCGACAGGGCGTGGGCGGCGGCGTCCTCCATCACCTGGAACCGCGGCGACACCTGCGCCTCCAGCGGAAAGCGCTTCAGCAGCTTTTCGCAAAAGGCGTGGATGGTCTCGATCTTCAAACCGCCGGGCGTTTCCAGCGCGCGCGCGAACAGGGCGCGCGCCTGCGACAGCGCCGCCTCATCGAAGGTGGCGTCGGGCGTACCCTCCAGCTTCGCCAACCGCGCCGCCAGCTTGTCGTCGGGCAGCACGGACCATTCGCCCAGCGTCTCGAACAGGCGGTGCTGCATCTCCGCCGCCGCCGCCTTGGTGTAGGTGACGCAGAGGATGCGCGCCGGATCGACGCCGCGGCGCAAAAGGCGCGCCACCCGCGACACCAGGGTGCTGGTCTTGCCCGATCCTGCGTTGGCGGTGACGAAGACCGAGTGCGACGGATCGGCGGCGGCGATCTGCGGGTCGCTCATTCGCTCCCCTCCGCTTCGCCGATGACCGCCCATTCCCACACCCGCGCGAGATGGTCGTAGTCGCCGCCGTATTCGTTCATGTACTGCGGCGCCGCCCACGAAACATAGGGCGTCGACGCATCGTCGAACCGCGTGACGTAAGCCTTCAGCCGCGCCAGCGCTGCTTCCGACGCCGCCGCCGCTTCTTCGCCGGTGAACACCTCGATCAATTCGCCCGGCGGTTTGCGGCCGGTGACGCGGACATAGGCGAGGCTTTCCGGCGTCGCGTCGCCCACACCCTCGAAGCCGCCGTGCGCGAGAATGGCGCCGGTCAGGGTGAGCTGCGGCGCGAACCCCGCGGTAATTTCCTTTTCCCTCGGCGCACGACCGGTCTTGAAGTCCATGATCGCCCCGGCGCCATCGAGAATCTCCAACCGGTCCGCGCGCGCCTTCAGGGTGAACTCGCCGCCGGGCGTCTGGAATGTCAGCACACCGGTGCGCTCGACCAAAACTTCCGGCTTGCGCACGCGCCGCTCGACCTCGAAGCCAAGGACATAGCGCGCGATGTGCGGCAGCGCCGGCCGCGTGCGCGCCAAGGCGCCGCCTTCGAAACCCTCGGCCTCCAGACACTCGACCAAGAGCGCTTCGACGGTCTCCACCTCCGGCAGGGTCGCCGGATATTCCAGCGTCAGCCGTTCGAGCGCCTTGTGAATCGCGCTGCCACGGGCGGCCGCTTCCGCCGAGGCGTCGGGCCGGTCCATCGGCTGAAGATCGAGAATGAACCGTGCATAGATCGCGTAAGGATCGCGCACCCATTTCTCGACCCGCGTCACATAGAGCGAACGCGGCCGCACGACCGTGGGCGGTCTGGGCTTCGGTCGTGGCGCGAGCTGCGGGACATTGCTGCGCGGCGCGTCCAGCGCGCGGGCCCAGTCGTTCAGCTCCGGCCGCTGCGGCAGTTTCAGCTTCGCGCCCATCGCCAGGGTCTGCAATCGCCACAGCCAGCGCGAGGGTACGGTCGGCTGACCGCCGCGGCGTTCGGTGTGCAACAGCGTCACCTGCGGCGCGCACGCCGCCTGCGCGAAGTCGTGCGCCGACAGTCCGATGCGCCGCTCCGGCGGCGGCAGTTTCAGCGCCTTGCGCATGGGCCGCGACAGGAACGGATCGATCGGCGCCCCCTGCGGCCAAACGCCTTCCTCCAGACCCGCCAGGATCATCCGATCCGCGCGCACCAGACGCGCTTCGATAGCGCCCAGGATGCGCAGGCGCGGATGGCTGGCGCCCCCGGTGCGCACCGTCTCGCCGTCCAGCAGCGCGCGCAAAAGCGATTCGAATCCCGCCGCGTCGGCGCGCGGCAGAGTCGCGCCGTCCTCGATCAGATTGGCGAGCAAGGCCGCCGCTGCCTCGCCCGCTCCGCCGGCCCATAAGCTTCCGGTCGACCCGTCCGCGTCGGCGCATAGCGCTTCGACCGCGTGAACCAGCGCGCGCGTCGCGTCGCCCACGTCAGCGTCGTCGCCCGCGAACGGCGCAGCGGCGATCGCCAGGGCGTTTTCCAGGCGCTGCGCCAGGTCGGCTGCGGCGAGGCGCGAGGGCGACGGCTCCGGCTTGTCACCTAAGACCGAACGACGGATCGCCGCCCAACTGCGCGGTCGCGGCCCGCGCAACGCCTCTTCCTCGAGGCGCATGGCGCTGAACGACAGGTCTTCGTGTCCTAGGCGGACCAGCGGGTGCTTCAACAGGCCGAGCAGCATCGGCGGCTTCATCGGCTCGACCGCCGCGTGCGCCGTCAATGCGATCAGCACGCCGACCGGAAACTGCGCCAGCGGGGCGCCCGCCGACGAATCCGCCTCGACCCCCCAGCGCGTCAGCTTCGCCGATACGCGCCGCGCCAGCGCCTGGTCGGGCGTAACCAGGGCGCAGGTCTGGTCCGGCGTCTCCAAGGCTTCGCGCAATAACAAGGCGGCGAGGGTCGCGGCCTCCTCCTCGTTGCGCGCGGTGACGCTGTAAAGACCGCCCAAGCCTTCTTCGATCGGATCGACGCCGGTGGTCTCCGCTTCCTTCTCCAGCGTATCGATCTGGCGCAGCCAGTCGGCGGTCGCTTCCGCCGGACGCAGCGCTTCGTTGATCACGCGCCGGCGCGAGCGTCCGCGCGCCGCGCTCGCGGCGTCCTCGGGCGCGTCCCACACGCGCACCTGTTCGCGGTCGAGGCCGTGACGATCGAGCAGGCGCTTCAACGCGCCCTGCGGATGTTGCTCGTCGACCTGGTCCCACGCGGCCTTCGCCAGATGATGATCGACGCCCGGCAGCACGACGCAGCCCTGCGGCGCATCGGCGATGATCGCCAACAGGTCCGCGGTTGCGGGTGTGGTGCCGGTGGTGCCGGCGGCGACCAGCGGCGTTTGCGACGGCGCCGTCTTCCAACGCTCGCCCAACAGCCGCAGCAGCTTCACCCGCCGCGCCGCCGGGTCGACCAAGCCGAGTTCCGCCAGCCTTTCCGGCCAACGCCGCGTCGCCACCGACAGAAACGTCGCGGACTGGCGCCAGTGCTCGGCGAAGTCGCCCTCCACCAGGGCGTCGACACGTTCGGCGAGCGAGTACGGCGCCTGGTCGAAGGCCGGCTCCTCGATCTCCACCGCGTCGAGAAATTGGCCGAGCGCATCAGCCATCTCCAGCGCACCCGCCGCGTCGAGGCGGCGGCCCTGCGGCGGCGCGTGTTCGAGGATCAGCCGCGCCAGCTCGAAGCGCCGGCGCAGCGGCGAGATCGCCGCCGGAAGCTCCAGCGACAGATCGCCCGGTTCGAACGGCGGCTCGCCTTCGTCGAGATCGCCGATGGCGCGGATCTGCGGCAAAAGCACCGCCGAGCCTTGGCCCGTCCGCACAAACGCGTCCGCCAGCGCGCGCGCGCCGCGCCGCGTCGGCACCAGCACCAGGGCGTCGGCCAACTGGTCGGGTTCGGGCAGGGCGCGATGCAGGCCGAGCGCGAGATCGTCGAGGAACGGGCGATGCGCCGCGATGGAATACCAACGCGGCCCGGGCGTCGTGAAGATGCTCCCCCCGTTCAGCCGGACGTCTCCATCAGTTTCGCTTCCGCCTCGGCGCGCGAGGCGGGATCGCCCACGTGCATCCAGAAGCCGTCGAGCACCACGCCGAACAGACGCCCCAGCGCCGCCATCGGCCGCCACACCTGGGTCAACGAAAACGGTCCGCGCGGCTGGTCGTCCACCACCTGCGGCTTGGTGATGTGCACGCCCATATAGGCATAGGGCGCGCTCGGCGCATCGCCGCGGAAGGTCAGGCGTCCGTCGTCGGCGAGAAAGAAATCGCCGGCGCCCTCGAACCCGATCGACTGATCGCGCCGGGCCAGCAACAGGATCGTGTCCATCGCGTCGGCGTCCCACGCCTGCGCCAGACTGCGCAGCGCGTCGGCATGGTCGATCCACACGGAATCGATGTTGGCGACATAGACCGGATCGTCGCCCAACAGCTTGCGCGCTCGCTTCAGTCCCCCGCCGGTCTCCATCAAGAGGTTGCGCTCGTCGGAGACGACGATGGTCGGGCGCGCGACCGACGTCAGGTGATCTTCCAGCCGGTCGGCGAACCAGTGCACGTTCACCACCGCCGTCTCCACACCCGCGTCGGCGAGCCGGTCTAGGGTGTGGTCGATCAGGGGTTTGCCGCCCACCTCGACCAGGGCCTTGGGCCGGTCGTTGGTCAGCGGCCGCATGCGCGTGCCCAGGCCCGCCGCCAGCACCATGGCCGTCTTAGGGGCTGTCTTAGGAGATGAACTCACGCGCGCGCCTCGTCCGGCACGTGCTCGCCGAACCAGCGCTTCAAGCCTTCCATGCCGGCACGCTCCAGGTTGCGGTTCAGGTGACGCCACAGACGCGGCATGAAGGCTTGGTAGCGCGGCTTTCGATCGCGCACGATCAGACGCGCGAAAATGCCGAGGATGCGCGCCTCGTTCAGCGCCGCCAGCGCGGCGTAGTCATCGAGGAAGCGCTCGCGATCGGTTTCCGGCCGCTGTTCGAAATAGCGCTCGAGCGCTTCGGCCTCCAGCTCCGGCGACACGTCGCGCCGCGCATCCTGCAACAGCGAGTGCAGGTCCCAGGTCGGGTGCGCGCGCAGGGCGTCCTGGAAATCAACCATCCCGACGCGCGCCGCGCCCTCTCGCTCCGGCAGCCACAGCAGGTTCTCGGCGTGATAGTCGCGGTGCGCGAACACGCTGGCGCCCGCGTCGCCGCGCTCGCGGATCGGCGCCCACAGGGCCTCCCAATCCTCAATGGCGAGATCGTCGACGCTCACGCGCGGATCGAACTGCGGATACCACTCGACGAAGAGATCGGCGCCGGTTTTCAGCGCGAGATCGTCGTAAGCCAGCAGGGGCCACTCCGCCCCCTTCGCCGTCAGAATTTGCGGCGGGGTCTGGCCGTGCAGTTGCGCCAGGGCGTCGATGGCAGCGAAGTACAGCTCGCGCTCGTCCGCCCCCTGTTCGATCAGTCGCGCATAGACGCCTTCGCCCAGGTCCTCGGTCACCGCCAGGCCCTGATCCGCGTCGAGCGCCACGATCTCCGGCGCCGACAGGCCGTGCGCTTTCAGATAGCCGGCGATCGCCGCGAACGCGTCCACCCGTCCCGCGGCCAGCCGCGCCAGGGCGTTGTAGCCGGCCTCGCGGCGGTCGTCGGCGCTGGCGTGGGGCGAACACGGCGTGCTCTCCGCCGCCGGCGGGGCGTCCATCAGCATCAGGGTCGAGCCGTCGGGCCGCACCAGGCGCTCGTAGCGCCGCGTCGAGGCGTCGCCGGGAAGCGGCCTGCGCTCGACGCCGCCCAGGCCCGCGTCCTCAAGGAACGCCGCCTTGATCGCCTCACGCTCCGCCAAGCTTGCGTCCTTTCCAGGAACCGTGGGGAGTAAGCCGCGCCGAGCGCCGGTCTCCCGAACCGGCAAGCTCTATATCGAGTCTGTCGGGGGGCAGGCGAGCCCCCAAGCGTTGCGGCCATTCGACCACCACCGCGCCCTCGTCCAGGGCCTCGTCGAAGCCGAGCTCATAGACCTCCCGCGGCCCGCTCAAACGGTAGAGGTCGAACCAGGCGACGGGCGGGTCGCCGTCATAGGTCTGCACCAGGGTGAAGGTGGGCGACGGCGCCTCCTCGTCCGGCGAGGTCAGCGCGCGCACCAAGCCCCGCGCCAGGGTCGACTTCCCCGCGCCCAGTCCGCCGCTCAGCAAAATCGCGTCGCCGGGCTTCAGCGCGCGCGCGATCTGGGCGCCCAGGCGTGCGGTCGCCTCGGCGCTGTCGAGCTCAAGATCGAGGGCGCGATCGAGCGTCACGCGAAGGGCGCGTCGGGTTGGTTGGGCAGCACACGCTCGACGTAATGCTTCAGCTTGTCGGTCGCCAGGTTTGCATCGAGGTCGAGCTGGTCCGGTGAAATGGCCGCTCCGACGATGAGGTGAAACGCCTTGCCGTGCTTGTTCAACAGCTCGTGGAACAAGGTTACGTCGCGCAGCTCCGGCGAAATCCGGTCGAACAGGTGAAACAGCGTCGACCACGGGCCGGCCATGTGTATCGGAACAATTGGCGCTCGATATTTGTGCGCCAGCGAACACGCCGTGAACGGCCAGGGCGGATCGGTCAGCCCTTCCCGGGTGCGCCGCGCCAGCCGTCCGGCCGGAAACATCACCACCGCCCGCTCGCCCTCGAACGCCGCCTTGGCCCCGGCCAGCGTCGCGCGGGTCTTCTCGCGCGTGCGCTTGGCCTCGACCCACTCGACCGGGATCACCACCTCCGCAAAGCGCGGACAGACGCGCAGCGCATCGGCGTTGGCGAAGAAGATTCCGTCGCGCCTGACCCGGTTCAGCGCGTCGTAAAGCGCGATCCCGTCGGCGATGCCGGTCGGATGGTTCGACACGATCAGACAGCGGCCGCTCGCGGGAATCCGATCGAGGTGGTCCGCCGTGGTTTTCAGCGCCAGCAGCGCCGACGCGTAGTCGAGCCCCTCCGCCCCCGACAGGTTAGCGATCGCATCCGCCATCCGCCGCGCTTTGCCGTAGTCGAGCAGCGCATAGAGCGGCGGCCTGACCAGCGGCCACGCGAACGACCGGGTCAACCGGGGCGCCCGCTCGGCGATCAGCACATCGACGATGTGGTCGCGGCCCCGGGTTGCGGGCAGCGCAGCCTCGGCCGGAATGGGGGCGGTCGTCACCATCGCCGGATCATCGGTCGCGCCGGGCCGGTGAGCAAGCCACGCTCCCGAAGGCGCCTCAAGCGCCGCCATTTCCTTTTTTCCCGTCACCCTCGGGCTCGTCCCGAGGGCCCATCGCTCCGCAAGCTCTGGAGGGTAGGGTGATTGGACGCATCCGCGAGGGCCGTCTCGAACGCGTGGCGCTTTCCCCATCCATGGGCCCTCGGGACAAGCCCGAGGGTGACGAAATAAAGGGGAAGCACCGCTCCTCCACGCGCCACAAATCCTCCCCTGGCGCCGGGGCCCTCCAGGGTCTAAACCCCGCCCATCCTTCCCAATTTCACTCACAGGAGACGCGGCGTGCGCGACATCCGCCACTTCATCGACGGCCAATCGGTCGAGGGCAAATCCGGGCGGTTCGGGGACGTGTTCAACCCCAACACCGGCGAGGTTCAGGCCCGCGTGGCGCTGGCGACCGACGCCGAGGTGGACGCCGCGGTAAAGTCGGCGCTGGCCGCCTTCGAGGACTGGCAGGCGGTGAACCCGCAGCGCCGCGCGCGCGTCATGTTCGAGTTCAAGCGCCTGGTCGAAGCGCGCATCGAGGAGCTCGCCGAACTGCTCTCCTCCGAGCACGGCAAGGTCATCGCCGACGCGCGCGGCGACGTGCAGCGCGGTCTCGACGTGATCGAATACGCCTGCGGCATCCCCCAGGCGCTGAAGGGCGAATATACCCTCGGCGCCGGTCCCGGCATCGACGTCTATTCCATGCGCCAGCCGCTCGGCGTCGTCGCCGGCATCACGCCGTTCAACTTTCCCGCCATGATCCCGATGTGGATGTTCGGCATGGCCATCGCGGCGGGCAACACCTTCATCCTGAAGCCGTCGGAGCGCGATCCGTCGGTGCCGGTGCGCCTGGGCGAACTGATGCTGGAGGCCGGCGCGCCCAAGGGCGTGTTGAACGTCCTGAATGGCGACAAGGTCGCGGTCGACGCCATCTTAAATCACCCGATGATCCAGGCGGTGAGCTTCGTCGGCTCCTCCGACATCGCCCACTATGTTTATCAGACCGGCGCCGCGAACGGTAAGCGCGTCCAGGCCATGGGCGGCGCCAAGAACCACGGCATCGTGCTCCCCGACGCGGACATGGCCGGAACCGTGAAGGATCTCGTCGGCGCCGCGTTCGGCTCCGCCGGCGAGCGCTGCATGGCGCTGCCCGTCGTGGTTCCCGTCGGCAAGAAGACCGCCGACGAACTGCGCGAACGCCTCATCGCCGAAATCCCGACGCTGAAGGTCGGCGTCTCCACCGACAAGGACGCGCACTACGGTCCGATGGTCACCGCGGCGCAGAAGAACCGCGTGCTGAACTGGATCGAGACGGGGATCAAGGAAGGCTCCGAACTCGTCGTCGACGGTCGCGACTTCAAACTGCAGGGTCACGAGAACGGCTTCTTCGTCGGCCCGACGCTGCTCGATCACGTGAAGCCCGAGATGTCCTCCTACCGGGAAGAGATCTTCGGCCCGGTGCTGCAGATCGTGCGCGCCGAAACCTTCGAGGAAGCGCTGTCGCTGCCGTCCAAGCACCAGTACGGTAACGGCGTCGCCATCTTCACCCAGAACGGCCGCGCCGCGCGCGACTTCGCCGGCCGGGTGAACGTCGGCATGGTCGGCATCAACGTGCCGATCCCGGTGCCGGTCGCCTATCACACCTTCGGCGGCTGGAAGCGCTCGGCCTTCGGCGACATCAACCAGCACGGCATGGAAGGCCTGCGGTTCTGGACCAAGACCAAGACCGTCACCGCCCGCTGGCCCGAAAGCACCCTCGAAGGCGGCGCCCATGAGGACTCCGCCTTCGTCATCCCGACGATGAGGTAAGAAGAGAGCCCACGAAAAGCACGAAAGGATAGAAGGGCTTGCGGCGCTTCGCGCCGCGATCAAAAATCCAAGCCTCACCGCCTGCGGTCGCTGTTCGTGTTTTTCGTGCTTTTCGTGGGCAAATCTCTTTTTTCTTCGTTTTCCCCTCCCGCGCGAGGTGTGACCGGAATGTGCGCATTAACGCCTAATTAACCGGAGCCCTCTTCGGGCCAGGACGTTCCTACGGTAATGGTTAAGCCGTGGGCCTGAGGCGCAAGGCTTGGGCGTCCGCGGAGGCGGCATGGAACAGCACCATCACCGTTTTCTGTTCTTCAGCCTGGTCGCCGTCCTCCTCGGCGCGGTGATCGCCGGGGGCGGTTACTGGGCCTATTGGAACTTCTACGAGCGGTTCCGCCCCGTCACCATCGCCAAGAACCAGACCGAGATTCAACACCTGCTGGACGAGTCGGACTGGGTCTCGCCCGGCCGCACCGGCCCGGTGCTGTGGATGATCAGCTTCCGCGACTGCGCCGACTGCATCGCCTATCAGCGCGACGAGTTCCCCAAGCTCGCCGCCGCCAACGTCGACACGCGCGTCATCGTCTTCGCGCGCGCCGATCACGAGGGCCTGCAGGAATCCACCGCCGCCGAACGCGCCACCGTCGCCGAGTTATGGATCAACCGCGACTGGAACCTTTACGCCCGGTGGATGGCGACCTCACACAAAGATTGGACGGCTTCGGATCTGAAACCCGCCGAGCACGACTGGGCGCGCACCGCGGTGGTCAATTCGACCCACGACTACGTGAACCAGATGGCGCCGCTGCTGAAAGGCGCGGGCCTCGGCGACACCTATCCGATCCTGATCTGGCGCGACCGCGATGGCTTCCTCAAGGCCTGCGCCTGCACCGATGAGCGCAGCTATCACTTCATCCGCACCGACCTCGGCGCGCCGAGCGAAGCGAAGAAGCTGCTCGATCAGGTGAAGACGGTGATCGGCCACGCCACCGGTTCGACGCCGTCGTCCGCCGCCAAGCCGGCCGCTTCGATGCCGCCGCCCACCACCGCGCCCGAAACCAGTGCGCCGGCAACCACTCCGCCGACTGCGAGTTCTCCGACCACGACGGCGCCCGCGCCTTCACCGGCGCCGGCGCAGGGCAATTTCATCGCGCGGGCGCCGAAGAAGCACAGCAACCCGCGCGCCGTGTTCTACTGAGGCCACCATGCGCGCGCTGTTCGTCATCATCCTGATCGCCGCCGCCCTGTTCGTGGGCGGCTGGTGGCTGATGGGCCAGCACCACGGCCGCGCCTACGCGCCGAAGGAAGCCCAGGACACCGACCTTTCGGTCCAACCCGCGAACGAGCCCAACCCGCCGGTGACGCCGACCCCGTCCGAGTTCAGAAGCGACCCCAACGCGACGCTGCCGTCGGGCCCGATCCCCTACGACAAGCTCGACAAGGCCCGCGACCCCGCCCTCGCCGCGAGCGACCCCAACGCCCCGCCCGAAAAAAAGAGCAACGACAAGGCGATTTTTTACTGAGCGCGCGCTCTCCTCCCTTGCGCGGGACGCGCGGGGGAGGTGGCCCGTAGGGCCGGAGGGGGCGCGCAGAAAGCGCACCGCACAATTCATCGCGTGATCGCGAACACGACGTCGCGCATGTCGTGCGCCCCCTCCGTCGCTTCGCGACACCTCCCCCGTTCGCTGCCGCTCACGGGGGGGGAGGAATGAAAAAGGCCCCGGATCGCTCCGGGGCCTTTCGCATCTTGCGTTGTCGCGACGCCTACTCTTCCGCCGCACCCGGCTTGTTCGTCTGGCGCTCGGCGATGCGGGCCGACTTACCGCGGCGGTCGCGCAGGTAGTAGAGCTTGGCGCGGCGGACGTGGCCGCGGCGTTTCACTTCGATCGACTCGATCGACGGCGAGAGCAGCGGGAACACGCGCTCGACGCCTTCGCCGAAGCTGATCTTGCGAACGGTGAAGTTCTCCATCACGCCGGCGCCGGCGCGCGCGATGCACACGCCTTCGAAGGCCTGCACGCGTTCGCGCTCGCCTTCCTTGATGCGCACGTTCACGCGCAGAGTGTCGCCGGGGCGGAATTCGGGAATGGCGCGCTTGGCCAGTTGCTTCTGAGCTTCTTCGTGCTCGAGCGTCTGCAGAATATCCATCGTCGTCGTCCTTTCAGTCGGGCTTAATCGCCCTTTGGCTGTTGATTGGCGAGAAAACGAGCCCATAGGTCGGGCCGCTTCTCGCGTGTCGTCGCTTCACGCATCTTGCGCCGCCAGGCTGCGATCTTCTGGTGATCGCCGCTCAACAGCACCTCGGGAATCTCGAGCCCCTCGAACCCCCGCGGACGGGTGTACTGCGGGTGCTCCAAAAGCCCGTCCTCGAAGCTCTCCTCCGCCAGCGACGCCGTCTGTCCGAGCACCCCCGGAACCAGCCGCACGCAGGCTTCGATCGCCACCATCGCCGCCGCTTCGCCGCCCGCAAGGACCGCGTCGCCGACCGCGACTTCCGTAAACCCGCGGGCGTCGAGCACCCGTTGGTCCACCCCCTCGAACCGGCCGCAGAGGACGATGACGCCCGGACCTGCCGCCCAGTCCTTGACCAGCGCCTGGGTCAGGGGCCGACCCCGGGCGCTCATATACAAAAGCGGCCGTCCCGCCTGGTCCACGCTGTCCAGCGCCCGAGCGACCACGTCCGCCTTGAGGACTTGTCCCGGCCCGCCGCCCGCAGGGGTGTCGTCCAGGAAGCCGCGCTTATCCTCTGAAAACCCCCGTATGTCCACCGTGTCCAGCCGCCACAGCCCCGCCTCCCGCCATGAGGTTCCGATCAAGGAAACCCCCAGCGGCCCGGGGAAAGCCTCGGGAAACATGGTCAGGACGGTGGCGGTAAAGGGCATGGCCGCCCGGGGAATAGGGCCTGGAGCAGCCGATGGCTAGAAGCGCGGCCTGTGCGTCATCATCAGGAGAAGCGTGGTCCAGGCCAGGGCTTCGATCCCGAACAGGGTGACGAAGGCTCCCATCCGCCAGGGCGTCGGCCTGGCTCTTGCCCGAGGGTAACCCCAGAGCGACATGGAGAAACCGAAGCAGAGGAAGGCCACGAGCATGGCTCCGATCGTCCAGCCCTTGTCTTCGATCGGCTGCGGCTTCGGCGCGATCTCCTTCAGGATGGCGAGGGCGTCGTCCAGATCATCCGTCGGCACCGCGACGCGGAATCCGCCCAGCATCGTCTGCTCGGTCCAGATTATGCTGCTTCGGTAAGGGTCGAAGACGTCCGCGGGTATCCCGGCCGATCGCAACGCCCCGCGCACGACCCACGCCTCGGACGACATTGCATAGTAACCGACGTAGGCGACCCCCATGAGTGCAGCTTAGCGGTTTGCGCGTGCGCCGCTAGCGGCAAGGCGCCAGGGTCACGAGCGCCTTTGCGGCCTTGCCCGGATGGGCGGCGGCGGCGACCTGGTCGTGGGTCAGGACGCAGGCGCGGCCGGGGTAGGCGTAGTGGATGGCCTCGATCTGATCGACGGGCGTCTGCAGCGGCATGTCGCTCCCTGCCGACACGATGGCGACCGTCCGGTTGTCCGATCCACGATAGGTCACTTCGACCCGCACATCCTGCCCCGTCGCATTCTCGAGCGCGGTCGACGCCGCGGGCTTGGCGCAGTGGATCAGGCAGATCATCGGGAATAAAATCACGGGATACCCCCCTAAATTTCCGCTCATCCCGGCGAATGCCGGGACCCAGATCGTATGGCTCCGCAATCAACTGATCGGCGTGCGTGCGGGTAAGCGGCGGGCCTCAACGCTCTATGATCTGGGTCCCGGCATTCGCCGGGATGAGCGGAGAGAAAAAAGCAAAACGCGATCACACGTCCAACAAAAACCGCTGCGGGTCTTCCACGTGTTCCTTCACCCGCACCAGGAAGGTCACCGCTTCCTTGCCGTCGACGATGCGGTGGTCGTAGCTCAGCGCCAGGTACATCATCGGGCGGATGACGATCTGGCCGTTCACCACCACCGGGCGGTCCTGGATCTTGTGCATGCCGAGAATGCCCGACTGCGGCATGTTCAGGATCGGCGTCGACATCAAGGAGCCGTAGACGCCGCCGTTGGTGATCGTGAACGTGCCGCCCTGCAATTGTTCGAGCGACAGCGTGCCGCCGCGCGCGGCCTTGCCGAGGTCGCCTATGCCCTTTTCGATTTCCGCCAGGCTCATCGCGTCCGCGTCGCGCACCACCGGCACCACCAGGCCGCGGTCGGTGCCGACCGCGACGCCGATGTCGTAGTGGTTCTTGTAGATGAGGTCGGTGCCCTCGATCTCGGCGTTGACCGCGGGAATCTCCTTCAGCGCCGCGATACAGGCCTTCACGAAGAAGCCCATGAAGCCGAGCTTCACGCCGTGGCGTTTTTCAAAGCCGTCCTTGTACGCGTTCCTGAGCGCCATGATCGCGCTCATGTCCACCTCGTTGAAGGTGGTGAGCTGGGCCGCGGTGTTCTGCGATTCCTTCAGACGCCGCGCGATGGTCTGGCGCAGGCGCGTCATCTTCACGCGCTCTTCGCGCGCGCCGACTACGCGTGGCGCCACAGGCGCCGACAGGCTGGCGGGAGATTGCACCACGGGCGTGGGCGCCGGCGGTTGCGCTGCGGCCGGAGCGGGCGCGGTCGGGCCGCCGCCGAGCGCTGCGAGCGCGTCGCCCTTGGTCACCCGGCCGTCCTTGCCTGTGCCGTCGATCTGCAACGGATCGAGCTGCGGGTTCTCGCTGACGATACGCTGCACGGAGGGCGACAGCGGCTTCGGCTCGGCCGCGGGCTGCGGTTGCGGCGTCGTTTGCGCGGGCGCGGGTTGAGCAGGCGGGGGCGCGACCGGGGCGATGGCGCCGGCGCCGGCGGTCATGCGGCCGATCACCTGGCCGGGCGTGACGGTCGCGCCTTCGCCGACCAGAAGGTCGGTCAGCACGCCGTCGGCGGGGGCGTTGATCTCCACCGCCACCTTGTCGGTCTCGACCTCGGCGAGGAGCTCGTCCTTCTTCACCGCCTGGCCCGGCTGTTTGGTCCAGCGCGCCAGCGTGCCTTCGGTGACGCTTTCGCCCATCACCGGCGTCTTGATCTCGAGCGAATGACCGGTGACCGGCGCGGCGGCGGGCGCCGGGGCCGGTTGCGGCGCGGGTTGCGGCTGCGGCGCCGGGGCCGACGGCGTCTGCACGATCACCTGCGGCGGGGGCGGTTGCTGCGACGGCGCCGGTTGCGCGGGCGCCGGCCTGGGCGCAGCCGAAGCGGCGGCGCCCTCGCTGACGCGGCCAAGCACCATGCTCGGGGTCACGGTCGCGCCTTCCGGCGTGAGAATTTCGGCCAGGGTCCCGTCGGCGGGCGAGGCGACCTCCAGCGACACCTTGTCGGTGTCCAGCTCGACCAGGACCTCGTCCTTGCGCACCGGATCGCCGGGTTTCTTGGTCCAGCGCGCGATGGTCGCCTCCGTCACGGACTCGCCGAGGGCGGGGGTTACGATG
>DASZMV010000002.1:0-31049 GCA_035551675.1 Caulobacteraceae bacterium | reverse complement strand
GCGGATCGCCGTCGCGCAGGCTCGGATACAAGGGGAGACTGAGAATTTGCGCGTAGAAGGCGTCGGCGCCCGGCAAATCCACCGCGCCGTAGCGCGCGCGCCAGTAGGGCTGGCGATGCACCGGGATGTAATGCACCTGGCTGCCCACGCCTTTCGCCTTCAGTCGCGTCATCACCTCGCGGCGCGAACGCGCGGCGGCTTTAAAGTCGATCTTCACCTGCATCAGGTGCAGCACCGGGTCCGCGCCCGCCGGCGTGTTGATTATCCGGACCAGCGGCGCGAGCGGCGCCAGCGCCGTGCGATAGAGAGCGGTGAGTTCGCGGCGGCGCGCGGCGAAGCGGTCGAGTTTCTTCAACTGCGACAGGCCCAGCGCACAGTTCACGTCAGGCAGGCGATAGTTCCACCCCAGCTCGACCTGTTCGTACCACCACGGGTTCACCGCGCCGTCGTCGAAGGCTTCGTCCGCCAGCAGAAAGGCCGCCGGATCGCGGGTCAGGCCGTGGTTGCGCGCCATACGCAGGCGCGCGGCCAAGCCCGCGTCGCGGGTGGTCACAGCACCGCCCTCGCCGGTGCAGATGGTCTTCACCGGATGAAACGAAAAACAACTCATGGCGCTTTGCGCGCAGGCGCCGACGGGTTGACCGCCGCTCTGCGTACCGACCGCATGGCAGGCGTCTTCGATCACCACCGCGTCGAGGCGGTCGGCGATGGCCTTGATCTCGGTCAGGGCGACCGGATCGCCGCGCAGGTGCACCGGTAGAATAGCCCGCACCCGCCGGCCCTGCGCGCGAGCGAGCGCGTGGAGCAATGCGTCGGGGGTCATCAGACCGGTTTCGGGGTCCACGTCGCTGAACACCACCTCGCCGCCTTCGAAGCGCGCGGCGTTGGCGGTGGCGACGAAGGTGACGGCGGGGACGACGCAGACTTCGCCCGGCTGCAGGTCGGCCGCCTTCACCGCCATGTGCAGAGCGGCGGTGCCGCTGTTGCAGACCACCGCATGCGGCGCGCCCACCGCGTCGGCGAAGGCGCGCTCGAAATCTTCGACCAGGGGACCGGTCGTCAGGAGGTCGGATTTCAACGCCGCGGCGACGGCGGCGATGTCGTCGTCCTCGATGGTCTGGCGGCCGTAGGGCAGGAAGCCGTCGGTCATTTGAGCGGGCTTCACCCCCGCGCCGTCAGGCACGGCAGGCCTCCAGGAGATCGAGGATACCCTTGCGGTCCAGCCGCTCGGCCATGTCGGAGGTGTAGGCGAAGTCTTCGCTCACCATCCTGCCCGCGCCGTCGTCGGCGAAGGGCGTGCGCGCGTATTCCACGAAAGCCGGTTCGATGGCGTAGCGGTCGCCGAGGTCGACGGTGTGACGCGCGTCGTCCACGGAGATCATCGCCTCGTGCAGTTTCTCGCCCGGGCGGATGCCGACAACCTTGGTCGCCACGTCCGGCGCCAGCGCGTGGGCGAAATCCAGAATGGTCGAGGCCGGAATCTTCGGCACGAAGATCTCGCCGCCGCGCATCACCTCGAAACAGGACAGCACGAAGTTCACGCCCTGATCCAGGGTGATCCAGAACCGCGTCATCCGCTCGTCGGTGATCGGAAGTTCGGTGGCGCCGGTCTCCAGCAGTTTCTTGAAGAACGGCGCGACGCTGCCGCTCGATCCCGCCACATTGCCGTAACGCACCACCGAAAACCGCGTGCCGATGTCGCCGGAGAGGTTGTTCGCCGCCACGAACACCTTGTCCGACGCCAGCTTGGTCGCGCCGTAGAGGTTGATCGGACAGCACGCCTTGTCGGTGGAGAGCGCAATCACTCGCTGGACCCGGTTGTGCAGGCAGGCGCGCACCACGTTCTCAGCGCCCAGCACATTGGTGTGGATGCATTCCGACGGGTTGTACTCGGCCGCCGGCACCTGTTTCAGCGCCGCGGCGTGCACCACCACGTCGACACCGCGGAAGGCGAGCTCGAGCCGGTCACGGTCGCGCACGTCGCCCAGGAAGAAGCGCATCAGCGCCATCTTTTCCGGCGGGAATGTCTCGCTCAGTTCCTGGCGCAGGTTGAACTGTTTCAGCTCATCGCGCGAGAAGACGATCAGCTTCTTGGGCGCGTGGCGCTCCAGCGCGGTCCTGACGAAGCGCTTGCCGAACGAACCCGCGCCGCCGGTGACGAGCACCGTCTTCCCGCGCAGCGGGTCGGCCTTGGGAGCGAAGGTTCGGGCGCCTGGGCCTTCGGCGGAATCGTACATGGCCCCTCCATTCTGTCCCTGGCTACGACGCCCGGCTTTAAGCGGGCGTTAACGCTGTTTGTTAAGGCGTGGCCTCCAGCCGCTTGGGCCGAGGTCCCTTGGATTTGGCGAGCGCGCGGCGCAGGTCGGCGGCGGCCGGACCGACCAGGCTCCAGGGCTCGACGAAATAGCGACTGAACAGGCGCCTGGGCTCATGCGCGAAGCGGTGCAGCCACTCCAGCCCCATGCGCCCGGTCCAGCGCGGCGGGGTTTTGGAGCGGCCGGCCTCGAAATCGAAGGCGGCCCCGATGGGAAAGATCACCGCCGGCGGCAGGCGGTCGAAGTTGGCCTCGATCCAGGCCTCCTGTCGGGGCATGCCCATGCCGACCAAGAGGACGTGGGGGTCGAAGGCGCGGATTTCGTCCACGATTCGGTCGTTCTCGGGCCCGGCGGGGTCGAAGAAGCCGTGGCGGACGCCGATCTCGACGTTGGCGTGCCGGGCGTGGATCGCCCCCCGCGCCGCCTCGCCCACGCCGGGTGCGCAGCCAAGGTGGAAGACCCGCCAGCCTTCGGCGGCCGCCCGGTCCCAGAAGGCCTCGCGCCAGTCGAGATAGGTCGAGCGGTGGCGGCGGGAGATGTCCGCCCCCAGGAGGCGAGCCCAGGCGATCATCGGAGCGGAATCGATCTCGATCAGGTCGGCGCGGTCGTAGAAGGCGCGCATCTGGGGCGTGCGTCCGACCAGGTACAGGCTGTGTGCGTTATGGTTGGCCACCACCGCCTTCTTGCGGACGTCCGCGCAGGCGGCGGTGAACGCCAACACCTCCTCGGGCGTGACGACATCCACCTCGGCGCCGAGAAGGCGAAGGCGCGGCCTGGAAACCATGACCCCAAGCCTAGGCCCAGCGCCCTTTAGGACCCTTTGCGAAACGCGGTTAACGACGCAGCGTCGCCGCCTCTGGCCTTGCCCCGGCGAAGAGTCTATTTCCGGCCCGAACACGGCCGGGCTTCGCAACGGCGGCCGCTCATACCCAAAGGGCTCACACCATGCGCGTCGCCATGATCGGGACCGGCTATGTCGGACTGGTGTCCGGGGCCTGTTTCGCCGACTTCGGCCACGTGGTGACCTGTGTCGACACCGATGCGGGCAAGATCGAGCGGCTCACGCGGGGCGAGATTCCGATTTTCGAGCCGGGCCTCGACGACCTGGTGGCGTCGAACGCGCGCGGCGGGCGCCTGAACTTCACCACTGACGGCGCCCAGGCGATCCGCGAAGCGGATGCAGTGTTCATCGCGGTGGGCACACCGTCGCGGCGCGGCGACGGTCACGCGGACCTGTCCTACGTGCACGCGGCGGCGGAAGAGATCGCGGGTCTGCTCGACGGCTTCACCGTCGTGGTCACCAAGTCCACCGTGCCGGTCGGGACCGGTGACGAGATCGAGAAGATCATCCGCGAACGGCGTCCCGACGCGGACTTCGCCGTGGTCTCCAATCCGGAGTTCCTGCGCGAAGGCGCCGCAATCAACGACTTCAAACACCCCGACCGCGTCGTCGTCGGCACCGAGGAGCCGCGCGCCCAGGCGGTGATGCGCGAACTCTATCGTCCGCTGTCGCTGAACGAGACGCCGATCGTGTTCACCTCGCGGCGCACCTCGGAGCTGATCAAATACGCGGCCAACGCCTTTCTGGCGATGAAGATCACCTTCATCAACGAGATGGCCGAGTTGTGCGAGAAGGTCGGCGGCGACGTGCAGGCGGTGGCGCGCGGCATCGGCCTGGACAAGCGCATCGGCGCCAAGTTCCTGCATGCGGGGCCGGGCTACGGCGGGTCGTGCTTCCCCAAGGACACCCTGGCGCTGGTGCGCACGTCGGTGGACTATGGCGCGCCGCTGGAGTTAGTCGCGACCACCTTGCGGGTGAACGACGCGCGCAAGAAGGCGATGGCCGCGAAAGTGATCTCCGCCATGGGTGGCAGCGTCGCCGGCAAGCGCATCGGCGTGCTGGGCCTGACTTTCAAGCCTAATACCGACGACATGCGTGACGCGCCCAGCCTCGATGTGATCCCCGCGCTCCAGGCGGGCGGCGCCGTCGTGCAGGCGTTCGACCCCGAAGGCATGGGCGAGGCGGAAAAGCTGCTGAGCGGCGTCGAGTTCAAGCGCGGTCCCTACGAAGCGGCCGACGGGGCCGACTGCCTCGTCATCCTGACCGAGTGGGACCAGTTCCGCGCCCTCGAACTCGACCGCATCAAATCGCTGCTGAACGCGCCCCTGGTGGTCGACCTGCGCAACATCTACCGCCCCGACGCCATGCGCGCGCTGGGGTTCCAGTACGTGAGCATCGGGCGGCCGTAGGGTCGCGACACGACTCACCCTGTTCGTAACACTCCGAACAAGTCCGGGGGTGACGGAGAGAAATGGGTTAAGTGCGCGTCAAGACGCAGGCGTTGGTGCAGCCGCCGGCGCAGTCTGCGGTTCGCAGTGCCAGGTCATCACGCGCGAGGACTCCACCTCGAGGTAGGACGCCGACAACGTGCGGATTTTCTCCAGGGTGTCGGCGGTGGATTTCGCCGACGCGGCGTCGTTGGGGATCGGGCAGGTGAGCTGGCCCAGCGACGTACGGCCCGCGGAATAGGCGGCGTAGTCGGTGTCGTTTAAGTTGAAGTCGCGGCGGGTGAAGGTGGACTTGTCGCTCGACAGCTCCATCTTCGAGACGCTGTGCGCCTTGTCCTGGACGGTGATGTGGCTCCAGCCGCCGTTGGGATTCTTTTCGTAGGGCGTGCGGCCGTTCACGCAGGCGATCGGCTCGTCGAAGCCGAAGGTGAGCGAGGCCGCGCCGGGCACCGGATTGAAGCTCTGTTTCGCGTCGAGCTTGCAGACCAGGGTCACGGTCATGTTCTGCGCGGTCGCGGGCGTGACCGCCGCCGGCTTCGGATGGGTCATGATCCACAAACCGATCAAGGCGACGACGAACACCGCGAGCAGCGCCCATAGTGCAATCGGCAACGGCTTCTTCGCCCCCGGCGCGGCGGCGCCGTCCGCATGCGTCTCGGCCGCGACCGGCGCAGCCTGGCGCCAGCGCAGGAACATCACCAGCGCGCCGACCGCGGCGGCGAGCGCGATGAGGCCCACGCCCCAGTGCAAAATTTGATCGCGATCGCTCTCGGCTTTCTGCGCGGCTTCCAGCGCCTTGGCCGCGGCGGCGTTGGCCTTGTCGACCTCGGCGGCCATGGCCGGATCGACGGTGGGCGCCTTCACGCATGGACCGTAGTCGATGTCGCCCTTGACGCCGGAGTTGTCGAGAAACTTGGCCAGCACGGTCGAGCGGATGGCGGCGAACTGTCCCTGGTGGCTTTCGACCTGGCCGTCGTCGGCCAGGGTGTCGGCGGCGCCCCAGGTGTTCACCCCAATGACGCGATCGCA
Source organism: Caulobacteraceae bacterium (assembly GCA_035551675.1). Classification (GTDB taxonomy): domain Bacteria; phylum Pseudomonadota; class Alphaproteobacteria; order Caulobacterales; family Caulobacteraceae; genus JAFECT01. The sequence continues at coordinate 25,416 of DASZMV010000002.1, read as the reverse complement.
CTCGTCGATCAGCGGGCCGCCGCTGTTGCCGTGGTCGATGGCGGCGGTGTGGAAGATGGTCTCGACCTCGGCGCCGCCGGGCGCAGTGTCGGAGAAAAGCGCGATGGAGCCGGAGGTGACGTAGGGCTCGGACGGTTCGAGCCGCTTGGCGAGCGTCAGATTGCGCATGCTGTCGGTGACGCCGGGATAGCCCAGCGCGCGCACCGTCGCCTCCTTGCCCGGCGGGGTGGCGGCGATCTTCAGCGCCGGCGCCGCGATCTCGGGCGCGCTCAGCAAGGCGAGGTCGGCGGCGGGCCAGGTCTGCAGCAGCTGGGCGTCCTTGCCCTCGGTCCCGGAGAAGCGGTCGGGGACGACGTAATAGAGCTGTCTGACCGAGCCCTCGACCGGGGTGACCACGTGGTTGTTGGTGACGATTTTGCCGGGCGCGACGACAAAGCCCGACCCGCCCACCAGCGCGATCGGCTGGTCGTTGGCGTCCAGGTGCAGGACCATGATCCGCACCACCGAGCGCTCGGCCTCACGCAAGCCCAGGCCCTGATCCTGGGCGAAGGCGGGCCGCGCCGTCACCGATAGGCCTGCGCCCAGGCAGGCGAGCGCCAGCACGATCAGCGCCGTTCGAAGTCCACGCAGCATAGCCAAGTCCCCCAGCGGCCGATTTCACCACGGCGGCGCTGGGGGGGCAATCGCGGGCCCGGGACAGCGCCCGGCGGCTTTAGACTGTCACCCCGGTGCCGCACCCGCTAAAGGGGCGCCATGACCGACGGCCCCTCCTCCCACAATCCCCAGGCAAAAAAGGGCTGGTTCCAGCGCCTGACCGACGGCCTGTCGCGCTCCTCGCGGCAGATGACCGAGCAGGTGGTGGCGGGCTTCGTGAAGAAGCCGCTCGACGCCCAGGCCCTGGACGACCTGGAGGAGCAGCTGATCGAGGCCGACCTCGGCCCCGCCGCCGCAGCGCGCATCGCCCAGCGGTTCGGCGAACTGCGCTTCGGCAACACCTCCGACGAACGGGAGGTGAAGGAGGCCCTGGCCCAGGCGGTTGCCGCCGAGCTGGAGCCCCGGCAGGCGTCCTTCGATCCGCTGAGCGGGCCGCGCCCCTTCGTGGTGCTGTTCGTGGGGGTGAACGGGTCGGGCAAGACCACGACGCTGGGCAAGATCGCGTCGGACCTGACGCGCCAGGGCGCCAAGGTGATGGTGGTGGCGGCCGACACCTTCCGCGCGGCGGCGGTGGAACAGCTGCAGATCTGGGCCGAGCGCGCCAAGGCGAGCTTTCTGTCGCGGCCGCCGGGCGCGGATGCGGCGGGCCTGGCCTACGACGCGTTCGAGAAGGCGCGCGCCGAAGATTACGACGTGGTGCTGATCGACACCGCCGGGCGGCTGCAGAACAAGCAGCAGCTGATGGACGAGCTGTTGAAGATCGTGCGGGTGCTCAAGAAGATCGATCCGGATGCGCCGCATGAGACGCTTTTGGTGCTCGACGCCACGGTGGGGCGCAATGCGCTCGCCCAGGAACAGATCTTCGGCCGGACCGCTTTCGTCTCCGGCATTGTAATGACCAAGCTCGACGGCACCGCCCGCGGCGGCGTGCTCGTGCCCGTCGCCCAGGCGTCGGACGCTCCGATCAAGCTGATCGGCGTCGGCGAAGGCATCGACGATCTCCAGCCCTTCGACGCGCGCGCCTTTTCGCGTTCGCTCGTCGGTCTCGACCAAGCATAGGAAAGACAGACGCTTGAGCCCGCAGTTGAAAACCTGGCTTCGTGTAGCGGTCGACTATGGCGCGCTGGTCGCCTTCGCCGGCGTGTTCATCGTGGCGCGCATGCACCACGACAAGGCGGCGCTGATCACCGCGACGCCGACGCTGATGATCGGCTCGGTGGTGGCGATCATTATCGGCTATCTGTTGGAAAAGCGCATCGCACCGATGCCCTTGACCTACGGCGCCTTCGCGCTGGTGTTCGGCGGCCTGACGCTGATCTTCCACGACCCCAGCTTCCTGAAGATGAAGCCGACGTTCGCCTATCTGGCGTTCGCCATCGCGCTGGGTGCGGGCCTGGTGCTCAAGCGCAATCCGCTGCGCGCGCTGCTCGGCTCCAGCATCGTCATGAACGACGCGGCGTGGCGGGTTCTGACCATTCGCTATGTGCTGTTCTTCGTGGCGAGCGCGATCCTGAACGAGATCGTCTGGCGCACCCAGAGCGATGGCATGTGGGTGACTTATAAACTCGTCTACTTCGTCGTGGTGCTGATCTTCTCGCTGGCCCAGGCGCCGTTCCTGATGAAGCACATGCAGACCGACGAAAAGCCGCCGGTGGCCGAGCCGCCGGATCCCGGCTTCTAAACCCCCGCCGGCATGAACCAGTCGCGTTCCGACGGGTTGCCGAACGGCGCAAACCGCGTCTCCAACCGGCTCTGTTCGAAGGCGTCGAGCGCCCAGGACACGGAATAGAAGGCGAGCTCGCGCCAGGGAATCTCGCCCCAGAGAAAGACGCGGCTTTCCAGCGTCTCCTCGCCGGCGCCGTAGTCCGGCGTGTTCAGGCCCGCGCGGTGAAAGATCTGCACCTGGCTCAGGTGGGCGACGTCATAGATCGCCAACACGCCGTCGAGCGACAGGTCGGCCAGGGCCTCCTCGCGGGCTTCGCGTCGCGTTCCCTCCGCCACCGTCTCGCCCTCCTCGAGGTAGCCGGCCGGCAGGGTCCAGTAATTGCGCCTCGGCATGATGGCGCGACGGCAGAGCAGAATCCCTACGTCCGCGAGCGGAACAGCGCCCTCTCCGAAGGCCGGTCCCCGCTCGCTCAGCGCCACCACGGCGCCCACCACGATCCTGGGATTGACGTAGTCGATGAAGCCGCAGCGGTCGCAGACCCTTCGCGGACGGTTGTCGCCGGCCGGGACCTGGAGCGAGAACGACGGGTCGGAAGGCTTTGCCACGCCACGAACCTAGGCGCTCGAAAACGCCGGCGCGAGGGTTTCCGTCCACGGAGCGTCTGTTATCGAACTGTCGCTGAGCCGTGCTATATCAATTGCACAGCCAGCTGAGGATCGGACCATGGCGAAGACCAAGGGCAAGTCGGGCCGCGCGGCCGAAGAAAGCCCGCTGGACCAGTCCCCGAGCCATCTGCTGCACCGGGTGCTTCAGCTCGCGCTGGACCTCTATTCCACCGAAACCGGGCCGGACGGCCTGACCCAACGTCAGTACGCGGTCTTGACCGCGGTGGCGCACAATCCGGGCCTTACCCAGACCGACCTCGTGCGTTCGACCGGCATCGACCGCTCGACGCTGGCGGACATGGTGGCGCGGATGATTTCCAAGGGCCTACTCGAGCGCGAGCGCTCCAGCCTCGACGCGCGGGCCAACACCGTCAGTCTGACCGACGCGGGCCGCGCCGAACTGAACGAGGCCAAGCCCAAGGTCGACGCCGCCGACAAACAAATCCTGGCGCTCTTGCCGCGCGGCAAGCGCAACAGCTTCATCTCGGGCCTCAAGGCCTTCGCCCGGGCGGGCGAGGAAGCTGCGGCCGCGGCGTCGGGCGACGCCACCGACGGCCGGAAGAAGAAAAAGAAGAAAGACCCCAAGCGCGACAAGGCGCCCAAGGCCGAAAAGACCGACAAGAAGAAGAACAAGAAGATCAACAAGAAGGCCGCCTGAGCGCGCGCCTCTTGCGGGCTTCCTCGGCCCTCAGACCTTGATGTCGAGCCGCGATCCCGGCCGCGCCCAGCCGCGGGGAGACTCACTCGCGTCCGCCTGTTGCACCCGCGGCGTGGGCTGAACCGCCTTGGGAGTCTGGACCGCCGCAGCCGGCGCTGCGGACGCGGTCCCGCTCAACGCGGCCTGAAAAAACGCACGCTGCGCCGCCAACGCATGATCGCTCTGGCGAACGGGCGGGATGAAGGACGGCGGTAAGGGACGGATCGGCGAAGCCACGCCGCAATCCTTAACGAGGTCTGTAGAGAAAGGGTTAACGCGGTCTTTCTACCGGGCTGACGGCCGCGCCGGAGGCGCCAATTTTAGTAGAGACCGCGGAGAAGCGCGGAGCCGGCGGTGATGAGCCCGCTGAGCGCTCAATCTTCCTCTGCGTGCTCTATCCAAATTGGCGCTGCGCGCCGAGGCGGCTCGGACATATGAGGTTCGTTCGCTCCGGGAGGTCCGTAGCCCTACCCCGCCTTGTTCAGTTCGCGGACCAAGCGATCGGCGTCGTCGTCCGTGATCGGTGCGGGCCATTTGTCGACGATGACGCCGTGGGAATTGACCACGAAGGTTTCGGGCGCGCCTGAGATGCCGAGTTCGACCGCCGCGTGGCCGGCGCGATCGGAATAGACCGCCGCGAAGGGATTGCCGATTTCGCCGAGCAGGGTCTGGGTCTTCACCGGATCGTCCTTCCACGCGACGCCGACGATGCGCACGCCCAGTTTCTGCAGACGCAGCAGCTGGGGCTGTTCGGTGCGGCAGGGCGCGCACCACGACGCGAAGACGTTGATCAGGGCCGGCCCCTTCACCGCGCCGTTCAAGGGCGTGGGCGGACCACCCGCGAGCGGGGTAACCGCGACGGCGGGCACCGGCTTGCCGATCAGTTCGTCGGGCGAGACGTGCGGGTCGCGCTTCAACGTCCAGCCGAAGAACATCACCGCCAGGGCGGCCAGCACCACGAGCGGAATGATCGCGATCCAGCGCCTCACTTGGATTGTTCCTCCGCACGGGCGAGCGCGGCCTTGGCCTTGCGCGCACGCACGACGGTGTCGCCGGTGAGGCCGGCCAGCACGAGCGCGCTCAGCGCCCAGGCGGTCCAGACGAAGACGGCGTACTTGCCCATGTCGAGATGCAGCATCAGGCGCCTCCCGCGCGTCTGAGGGTAAGCGCTTCGGCGCGGGTGCGGATCACTTCGGTCCGTGTGCGCACGATCCACAGGGCGAAGAACAGGACGGTATAGGCCAGCGCCATGATCATCAGCGGCAGGAGCAGGCTCCAGGCGATGGTCGGACCGCCGAGCCGGAACACCGAAGCGGGCTGGTGCAGGGTGTTCCACCAGTTCACCGAGAAATGCACGATCGGCACATTGATCAGACCCACCAAGGCCAGGATCGCCGAGGCGCGCGCGGCCCGCTGCGCATCGTCGAGCGCGGCGCGGAGCGCGAGGTAGCCGAGGTAGAAGAAGAACAGGATCAGGACCGAGGTCAGGCGCGCGTCCCACACCCACCAGGCGCCCCACATGGGCCTCCCCCAAAGCGATCCGGTGGCGAGCGCGAGCGCGGTAAATCCGGCGCCCAAGGGCGCTGCGGCCTTGGCGGCGGCGTCGGCCAGGGCGTGGCGGAAGATCAGGCTGAAGAAGCTCGCGCCGCCCAGGCACGCGTAGACGAATAAAGCCATCCAGGCGGCGGGGACGTGCACGAACATGATCCGCACGCTTTCGCCCTGCTGATAGTCCGGCGGCGCGGTGAAACTGAGCCAGATTCCGACGGCGAGCAGGATCGCGGCGAGCCCGCCGAGCACGGGCCCGACCCAGCGCGTCGCGCTCATGAACCGCTGGGGATTGGCGAGGCCGAAGATCACGGGCGCGGGTCTAGTCCGGCGGCGGAGTTGGAACAAGACACAGAGCCAGGGAAGCACCGAGGAAGAGGAGAAAGAGGAGAAAGAGGAGAAAGAGGAGGGGTCGGCGTTTCGAGCGCTCCGCGCCGAAGCCGCAATCGAATTGAAGGCCCGCTGCGCGGGCGAAGAGAGTCCTCCTTCTTCTCCTCTTTCTCCTCTTCCTCCGTGCCCATCAGCTCAACGCATTCCTCACCGCCGCCGCCATGGCGAAAGGCGCCAGCGCCAAGGTCGCCAGGCTGTACGCGCACAGGAACCCGAACCCTCCAATCCAGGGAAGGCCGGCGGCATAAGCGCCGACCGCGCCGGCGCCGAAAATGACCGGTGGGGCGAACAGCGGGAGCACGATCACCGCGATCAGCACCCCGCCGCGACGCGCCCCCAGCGCCACCGACGCGCCGACGCCGCCGGTGAAGGCGAAGCCGAGACCCCCGATCGCGGCGCAGGCAAAGATCAGCAAAGCGACCTCGGGCCTGGCGCCCAACGCAACGGCGGCGATCGGCGCGGCCACCGCGAGCGGCAGGCCGTTGGCGGCCCATTGGGCGAGGCCCTTGGCCAGGGCGACGGCCTCGAGCGGAAGCGGTCCGAGCGCCAGGAGGTCCAGGGCGCCGTCCTCGAAGTCGCGTTCGAACATCCGCTCGAGCGACAGCAGCGAGGCGAGCGCAAGCGCCACCCACGCCGCGCCCGGCGCAAAGCCGGACAGACGCACCAGCGACGATCCGGCGGCCAGCGGCAGCAACGTCGTTACGCAGGCGAGAAAAGCGCAGCCCAGCACCGGCCCGCCTCCACCGCCCCAGGCGAGGTCGAGTTCGCGGCGCAGCAGAACCCCGAACGCCTTCACGCCGGCCCTCCGATCTGCAGCGCGCGGCCCGCCAGCGGCAGCGGGTCGTGCACCGCGGCGAGAATCATCCCGCCGCCGGACAGATGTTCCGCCATCACTGTTCCGAAGACGGAACGTCGCTCCGCATCGAGCGGCGCCATGGGCTCGTCGAGCAGCCAGAGCGGCCGCGGCGCCGAGATCAGCCGCGCCAGCGCCACGCGCCGGCGTTGACCCGCCGAGAGCTTGCGGATCTCCAGATCCAACAGCGGTTCGAGCGCCAACCTTTGCGCCGCCGCACGAGCACTGTCGCGCGACCCGCCGCACCACTCCGCCTGAAAACACAGCTCCTCCCACGCCGTGCGCGCGGGCTTCAATCCGTCCTGGTGGCCGAGGTAGTGGAGCGCTTCGGCGCGCGCGTCGTCCGCGTCCTGCCCTTCGAACCGGATCGTACCGCTCTGGGGACGGATGAAGCCGGCGGCGGCCCGCAACAACGAGGTCTTTCCCGCGCCGTTCGCTCCGGTCAGGCTCAGGAGTTCGCCCGGTTCGAGCACCAGGCTCAGGCCCTCGAACAGTGTCCGGTGACCCCTGGCCAGCGACAGGTTTTCGACCGCCAGTCCGGTCAGCATCCGGGGCCCGAAATCTTCATCCCCTCGCCCTCGACGCGCCGGGAACGCGGGTCTATGACGACCGCGGCCGCGCGGGGACTCTGCGGCGCGAACCGGCAACCTGTGCTTTCCGGTTTCAAGCGCCCAGTCCCGTGAGAGGTCTTTGGCCTGCACCCCGTTTTGGGGCGGCCGCATTGATCGAGAGGATCATCCATGCCGTCCATTGACAGCCTAAACACCCGCCGGGAACTGACCGTCGGGCGGAAGAAGTACGCCTATTACAGCCTTCCGGCCGCGGAGGAAGCGGGCCTGACGGGAATCGGTCGCCTGCCCCGCACCCTGAAGGTCCTCCTGGAGAACCTGCTGCGCAACGAGGACGGCCTCGCGGTCGGCCGCGACGACCTCGACGCCCTGGCCGCCTGGATCGAGAACAAGGGCTCGGTCGAGCACGAGATCTCGTTCCGCCCGGCGCGGGTTCTGATGCAGGACTTCACCGGCGTGCCGGCCGTGGTCGACCTGGCGGCCATGCGCGACGCCATGACCGCGCTGGGCGCGGACCCTGAAAAGATCAATCCGCTGAACCCGGTGGACCTGGTCATCGACCACTCGGTGATGGTCGACTTCTTCGGCAACCCGAAGGCGTTCAAGGAGAACGTGGCCAAGGAGTACGAGCGCAACATCGAGCGCTATCGCTTCCTGCGTTGGGGCTCCTCGGCGTTCAACGACTTCCGCGTGGTGCCGCCCGGCACCGGCATCTGCCACCAGGTAAACCTGGAATACCTGGCCCAGACCGTGTGGACCGCCTCTGAAGGCAAGGCGACTCTGGCCTATCCCGACACCCTGGTCGGCACCGACAGCCACACGACCATGGTCAACGGCCTGGCGGTCCTGGGCTGGGGCGTGGGCGGCATCGAGGCCGAGGCGGCCATGCTGGGCCAGCCCATTCCGATGCTAATTCCGGAAGTCATCGGCTTCCGCCTCGACGGCCGCCTGCCCGAGGGCGCGACGGCCACCGACCTGGTGCTCACCGTCACCCAGATGCTGCGCAAGAAGGGCGTGGTCGGCAAGTTCGTGGAGTTCTTCGGCCCGGGCATTCTCAACCTCACCATCGAGGACCAGGCGACCATCTCGAACATGGCGCCCGAGTACGGCGCGACCTGCGGCTTCTTCCCGATCAGCCAGGCGACGCTCGACTACCTGACCGCCACCGGCCGCGAGAAGGACCGCGTGGCCCTGGTCGAGGCCTATGCCAAGGAGCAGGGACTGTGGAGCGGAGAAGGCGTCGAGGAGCCGGAGTTCACCGACACCCTCGACCTCGATCTCGGCACGGTGCAGCCCTCGCTGGCCGGCCCCAAGCGGCCGCAGGACCGCGTACCCCTGCTCGATGCGGCCAAGATGTTCGAGACCGCGCTCGCCGGTGATTTCGGCAAGGGCGCCGACGCGGACAGGCGCACCGCGGTGAAGGGCGAAAGCTACGACATCGGTCACGGCGACGTGGTGATCGCCGCGATCACCAGCTGCACCAACACCTCCAATCCTTCGGTGCTGATCGCCGCGGGCCTGGTGGCGCGCAAGGCCCATGCGCTCGGCCTCAAGCCCAAGCCCTGGGTGAAGACATCGCTGGCGCCCGGCTCGCAGGTGGTCACCGACTATCTCGAAAAGGCGGGCCTCAGCGCCGACCTCGACGCGCTCGGCTTCAACCTGGTGGGCTACGGCTGCACCACCTGCATCGGCAACTCCGGCCCGCTGCCGCAGCCGGTGTCGGATGCGGTGAACGAAGCCGATCTCGTCGCCGTCAGCGTTCTTTCCGGAAACAGAAACTTCGAAGGCCGCGTGAACCCCGACGTGCGCGCGAACTATCTCGCTTCGCCGCCGCTGGTGGTCGTGTACGCGCTCGCCGGCTCCATGCGTAAGGACGTGGCGCGCGAGCCGCTGGGCGAAGGCAAGGACGGCCAGCCGGTTTATCTGAAAGACGTGTGGCCGACATCGGCCGAGATCGCCGAAATCCAGCGCGCCGTCGTCTCCGAAGAGATGTTCGCCAAACGCTACAAGGACGTGTTCAAGGGCGACAAGTCCTGGCAGGGCATCGACGTCGCGGGCGGCAAGACCTACGCCTGGGATCCGGCGTCGACCTATGTGGAAAACCCGCCGTATTTCGCGGGCATGACCATGGAACCGGCGCCGGTGAAGGACATCATCGAAGCGCGCGTGCTCGGCATCTTCGGCGACAGCATCACCACCGACCACATCTCGCCGGCGGGATCGATCAAGAAGACCTCGCCCGCGGGACTCTGGCTGCAGGAGCACGGCGTCGATCCGATCGACTTCAACTCCTACGGTTCGCGTCGCGGAAACCACGAAGTGATGATGCGCGGCACCTTCGCCAACATCCGCATCCGCAACCGCATGACGCCCGACATCGAAGGCGGCGTGACCAAGCACTTCCCGTCGGGCGACATCATGTCGATCTACGACGCGGCCATGCGCTACCAGTCGGAGGGCCGCCACCTGGTGGTGTTTGCCGGGAAGGAATACGGCACCGGCTCGTCGCGCGACTGGGCGGCGAAGGGCACCAAGCTCTTGGGCGTTCGCGCGGTGATCGCGGAGAGTTACGAGCGCATCCACCGCTCCAATTTGGTCGGGATGGGCGTCGCGCCGCTGCAGTTCAAGGTCGAGGGCTGGCATAAACTGGGCCTTACCGGCGAGGAGATCGTCACCATCCGCGGCCTCGAGGACGTGAAGCCGCGCCAGGAGCTGATGGTCGAGCTGTTCCGCCCGTCGGACGGCAAGCTGGCCCGCTTCCCGGTCCGCTGCCGCATCGATACCCAGACCGAGCTCGAGTATTTCAAGGCCGGCGGCGTTCTGAATTATGTGCTCAGGAACCTGGCCAAGGACGGGGCAAAAGACGCAGCTTAATCCAAGGTTGCGGCAGGCGGCGCGCCGGGGCAGGGTCTCCCCGCGCCGCCCGCTCACGCCAGGGTGAGGTGCGAGACCCGGGCGGAATGGATAAGCAGCGACCATGCGACTACCCGCGCCGCTGATCGCCGCCCTTCTGATCTTCCCCATCGCCGGGTCCGCCACGGCCCGGGCGGTTCGCCACCATGCCCGCCACGGCGCGACGCGGCCTGTGGTCGTCGAGCTCTACACCGCCCAGGGGTGCGCCGATTGCCCGGCGGCCAACCAGTTGATCATCAAGCTGTCCGACCAGCCGGACGTGATCGCCCTGACCTTCCCGGTCGACTATTGGGACTACCTCGGCTGGCGCGACGCCTGGGCCAAGCCGGAGTTCTCCGAGCGCCAGCACGCCTACATGAAGGCGATGAAGCTGCGCGACGTCTACACGCCCCAGGTGGTCGTCGACGGCCGCGCGCAGATGTCGGGGCTGAAAAGCGAGGAGGTCGCCGCCGCCATCAAGGCCGCCGCCCGTGTTCCCGAGCCGCGGCCCCAGATCACCATGCGCAGCCTGTCCTGGGCCGTGGTCGGCGGGGGCCGCACGTCCGCCGGCGGGGCGGACGTCTGGCTGGTCCGCTATGCCCCGGAAATCCGCGAGGTCGAGGTGAAGACCGGCGAGAACAAGGGCAAGCAAATCCGCGAGGCCGACGTCGTCCGCGAACTGGTCAAGCTCGGCCCCTGGCGCGGCGCCAGCCACGCCTACAAACTCCCCAAAGTCTCCGACCCGGCCCTGAAGTCGGTGATCCTGGTCCAGTCCGCAAAGACGGGCCGCATCCTGGCGTCCCGCCGGCTCTAGGCGTCGCGAAAAGAGAGTCCACGGACCACACGGAAATCACGGAATGCCGCCGCTTGGCGGCGGCGTTTGAATTCCCGGAATGTCGAGAGTTCTCAACGAGAGACGCTGCGCGTCCGTGCTTTCCGTGTGGTCCGTGGACTCTCTTCTCTTTTCCCGAACTCCGGCCGCGAAAACGCCCGCACCATGGGGGGAGGATGGAGCGGGCGTCTGTCGCTTGGAGGAACTGTCGACCGACCGGGACCCCGATTAAATCCAGGGGGGCTGGGGGGGCTGTTCAGGATCCGGGATCTCGCCGTGACCCCGACCGGCCGACCAAACCAATATCGGAGCCCCCTTGGGCGGGCGCGGGACCGAAATAAGGCCATTTAAAGACGAAGCATGAACCGTGAGTCACGATCGGCCCGGAACGTGTCCGCCACGACACGGCTTCCACTGTGACAGAATCAGGGGTTAGGCTCCTTGCGATGAGCATCGACATCATAAGTCCCGCGCCGGGTCCAAGGACGGTGTTCTTCGACCGGCGCGAATTGGATCAGATCCTTCGGGTCTACGGAAGGATGGTGGCTCAGGGCGAATGGCGCGACTACGCCATCGGCTCCGGCCTGGAAGCGGCCAGCTTCGCCGTCTTCCGCCGCGCCTCCGAGGCGCCGCTCTACCGCATCGAAAAACGTCCCGCGCTGGCGCGCCGCCAAGGCGCCTGGGCGGTGATCAGCCACGGCGGCGTGATCGTGAAGCGGGGCCACGAGCTGGCCCAGGTGCTGCGGGTCTTCGACAAGGGCCGGTTCAGCGTCGTGGAATAAGCGCTCAGGTCACGTCGAGTGTAGGCGACATGATCGGCGGATGTCGGCTTTCGGTTGCGGCCTCGATGTCCGCTAACGACCCAAAGCGGACATTGATATCGGTCCCGAAACTGCAAACGATCTGCTCCAAACCTGCGCCCTTTAGCTGGCGCTTCTTACTGGGTACAAAATAACACCAGGCCTCGGAGAAGCTCATGGCATTGCGTCGATCTCTCTTAGCCGGATGTATGTCGCTATTGGGCCTCATGATCGTCCCGGCAGAGGCTGCCGTTCCAGCACCGGCCAACAATGATGTTCAGCTGATGCTCGCTTTCAAGTCGATCTGCCTCGACACCGGTGCCGAAGCTGCGAAGGTCGGCGCAGTCGCGACAGCTTCCGGCTGGCGAAAGGTAGCCCAGACGCCGAACGAAGTCGCGAACGGTGCGCGCAGGTTCGAAAAGTCAGACACCAGGGGACAGTGGCTTCTAATGGTGGAGAACAGCGTGAAGCCCGCCGACAGCGGGTTGCCCCTGCCGACCCGTCGGAAGGCCTGCTTCATCTTCGCGTCGCCGGACTCTGCCAACGCGAATTCTGCAATGGCTTCGCACATTGGGGTCGCACCAACCAATCGCGACGGAGCGATGTGGTACTGGAATTACATCGATCACGGTAAGTCGCGCGAGTACTTCACGACGACCGCTGCGGACCTTCGCGCCAGAGCGATCGCGGGTCTGAAATCGGGTCCCTGGGTAGTGATCGCTGCGGGCCCGCGTAACGCAGGGCAGACCATGATGTATAACTGGGTCTCTAAAGCTGATCGCTGAACCTTGGGGAAATGTGGAAACACGTGCTCCTATTCGCGCGCGCTAAAGCTTGGCGCGACCGATAGGCGACAGCTTTCCAGTGCAAACCTTAGGTCCGCTTTCCACGCTCAACGGACCTCAGGAACGTCCGCTGTAGCGCCCGCCACCAATACCCGGATTGGAGTGTCTGCTTCCAGGCTAGGTGGTCAGGGCCAGGGTCAACCCATAGCGGACGCAAGCGGAAGTCCGTTGGCTGCGAATTGGCGGCGGTTGAGCCCGGCTGCCCGACCATTGCGCGACCATCCCGAGTTATTAAAATGACATGGGAGCACCCGATGCAGAACGCCAAGGTCGTGTACGACGATAGTTTGTTATCGGCCGGCGGCGCACACTTGGCCGTATTCGGAATACTTATCGCCCTTTTGATCGGGGGACTCTTTGGGCACAAATTGAACTTGCCGTTTTTTCGACCCCAAACAAAGCCTCTTACCCTCCTCTGGGCCATCTCGATGCTCGTTGTGCTGGTTGTCGCCGGTGGCTTGGCCGCGTACCGCGCATGGATTGCGCCTCGAGGCCATGTCGAAGGGTGCGTAGGTTTTGTGCACTTGGGCTCCGGCGTGAGGGGCGACGCCTTCGACCGCATCGACATCGGGAACAAGTCGTTCCAGTACATGGGCCCAGAGTTCGATAGGAGAGACCCAAGCAGCCCTAATAACGCGCCGATCCACAACGGGTCGTGGGTTAGAGTTGATTACGTGGGCAGTGGCGATGTTTCGCGAGTCACCGTTGGAGCGCAGGATTGTTCGCAGTCGGACGCCCCGGACGCTAATCGGAGCAACATCTCGCCCGCCCATGCTGCCGCAGACGTGAGAGGGCCCAGCGTCCGCTAACCACCCATAGCAGACCGTCGGAGCGTCCGCTTTCGGACAGGGTCGGTTTCCGTTTTCGACCCCGCGGACATAGCCCCTCCGCGCAGCCGCCCCCACTCGACGTGGATTGAGCCGACAAAAAGCCCCGGCGGATCGCTCCACCGGGGCCTTTGATTTGAGACGCTGCCGTTCAGGCTTAGCGGCGACCGCCGAAGAGGATCAGCAGGAAGCGGAACAGGTTGATGAACGCGAGGTACAGGTTGAGCGCGCCGAAGTTGGTCAGTGCGCCCATCGAATCCTTGTCGCCCACGACCTGGTAATAGGTCAGCTTCAGGTTCTGGGTCTGCGCCGCGATCAGACCGGCGAAAATCACCACACCGACGACGCTCAGCAGCATGAGCATCAGGCCCGAGTGCAGCAGGAACGCGTTGAGCAGCAGCGCCGCGGCGAGTCCCCAGGCGCCCATGATCGCGAAGCTGAGCATGCCGGACAGGTTCCGCTTCGTCATGTAACCGGTGAGGCTGAGGCCGCCGAAGGCGATGGCTGTCACCAGGAACATCGAGGCGATACTGGTCCCCGTGTAGAGAAGACCCACGCTGCCGAGCGAAGCGCCGACAAGCGCCACGATCACCCAGTACAGGATGCCGGACGACCGGGCGGTGGCGCGGCGCATCATGAAATTCGAACCGATCAGAATGATCAGCGGCGCGAAGGCGACAATCGCTCCGACGCCGGTGTAGCCGCGCAGGCGGCCCACGCCGTCGATCACGAAGAGGTTGTCGCGCACCTGCGGCACCGACGACGTCAGGTAGGCGAGCGCTCCGGACAGGAGCAGGCCCAACGCCATCTTGACGTAGACCCCGAGCATGAACCTGCGCAGACCCTGATCCACGGCCATGTCGGCGGGTGCGGGGATGGCGCCCCAGGGAGACTGATTGTTGTAATCGCTCATGGCGATATGAAACCTCGTTACGGTCCGCCGGGCGGACCCGGCCCCTAATGTGGCCCTGCGGCGCTTGGCCTGCAAGCGTCAGGGGGCCTGCGGCTATTCGGCCCGCAGCACCGGGGCGGGCCGTTTGGACAAGGCCTGCAACGCCGCGAGAACGCCGCCGGCGCCGGCCAGAAGGGCCGCGCCGCCGACCAGGGCGGCGACCCCGGTCCAGTCGACGCTCCAGTGGGCCTGGAACACCTTCACCACCACCGGCCAGGCCGCGAGATAGCCGAGCCCGGTCCCCGCCACGCCGGCGATCAGGCCGACAAGGCCGTATTCCACGGCATAGGCGGTGAGGATCTGGCCGCGGGCGGCGCCCAGCACCTTCAGCGTCGCCGCTTCCTTGGCCCGCGCCCGGGCGCCCGCCGCGATGGCGCCGGCGAGCACCAGCAGACCCGCGAGCGCCGCGACCGCGGCGGCGCCGCGCACCGCGAGCGCCAGGCGATTGAACAGGTCGGTGGCGGCGGCGAGCTGTTCGCGCACGCTGATCACGTCGACGGTCGGGAAATCGCGGCCGAGCGCGCGGGTCACTGCCGCCTCCTGCGCGGGCGTCGCCTTGGCGATGGCGACGTTGGTCAGCGTGGCGCCAGCCAGCGTCTGCGGCGTAACGACGAGGGTGAAGGCGGGCCCGAAGGCGCCGAACTCGACCTTGCGCAGCACGGCGATGCGCGCGTCGATCTGGCGTCCGAGAATCGACAGGGTGATGCTGTCGCCGACCTTGAGATTACCCGCGCGCGCCGCGTCGGCGTCCAGCGCGACCAGAGGCGGTCCGGCGTAGTTCGCCGGCCACCAACGGCCCGCCACGATCCCCGCGTTCGGCGGTTGCGCGCCTATGGCGGAGAGGCCGATGTCGTTGTCGAAAGCCCAGCGCTCGTTCTCGGGCAGCTTGCGCCGGTCGAGCGCCTTGCCGTTGGCGGCCATGATACGGCCGGTGACGTAGGGCCAGCGCTGATAGACCTTGGGAGTCAGCGGTTTGCCGAAGGCTTGCGCCACCTCGCTGTCGAAGGCCTGGACGCGATCGCCCGGCACGCCGATGAAGACCAGCGCGGGCGCGGTGCGCGGCGCCACGTCGGCGACCTGTGACAGCAGGCTCGACTGAATCAGCACCACGGCGGCCAGCAGCGCGACGCCGAGGCCGATGGCGGGCGACGCGGTCCGCGCCGCCGAACGCGGTCCCGCGAGATTGGCGAGACCGATGCGCAGCGAGCCTCGCGCACCGGTGCGCACACGCCCCGCGACGAAGGCGGCGCAGAGACCGAGCAGCCACAGCAAGACGAACGACACCGCGACACCGCCGATCATCAGGCCGGCCGCCAGCGGCGTCGGCGCGGTCACCACCGCGAGCGCGGCCAGGGCGGCGCCGGCGAGCAGGGCGCCGATCAACTCGACGCCGAAACTCAAACGGCCGTTCAAGTCGCGTCGCAACAGGGCCGCGGGCGGGGTGGTGCGCGCCCGCGCCAAGGGGGCCAGCGAAAACGCGGCGGCGGAGAGGAGGCCAAAGGCGCCGGCCTTCAAGAGCGGCATCGGATAGACCGCAAACAGGGCCGGGATCGGCAGGCTGTTGTGGACCGCCGCGCCCAGGATCAGGGGCGTGACCGCGCCGACCACGAGGCCGAGGCCCACGCCCAGCAAGGCGAGCAGGCCGATCTGGATCAGATAGGTGTTGCGAGTGAGCGCGCCGTCGGCGCCCAGCGCCTTCAGCACCGCGATCGAAGGCTTGCGCGCCTCCAGATAGGCGGACACCGCGCCGGATACGCCGAGACCGCCGGCCACCAGCGATGCGAGGCCGATGAAGCCGAGGAAATATTCCAGCTGGTCGATCAGCTTGCGGATTCCGGGCGCCGCGTCGTTCCGGTCGCGCACGCGCAGACGCGCAGGCTCGAGCGCCTTGCGCAACGCGCGTGCGGTCTGGGTTATGTCGTCGCCCGGCGGAATCGCGATCCGCACCGTCTCGCCGTAGGGCGCGCCGGTCCCCAGAAAACCGCCCTGTTCCAGCGTATGAAGACGCGTGAGCACGCGCGGGCCGAGCGGAAAGCCGCGGCCCAGGCGGTCGGGCTCCGACGCCAGGACCGCGCGTGCGATCACCGGCGTGTTGCCGATCAGGAACTTGTCGCCGAGCTTTAGTCCCAGGCGGTCGAGCAGGGTCTGCTCCACCACCGCACCGGCGACGCCGTCCTTGTCCGCCAGCGCATCGCGAAGCGCGCCGCCGCCCTGCAGATCGACCCTTCCCGCCAACGGATAGGAAGCGCTCACGCCGCGCAGTTCGACCACGTGGCGCGCGCCCGAGGGCGCCTCGGCCATGGCGTTGACGCCGATGGCGTAGGCCACGCGACCGGTGCGGCTGAACACGGCGCGTTCCTTGGGGGTGAACTGCCGCTGGCGGGCGGAGACGGAAAGGTCGCCGCCCAGGATCTCGCGCGCCTCGGTGGCGAGGCCGCGGCGGAAAGCTTCGGCGGTGGAGCTGGCGGCGGCGATGGCCGCGACGCCGAGCGCCAGGCAGAGCAGAAAGATGCGAAAACCGCGCACGCCCGCGCGCAACTCCCGCGCCGCGAAACGCAGCGACAAGACGCTCACGCGGTCGCGCCCTGAGAGTCGACGATCCGGCCGTCGGCCATGCGCACGCGGCGGTCGGCGCGTTGGGCCAGGGCTTCGTCGTGCGTCACCAGCACCAGCGCCGCGCGCGTCTGTGCGGTCAGCTCGAAGATCAGCTCGGCGACCTGGTGCGCATTGGCGCCGTCGAGATTGCCGGTGGGCTCGTCGGCGAACAGCAAGGCCGGCTCCGCCGCCAGCGCGCGGGCCAGCGCGACCCGCTGTTGCTCACCGCCGGAGAGCTGGTGCGGGTAGTGACGCAGCCGCGGGCTCAGCCCCACGCGGTCGAGCCAGGCGCGCGCGGTCGCCTGCGCCTTGCGATCGCCCGCGATCTCGAGCGGGGCGGAGACGTTTTCCTCCGCCGTCATGTTGGGCAGCAGGTGAAAGGCCTGGAACACCAGCGAGACCTTGCCGCGCCGCAGCCGCGCGCGCCGGTCCTCGCCCAGGATTGCGAGATCCTGACCCAGCAGGCGCACCACGCCGGAGGTCGGCCGCTCCAGCCCCGCCGCGACGGCGATCAGGGAGGACTTGCCGGAACCCGACGGTCCCACCACCGCGACGCGTTCGCCCGGCTCGAGGGTGAAATCGACGCCGCGTAGAATCTCCACCGCGCCCGCCGCCGAGGGCAGGGTCAGCGACACCGCCTCCAACCGCAGCGGCGCGACGCCGGCCTGCACCGAGGTCTGCGCGCCTGGGCGTTGAGCGTCGAACATGAAACCTCGTTCCGGTTGAGCGCGCCTTTGAAGGCGTCAAATAGGACGGACTGATGGCGGGTTCACCTGTCCTGTCATCCAGGCTTGCGGCCGGCGCCTGTGCTGGGCGACCATGGGCGGGGGAATGGGGGCACGCCGTGGCCGAACGTCGATCCGGTCGCGAGAGGTCCGCCGCCCAGAGGTGGGACGACTTCTTCCGTCGCCTGCGCCGGCAAGGCATCTCGGCGCGCGTCCTGTTCGCCATGTTCCTCGGCTTCCTGGCGCTGGCGGTGCAGAACTCGCCGCTGAAGCAATCGACCTTCCTCAGCACCTGGGACACCGCGCTGTTCGACCAGGTGGTGCGGGTGCATCGCAACACGGTCGCGGGCCACGCCCAGCCGGTGGTGATCGCGACCTTTGGGGGCAAGTCGCGCGAGGCCTGGTATCAGGCCCATCCGGAGGGCGCGGCCGGCAGCCGGGGCGTCGACGACCTGCCCGCGGCGACTCCGCTGGGGGTGATCGCCGACGCGTTGAATTCGGCCAATCGGATGTACGCGCGGGTGGCGGTGGTCGACATCGACGTCACCGCCCGCATCGCAGACCGCCGGCCGGAAGAGCTGAAAGCCTTCACCGATTTCCTGCAAACCTGGGAAGCGGATCCCAGGGCGCCCTTGCTGGTGCTGGTGCGCTCGCACCTGCCGCGCAATCCCGACGAAGCCGGAGGCGCGGCCGCCCCCTCGCCTTGGGACGCCCTGGTCGCCTCGGCCCCGAACATCGCCTGGGCCACCTCGAACGGCGAGGCCTCCAACGACGGCGTCCTGCGCCTGCAACACTACTATGAGTGCGTCTCGCTGAACGGAAAGGTCCAGGCCCTCGCCTCGGCCCCGGTCACTGCGCTCACGGCGACGCTCTACCCCACGCCGGAAGGGGCCAAGGCCGCGCTCGCGGCCGCGCTCGCCCGCCATCCGCTCTGCAGTCCACGCAAGCGCATTCACACCGGCGGCAAGGCGGACTTCGAGCTCGGACCGGGCTTCGACCTGTCGCCGGCGCGCGGCCGGCCGATCCGGTTCGACAGCCAGGGCGGGCTGATCGACTACCACCTCGACGACCCCGAACGCGGCGGCGTGGCGCCGCCCCTGCCCCACGGCGAATGGGCCGACGGCGCGCGCGCCCTGACCATGTGGGACACGGGAGACCTGTTCGATGCGCTGGGACCGGACGTGGGCGGCGGCGCCATCGTCATCGTGGGCGCGCGCCAGCCGCTTTCGCCCGATCTTCAGTGGACGCCCTATTCGGAGATCGACGGCGATCTGGTGCTGGCCAACGCCGCGCGGGGCCTCGCCCTGATCGGCCCGATCCACGACCTGCCCCTGTGGATGCAGATCGCCGGCCTGATCACGATGATCCTGGCTATCCATTTGTTTTATCGGTTGAATATGGTTCTGAACGCCCGCGCGCACGGGATCGACCGCGGCTGGCTCAGATTCATCGTTATGGGCGCGACCTCGGCGGCGATGTCCAAGCTCTATGCGCTGGCTCTGCTCTACGCCGCCGGCATGGTGATCGGCTCCTGGCTTTTGAGCCTGGGGTACTGGCAGTCGACGCCCTTTATCGGCGCCTCGATCTATGTGTTAATGGGGGACGCCATCGAGCTCATCGGGGGCGGCAAGCTGGAACAGGGCGACTGATGACAACCAAACTTGTGGTGTTGGCGGCGCTTGGCATGGCGTTCGCCGCAGGCGCCGCGCATGCGGCCTGTCCGGGCGGGGCGCCCATGGCCGGCGTGGTGGAATCCGTGCGCGGACCCCAGGGCGGGGTCGTCGTGGTCCGCAGCGGCCAGCGCATCTATCCGGTCACCGCGACCGTGGTCTGCGGCAGCGACCTGGTCCAGGTCGGCGGCGCCGGCGCCGCCATTCAGATCCGTTACGCCGACGGCGGCTCGCGGTCGTACAACGCGGGCAGTTTCTCCGTGCCGAACCCCGCAGGCGCGAGCCGCTGGGGCCGCGCCTTCGAGGGCCGAGTCGAAGCCTTCGCGCCGGACGCCAAGACCTACGGGCGCAGCATGGTCACCCGTGGCGGCGATCCCACGCCCTTCGAATTCGAGGCGGCGACCCTGACCGGCGGCAGCGCCCGGCTGAGCGGCGGCTGGCGCGACGTGGACGTGCGCTGGTTCGGGGGCGTCGGCCCCTTCACCGTCACCATGACCGGTCCAGCCGGACCCGTCAGTGTCCAGAACATCGAAGCGCACGAGGCGCGCCTGCCGACCCATCTGGCGCCGGGCCACTGGACCGTGCAGGTCCAGGACCTCGCGGGCCGCAAGAGCGACGGCGCCTTCACCGTCGATCCGGCGCTGACGACGCCCACGGTCAGCAGCGATGGTCCGTTCGCGGAATGGGACGATGCGCTGGACGCCCTGTCGATCGGCGAGAAGCCTGAACTGGTGTTCGAGGCGCAGCAGGTCATGGCGCACGCGCCGGCCCAGGGGCTCGACCGCGACGCCTTTTACCGGACGCTCGCCTGCCGCGACGCCGCCGCTCATGCGCGTGCGGTCTGCGGAGATCGCCACTAGAGAGAAAACACTGCTTTCTGACTGCCCTTAGTGCAGTGTAGGCTCGGTGGCTGCGAGGGGGCGGCATGGGGGCTTTGAACAAGACCGCTCTGCGAAGCGCGTGGCTCGCCACGTGCTTGACTGCATTTGCTCTGCCGGCCGCCGCCCAGGCGGTTCGCGCGCCCAGTCCCGAAGAAGTGCTGCGCCTGCCGCCGGCCATGCAGGTCGCGGCCCAGCCCATGGGCGACACCCATTGCGCGCCGCCGACGACGCCGCAGCCAGGCGAGGTCGCCTCTGAAAAGGTCTCGAGCTTCGCCGTCACCGGCATGACCGTCTTCCACGGCGGCCGGTTCGATCCCCTGACCCAGCCCCTCGTCGGCCAGACCGTCAGCCCCGAAGCGCTGAACCGCGTCGGCGCCGAGGTCGTGTGCGCCTATCGCGAGCGCGGCTTCGTGTTCGCCCGCGCCGATGTGATCCGCAAGGGCGACGACCAGTGGACCGTCTCGGTGCACGAGGGCGTGCTCGGCCGGATCGAAGCCGCGGTCGACGACCCGCGTGAAGCCCGCGCGCTCAACCGCGCCTTCCGGGGTCTGAAGCCCGGCAAGCCGATCAACGCCAACGACGTGCGCCGAGGCCTGTTGACCGCGGGCGTACTCGGCTTCGCCGACATCCGCCCGACCGTGCGCCAGAGCCGCGGCGATCCCGACCAACTCGACATCGTGCTGGTGGTGCAGCCGCCCGACTCGCTGGCCCAGCTCCACGTCGACAATTCCAACTCCCACACCCTGGGCCGCGACGGCGCGCTGGCGTCCTACACCTCGACCGGCTTTTCGCCGCTCTATGCGCGCACCAGCTTCGGCGTTTTCCACACCCTCGACGGCGACGGCCAGATTACCTTGCAGGCGTCCGGCCATGCGCTGGACCCGTTCACCGGAACTGACGTCGGCCTCGATCTCGCTTGGTCGAAGGCGCAACCCGGGGCGGAGCTGAAGCCGCTCGATCTCGTTTCCCACACCCAGTACGGCAAGCTTTCGCTGAACCGCTATCTGTGGGTTCAGCGCGGCCTGATCACCCATGGCTCGCTGGCGCTCGAGGACGTCGACCAGTCGACCGATCTTTTCGGCGAGTTCCCGTTCATTCGCGACAAGGTACGCGTCGTCAGCGTGCGCGGCGAGGCCCAGGGGCTGATGTTGGGCGGCCTGTTGAACGGTTCGATCGAACTGCGCAAAGGTCTGAGCGGCCTCGGCGCCTCGGCGCCGCACGACCCGATGATCAGCGTCTCCAACGCCGATCCCCAGGCGACGGTCTGGCGCGGCGAGGCCGACTACAGCCGCCCGGTCGGTCCCTTCGGCGTCGCCGCCTCGGTCCGCTGGCAGTACACCGACACGCCGCTGCTCTCCTTCGAGCAGATGACCTTCGGTTCGCTGAACGGCGGCCCCGCCTTCGATCCCGCCGCCATCGCCGGCGACCGCGGCGTGGCCATGACCCTGCAGATCCAGGCGCCGCGCTTCGGCGGCCATGGCCTGCTGATCCAGCCCTACGCCTTCACCGACGCCGCGCGCATCACCCCGGTGATCCCGTTCGGCAATCATCATCCCGGCTGGGCGACCGATTTGGGCGCCGGCCTGCGCTTCGCCACCGGCAAGCGCCTCGCCTTCAACCTCAGCTACGCCGAGACGCTCGGGTCCGGCGGCGCGGGCAAGCGCGACTACGGCAGCCGGGTCCTATTCTCGCTCGACATGAGCCTCGACAACCCGCTGCGCCGCACCGCCGACCTGTTGGCCCGACGAGGGAGCAAACAATGAGCAAGCGCAAACCCTCCACTTCTCGGCCCTCCACTTCTCGGCCCTCCACTTTTCGGCCCTCCAGTCTTCGGGCAAACCTGTGCCGGAGCGTCGCGCTCGGCGTCTTTTCGTGGGCGACGCACGCCTATGCACTGCCCACCGGCGGCACGGTCACCGGAACCAGCGGCGGGACCGTCACAATCAATCCCCCGTCGGGCGCAACGCTCACCATAACCTCGACCGCGCACCGGGCGCTGATCGACTGGACCAACTTCTCGGTCTCTTCGGGCGAGACGGTCACTTTCAACGAGCCCGACAAGAACGCCATCATCGTCAATCGTCAGCTCAGCGGTTCGAGCTACATCGACGGCTACATCACCTCGCTGGTGGGCGGAACGGTCGGCGGCAACGTCTGGATCATCAATCCCAACGGCATCGTCTTCGGCGCCGGCGCGCACCTGAACGTGGGCGGCCTGCTCGCCACCACCTCGAACCTGGTCAGCGACTCCGCCTTTCTGAGCGGCGCCGACACCGACCCGATCAGCTTCTCCGCCAGCGGCGCCTATGCGTCCGTGGTCATCGCCCACGGCGCCAACATCACTGTGAACGACGGCACCGCAGCCTTCATCGCGGGGCGAATCCACGACTACGGCAGCGTGACCGGCGCGGGCTCGTTCCAGACCGACACCAAGGCGGTGTTCGCGACGGCGCAAAACTTCACCATCCGCTTCGCCGCCAATCCGCCGGATCCGCTGCGCGCCACCGACCTCGACCTGTTCGATCTTTCCGCCACCTCGGGCGGCACCGACCTGATCATGGCGAACGGCGCCTCGACCGTCGCCGGCCAGGTCATCCTCGACAACTTCGCCGATCTCACCACCTTGCAGCCCGGATACTATTCGAACACCCAGGTCCATGGCGCGACCATCGACGCCACCGGCAATCGGGGCGACGGCTTCGACCTGATGATCATGACCGGCGACATCGTGAACGGCGCGCCGGTCGGCGGCCTGAGTTCCGACAAGACCATCGTGACCATCGCCCCGGAATCGTCCGGCAACGTCAGCTTCCCGACCTCGATCACCTCGGCCGGCGGTCTCTATGTCGCGGGCGACGAGGTCCTGGTGAACAACCTGGCGACCGGTTACGCGACCTTCAACGTCGCCGGCCACTCGGACTTGATCGGCCACGTCGCCGTCGACCTGACTGAGATTGGATCCCTCGACACCGACATCGCCGGCGGCTCGGTGGTCATCAGCCAGCAAAAATCACCGCTGACCCTGGGGACCGTGACCGCCACATCGGACGTCACCATCGACGGCTTCGACGGCGTCACCATCGGGTCGATCGCGGCGACCGGAAACGTGACGCTCGACACTTCAGGCGGAACGACGGTCGGAAACATGAGCGGCGCGGCGCTCTACGTCGGCGTCTATGGCGACGCGACCTTCGGCGACCTCTCCTCGACCGGAGGGCTCATCGGAATCGAAGAATCCGGAAGGGGCAATGTCACCACCGGCAATATCAACGCCGCCGGCGCGTTCGATTTCTCCGACACGCTTTATGCGACGACGCCCGGCAACGTGACGACCGGCGCCATTACCGCGGGCCAGAACATCGTCGTCCAAAACGACGCCGGATCGGCCACTCTTGGCGCCCTGACGACGCCCGCCGCCATCTATCTTCAGTCCTACGGCACGCTCACCATCGGCGGCGCCCAGGCGGTGATTCTCGATGCGAGCGCCGGCTACACCGGCAACGGGTCGGGCGCGGTGCGCGCGGACATCGACATCACCGGCGTGGTCTATGTCGAGAGCGCTGCCTTCGTCGCCAGCGGAACTTTCCGCAATACCGCGCCGGTGACCGCCACCGCCAACGGCTACTTTGCCGGGTACAGCCCGTCGGGCAGAATTTACATTCGCGCCAACGACGTCGACATCCAGTCGGCGATCTCGGTGATAGATGTCGGCAACAGTTCCGGCGCCGGCCGCCTCTATGTGGAGTCGACCAACAACCTCGGCATGAACATCGGCGACAACCTGTCCAACCCGACGGGGTTCGAGATGAGCGGCGCCGAATTCGCCTTGCTCAAAGCCGATCAGGTGACGCTGGAAGACTTCGGCCATTATGGCGCGGGTGTGCGCATCGGCGACCTGACCATCGACGCCGCCAAGACGCCGTTGGTGGTGGTGGGCGAGAAGTACTACGGCGCCAACGCCACGATCTCGGTCGAAGGCACGATGCAGGGCATCGGCGCGCCGAGCTTCATGATCGGCGGCCCCTATCAGGAAGCGCAGAAGCCGGACAACGTGATCGTCTCCGGCGCCATTGGCACTGCCGCCCATCCGATGGGCTATGTCTATCTCGGCGCGAACACCAAGGTGGTCCTGGGCTCGAACGCCTATCTCCAGGAATGGCTCGACGACTCGAACCCGGGGGTGTTCCAGCCTGGCCTGGGCGGCGTCGCCAACGGGCACGAGTGGATTTCCGCCGGCAATGTCGTGCTCGCGACCCGCTACAATTATGGCGGCACGATCATCGAGCAGAACACCTCGCCCACCGGCGAAGGCCTGCACATCACCGGCTCGCTGACCATCGAGGGCCAGCCCTACCAGGTCAATCTGTTCGGCGATCTGCCCGATGGAAAAGGCGGCGAGCTTTACGGACAGGCGGCGGCGGCGTCGCCGGAGCTGTTCGTGTCGGACGGATACGCCCAGGCGTCGTGGCGCTTCAACGGTTGTCAGTTCGGGGGTGGGAACTGCCAGCCCCTGGTCGGCTCCAACTCCTACGGCCTGCCCTACGGCGGCTCCGTCACTGGGACGAGCGGCGGCAACGTGACGCTGACCTACAACGGCCCGACGCTGACGGTCTATTCGAGCGCGCACCGCGTGATCATCGATTGGCAGAGCTTCTCCATCGCCGCGGGCGACACGGTCACCTTTCTCGAGCCCGACAAGAACGCCATCGTGGTGAACCGCCAGCTGAACGGCGGCGCCAGCGACATCTACGGCTTCATCACCTCACTGGTGAACGGCAGCGTCGGCGGCAACGTCTGGGTCATCAACCCGAACGGCGTGCTGTTCGGCGCCGGGTCCCAGGTCAATGTCGGCGGCTTCCTGGCTTCGACCTCGAACCTGACCAGCGACACCACATTCCTGACCGAGGGCGACGATGCGCCGATCACTTTCGCGCACTACGCGGGCGCGACCGGCGGCCTGACGCTGGCGGCGGGCTCCAGCTTTACGGTCTATGACGGCACAGCCGCTTTCATCGGCGACAGCATCCTGGACAACGGGTCGGTGACCGGCGCGGGCGCGTTCGCGACCGACACCAAAGCTGTGTTCGCGACAGCGCAGGACTTTACCCTGAGCTTCGCGTCCAATCCCTTCGACGCGCGGCGCGCCACCGACCTCGACCTCAGCAATCTTTCCGCCACGCTCGGCGGCGGCAATCTCACCCTCGGCCCTGGGTCGGTCACCACCGCGGGCCAGGTCATCGTCGACAACTTCGCCTATGCGTCGGGACCCGGGAACTACGCCCAGACCTACATCACCGGCGCGACCGTCGACGCCACCGGCCATCGCGGCGACGGCTTCGACCTGATGATCATGAG
>DASZMV010000001.1:0-2390 GCA_035551675.1 Caulobacteraceae bacterium | reverse complement strand
ACTAGAGACACTTAGATCTCGTCGCTCGTGACCCGGCGAACGTCCAAGATCAGGGCCATGACCATCGCCCTGCGCACGCCGACTTCGGCGAGATGGCAGTCCAGTTCCGCCAACTTCGCCTCAAGGTGCTGCAACATCTTGGTTTTTCGCTGTTCGCCGGCGGATTTTTGACGTGCTGACGCCTGCGCGCGCCGCCAATTCACCAATGCGCATGGGCTTGACCTTCAACCACGGTTGAAGGTGCAGTTTCGCCGCCATCGGTCAACGGGGCAGGCCGTTGACTGCAGGGTGATCGCTTCGGGTTAACGGCGGCGGGTGGCGGAGTCCCATAGGCGGCGAACTGTGATTCATAGGACGCGTCGTTTTGATGCGAGGCGCCCATGTCATCATTGGTCGGTCTGCTCGATCACTTTTCAGCGCTGAAGGACCCGCGGGAGCAGTGGCGCGTGCTCTATCCCTTGCCCGAGATCCTGCTGCTGGTGCTCTGCGCGACGCTCTGCGGGATGGAGGACTTCGTCGAGATCACGCTCTGGGGCAGGGAGCGGCTCGACTTCCTGCGCCGGTTCCTGCCGTTCGAGCGGGGCATCCCCTCGCACGACGTGCTGGGTGACGTCTTGGGCGCCCTCGACGCAGAGCTGTTCAAGCGCTGCTTCGCCGCCTGGGTCGAGGCCCTGCGCGACGCCGACCCCGAGATCATCGCCATCGACGGCAAGACCTCGCGGCGCACCCATGCCAGAGACAAGGGCCGCGAGCCCCTGCACCTGGTCTCGGCCTGGGCCTGCCGCCAGCGCCTGGTGCTGGGCCAGGAAGCGGTGGCCGACAAGTCCAACGAGATCGTCGCCATCCCGCTGCTCTTGAGGCGCCTGGAGCTGACCGGCGCGCTGGTCACCATCGATGCGATCGGAACCCAGATCGAGATCGCCAAGACCATCACCGACGGCGGCGGCGACTATCTGCTGTCGGTGAAGGCCAACTGGCCGCTCCTCCTGGCCGAGGTCGAGAGCTTCTTTGCCGATCCCGAAGGCGCCCCCGACTGTCAGCTCTTCGACACCGTCGATGCCGACCATGGCCGCCTCGAAGAGCGCCGACACGTCGTCAGCCACGACGTTGCTTGGCTCGCCTCCGACCGCCGCTTTCCCGATGAACGCCGCTTCCCGCGCCTGACCACCATCGCCATGGTCCGCACCACCACCATGCGGGGCGGCAAGATCGAGACGGAGCGGCGCTACTACATCGCCTCGGCCAAGCTCGACGCCAAAACCTTCGCCAGCGCCGTCCGCGCCCACTGGGGCGTCGAGAACCGCCTCCACTGGGTGCTCGACGTCGTCTTCCACGACGACCTAGCGCGCCTCAGAAGCGGCTTCGGCCCCCAGAACATGGCCATCGTCAAACACATGGCCATGAACCTGATCCGCCATCCCAAGGATCGCCACAGCCTCAAGAACCGCCGCAAGCTCGCCTGCCTCAACAGCGATTATCTGGAAAGCCTGATCCGAAATCAGCCCGCGTTAACCTGAAGCGATTCCCCTGGCGTCGGTCGAAGCTGGCGATCACACGGAGCGGACGACCCGCTTGCCGAACCCGCCGCTCCGTTCGAGCGAGCGGTGCGCGTCGGCGATGGTGTCGAGGGTGTATTCACTGTCGATCACCGGCTTGACGCCGTGCTCGTCCACGAAGGGGGTGAGTTCGCCCAGCAGCTTGCCGGTCGGCGGCATGCGCACAAAACGCACGCGGCGTGAACCATGGACGCTCGAGGCCAGGATGTAGGCGATGCCGCCAGGGCCAGGAACCGCGACACAGGCCATGACGCCATCCTTGTCGAGCAGTCGCCGAAACGCGCTCATGCCACGGCCGACCGGATCGATGATGACGTCGAAGCGGCCGAGTTCGCGGGGCTGGATTGTGTGGTAGTCGAACGCCAGGCCGCCGCCGATCGTCTGGGCCTGGGCGATCTGGCCGGTGGTGCTGACCAGGGCGGTGACTTGGGCGCCCATGACCTTGGCGATCTGGATCGCCGCAACCCCGACGCCGCCGTTCGCGCCGCGGACCAGAACGCGGTCGCCCTTCCGCACCTTGGCGGCGTCGCGCAGCACGCCGAGCGCGGCGGCGGCCGCCCCGGAGAGGGCGGCGGCGCCGATGGCGTCGATGGTCCGGGGCCGAAGCGCCAAGCCGCCGAGCGGGGCCAGCACATATTCCGCGGCCGCCGCGGACGGGCTTGGCTTGAAGCCTTCGATGAAGCCCCAAACCGCGTCGCCGACCTTGAAGCCGGCTTCTGCGGGGTCGATCGCCGCGACTTCGCCGGCGAAGTCGCGCCCAGTTCCCTTCGGAAACTGCTTGCCGGTGACGAGCATCAGCCCGCCGGAGCGGATGGGGATGTCCACGCCGGTGAC